>DASXOK010000306.1:0-7836 GCA_036494425.1 Pseudolabrys sp.
GTGGGCGCCTATCTGATGGTCGACATGGCGCACTTCGCCGGCCTCGTCGCCGGCGGCGCGCATCCTTCGCCGTTCCCGCACGCGCATGTGGTGACGACCACCACGCATAAGACGCTGCGTGGCCCGCGCGGCGGCGTGATCCTCTGCGATGACGAGGAGATCGCCAAGAAGATCAATTCGGCCGTGTTCCCCGGCATGCAGGGCGGCCCGCTGATGCACGTGATCGCCGCGAAGGCGGTGGCTTTCGGCGAGGCGCTGCGCCCGAGCTTCAAGGTCTACGCCAGGAACGTGGTGGAGAACGCCAAGGCGCTGGCCGAGACGCTGAAGTCGCACGGCCTCGACATTGTCTCCGGCGGCACAGACACCCATCTGATGCTGGTCGATCTGCGGCCGAAGCAGCTCACCGGCAAGGTGGCGGAATTGGCGCTCGGCCGCGCCGACATCACCTGCAACAAGAACGGCATTCCTTTCGATCCGGAGAAGCCGACGGTGACGTCGGGCATCCGGCTCGGCTCGCCGGCCGGCACGACGCGCGGCTTCGGCGTCGCCGAATTCCGCCAGATAGGCGACATGATCGTGGAAGTGCTCGACGTGCTATCGCAGAAGCACGTCGAGGAGGATTCGTTGATTGAAGGCTCGGTGCGCGAGAAGGTGAAGACGTTGCTCGGGCGGTTCCCGATCTATCAGTAAAGACGACGATGACGTTGCAGTATGTACACGGTCATTCCGGGACGGCGCGCCGCGCCGGACCCGGAATCCAGACGCAGGCACGGCATTCGTATCTGGATTCCGGGTTCGCCCCGCCTTCGCCCTGTGGGCTTCGGCGCGGCGCCCCGGAATGACGGAGGGCTAGGGGGAGATGATGCGTTGCCCGAGTTGCGCAAGCCTCGATACGCAGGTGAAGGACTCGCGGCCGACGGAAGATTCGGCGGTGATCCGCCGCCGCCGCGTCTGCCTCACCTGCAATTTCCGTTTCACCACCTTCGAGCGCGTGCAGTTGCGCGAACTCACGGTGATCAAGCGCAACGGACGGCGCGTGCCGTTCGATCGTGACAAATTGATGCGTTCGGTGCAGATCGCATTGCGCAAGCGCTCGGTCGATCCGGAGCGCATCGAACAGATGGTGTCGAAGATCGTGCGAGAGCTGGAAAGTCTGGGCGAGAACGAAGTGACGTCGGAATTGATCGGCGAGACGGTGATGGAGCATCTGCGCGACCTCGACGACGTCGCCTATGTCCGCTTCGCCTCCGTGTACCGCAATTTCCGTGAGGCCAAGGACTTCCGCGCCGCGCTCGACGAGTTGTCCGAAGACGACAAGCCGGTGACGGCCGCGCACAAATGACTCTCTTTCGTCATTCCGGGGCGCTCGCGCAGCGAGCGAACCCGGAATCCGTAACCACAGGAGTGAGTAATTGAGCACGGGGGTTATGGATTCCGGGCTCGCGCCTGATGGCGCGTCCCGGAATGACATCATCAGCGACGACGAGCGTTTCATGCGGCTGGCGCTGAGCCTCGGCCGCCGCGGCCTCGGCAACACCTCGCCCAATCCAGCGGTCGGCGCCGTCGTCGTGAAAGACGGCGTCATCCTCGGCCGCGGCTGGACGCAACCCGGCGGCCGTCCGCACGCCGAGACCGAAGCGCTGCGCCGGGCCAAGCGCGCCGCCAATGGCGCGACGCTCTACGTGACGCTCGAGCCGTGCTCGCACGAAGGCAAGACGCCGCCTTGCGCCGACGCCGTCATCAAGGCCGGCATCAAGCGCGTGGTGTCGGCGCTGGAAGACCCCAATCCGGAGGTCTCGGGGCAGGGGCACGAGCGGCTGCGCGCCAAGGGCATCCAGGTCGATGTCGGGCTGCTCGCCGACGAGGCGCGCCGCGCCCATGCCGGCCACATCGCCAAGATCACGCAATCGCGGCCACACGTGCTGTTGAAGTTGGCCGTCTCGTCTGACGGCAAAGCCGGGCTCGCCGGCCGCAAGCAGGCCTTCATCACCGGCGACGAGGCGCAGGCGCGCGTGCATCTCATGCGCGCGCAGAGCGATGCGATCCTCGTCGGTATCGGCACCGTGCTTTCCGACAATCCGCAGCTCACATCGCGCCTGCCGGGCCTGTTCGAGCGCTCGCCGCTGCGCGTGGTGCTCGATGCACGGCTGCGCACGCCGCTGTCGCTCGGCGTCGTCTCGACCGTGCGCGAGACCCCGACCATCATCGTCTGCTCGACCAAGGCCTCGCCCATCGCCGAAGAAATCGTCGTGCACAAAGGGGTGAAGGTCATCCGCGTCGAGGGGCAGAACGGCAAGCTCGATCTCGATCAGGTGCTCAAGGCGCTGGCCGCCGAAGGCGTCACACGGCTGATGGTCGAAGGCGGCCCGCGCGTCGCGGCGAGCTTCGTCGGCGCCGGCCTCGTCGATGAAGTCGCGCTGCTGCGCGGCGAGAAGGCGATCGGCGACGCCGGCATCGACGCGCTCGACGGCATGGCGCTGTCGGCGCTGACCGACGGCCTCACATCACGCGGCAGCGAAAAGCTGGGCGCCGACACACTCGAACATTATGAGCGCGCCTGATCATGTTCACCGGAATTGTCACCGATGTCGGCGAGATCCGCACTGTCCAGCAGCGCGCCAACAATCTGCACCGCCTGACCATCCTGACCAAGTATCCGCGCGTCGAGTTGATCGACGGCGCCTCGGTCGCCTGCTCTGGCGTGTGCATGACTGTGGTCGAGACCGGCGAAGAGGGCGGCCGCACCTGGTTCGCGGTCGATGCCGCCGACGAGACGCTGCGCATCACCTCGGTCGGCCGCTGGAAGCACGGGACGCTCGTCAATCTGGAGCGGCCGCTCAAGGTCGGCGACGAGTTCGGCGGCCACATGGTCGCCGGTCACGTCGATGGCCTCGCCACCGTCATCGCCCGCGAGGACATGACCGACATGGCGCGCATCGTGCTGCGCGCGCCGCGCGATCTCGCCCGCTTCATCGCGCCGAAGGGATCGGTTGCGCTCGACGGCATTTCGCTGACCGTCAACGCGGTTGAGGACGACACGTTTTCGGTGCTGATCATCCCGCATACGCTGGCGGTGACGACGTTCGGCGCGCTCAAGAAGGGCGACGACGTCAACTTGGAAGTCGACACAATGGCCCGCTACGCCGCGCGGTTGATGGAGTCGAAGTAATTTCGTTATCGCCGGTTTTTCCCGGCCCATGACCTCTATGCGCGAACGAGCCCTTGTTCGCCGCGCGTGCGCTTGCTACGACGCCGCCGAACCTTAAGGACAAAGAGGCACTGGCCAAAAAAGCAAGCAGCGCCAAAAAGCGCGATTCCCTGCGCATTCTGATCGTCGAGGCGCGCTTTTACGAGAATTATTCCGACGAGCTCCTGCGCGGCGCCACCGGCGTGCTGGACGAGGCGGGCGTGGAGCACGAGCGCATCACGGTTCCCGGCGCGCTGGAAATCCCCGGCGCCATCGCCATGGCGGTCGCCGCGGCGGCGCGCAAGCGCAAGGCCTTTGACGGCGTGGTCGCGCTCGGCTGCGTGATCCAGGGCGAGACCTATCATTTCGAGATCGTCTCGAATGAGTCCGCGCGCGGGCTGATGGATTTGACGATCCAGCAGGAATTGCCGATCGGCAACGGCATCCTCACCGTCGACACCGAAGCGCAGGCGAAGGATCGCCTTGGCGGCGCGCATGGCCACAAGGGCGCCGATGCCGCGCGCGTCGCGCTCGCCATGGTCAAGCTCAAGCGCGAGCTGGCGGGGGCGTGATGGCCGGTCCGGCGTCCCGCAACGACAAGGATCCGCGCAAGGCGAACAAGCGCGGTGCCGCGCGGCTCGCGGCGGTGCAGGCGCTCTACCAGATGGAGCTCGCCGGCACCGGATTGAACGACATCCTGGCGGAGTTCGAGAGCCATTGGCTCGGGCGTGAGGTCGAGGGCGCGCAGTATTTGCCCGCCGAGGCCGCGTTCTTCCGCGACATCGTTTCCGGCGTGGTGCGTGAGCAGCGCGATCTTGATCCGATCATCGACGAGGCCTTGCAGAAGGGCTGGCCGCTCAAGCGCATCGAAGCGGTGCTGCGCGCGGCCTTACGTGCGGGCGCCTATGAGCTGAGCCACCGTCGCGATGTGCCGGCGCGGGTTGTGGTCGCCGAATATGCCGACGTCGCGGCCGCCTTCGTCGAACGCGACGAGACCGGCATGGTCAACGCCGTGCTCGACCAGTTGGCGCGCAAGCTGCGCGCCGATGATTTCGGTCAGGCGGCCGGGTGAGGGGACCATGTCCGCGTCCGACGATAAAATGTCGGCCGAGGACCGCCTGATCGCGCGTTTCTTTGAACCGCTCGCCACCCATCCCGGTGCGCTCGGTCTCTCCGATGACGCCGCCTTCATCACGCCGCCGCCGGGGCACGACCTCGTCCTGACGACCGACGCCATCATCGGCGGCGTTCACTTTTTTCCCGACGATGCCGCGCACACGGTTGCCAGCAAAGCCTTGCGCGTGAACCTGTCGGACCTCGCCGCCAAAGGCGCGCGGCCGCTCGGCTTCCTGGTGTCGCTCGGGCTGCCGAAGGACATTGGCGAGGCTTGGCTCGCCGACTTCGCGCATGGTCTGCGCAACGATGCGGAAACCTTCGCCTGTCCGCTGTTCGGCGGCGACACGGTCCGCACGCCGGGACTGGTCATGGTTTCCGTCGCCACGTTCGGCGCCGTGCCGGAAGGCACCATGGTGCGCCGCGCCGGCGCGATGCCCGGCGACCGCGTCTTCGTCACCGGCACCATCGGCGATGCCGCACTCGGCCTGCTGCTACGCAGGGGCGCGCCATGGACGCTCACGGACGCGCAGCGGCAGCACCTGCTCTCGCGCTATCTGTTGCCGCAGCCACGCAACGCATTGGCCGAGCCCGTGCGCACGCATGCCTCCGCCGCGATGGATGTGTCCGATGGCCTCGCCGGCGATTTCGCCAAGCTCTGCCGTGTGTCGCACGTCGGCGCCGAGATCACGGCCGCTAGCGTGCCGCTCTCCGAAGCCGCCCGCGCCGTCATCGCCGCCGATCCGGCGATGCTCGAGACTGCGCTCACCGGCGGCGATGATTTCGAGATCGTGTGCACCGTGCCGCCACCGAAGGCCGACAGTTTCCGCGCCGCGGCGAAGGCAGCGCATGTCCGGGTCACCGACATCGGCGAAGTCACGGCCGGCGAGGGCGCGCGCTTCCTCGGTGCGGACGGGAAACCGCTCGCCTTCAAGAGCACCTCGTTCAGTCATTTCTGACGTATACCGGCGGAACAGCCGGGCTATACTCATAAAAAATACGCATCGAGGAAACGCCATGCACGATATGACGGCCAAGCAAGAGGCCATGCTGGCCATTGCGCCCCATCCGAATTTTGCCAAGTGGCACAAGCTTTTTCCGACGTCGGCCTGGATGCGCCGCAATGCGCCGCGCAACGTCCCCCGCTTCGCCTTCGAATACGGCGACACCGGCGCCGGCAACGACATCGGCATCGCGCACAACTGGGCCGCCTTCGATGCGGTGAAAGTCGTGCCGCGCTACGGCGTCATCAACAAGCTGCCGCCGACCGATGTCACGCTGTTCGGCCAGCGCTACGCGGCGCCGATCGGCATCGCGCCGATGGGCGGGCCATCTTTGGTCTGGCCCGGCGCCGATCTCTTGATGGCGAAGGCCGCGCAGCGCGCCCGCGTCCCGTACACGCTCAGCGTCGCCGGCGGCGCGTCGGTCGAGCAGGCGGCGGAAGCCGCGCCCGACGTGTTCTGGCTGCAGCTCTATCGTTTCTGGCACGACGATCACCAGATCGGCTTCGATCTCGTGCGTCGCGCACAGGTGGTCGGCGCCAAGACGCTGACGCTCACCCTCGACGTACCGGTGCGCACCACGCGCTCGCGCGAGACCTATGCCGGGCTGGCGCATGAATTTCGCCCGAACGCCCGCATGATCTACGAAATGATGGTGCGTCCGAAATGGCTGATGGCGATGCTGCGCAACGGCATGCCGCGCTTCGCCACCATCGCCGAATATGCGCCGAAGGGTTCAAGCACCAACGAGATTATCGCCTTCGCGCGCACGCGCATGGGCGGCGCCTTCTCCTGGGAGGAGGTCGCGCGCTATCGCGACAAATGGAAAGGCCCGATGCTGCTCAAGGGGCTGTTGCATCCGGCCGATGCCGAGAAGGCGGTCGCGCTCGGTGTCGACGGCATCTGGGTGTCGAACCACGGCGGCCGCCAGATCGAGGCTGTCGTGCCGTCGATCGACGCGCTGCCGGCAATCGTCGCCGCCGTCGGCAAGAAAGCGACCATCGTCCTCGACAGCGGCGTGCGCAGCGGCCAGGACGTGATGCGTGCGCTGGCGCTCGGCGCCGACGCAGCCTTCGCCGGCAAGTCGTTCCTCTGGGCGGTCGGCGCTCTGGGCGACGAGGGTCCGGCCCAGCTCATCGATCTCTACATCGATGAACTGCGCGCCTCGCTCGGCCAGATCGGCGCGACCTCGCCCGACGCGGCGCGCGACGCCAAGGTGCTGCACCCGGGGAAGATTGAGTTTTGAGGGCACAGCTGCGTGCCCCGGACGCGGTGCAACACGAAGCGGTAGCGTAGTGTTGCTCCGCAGATCCGGGGGCCTTCCCAAGTTCCGAATGCGCGACGATTCCGGGTCTGCGGCGCATCGTTCCGCTGCGCCGCGCCCGGGACACGGGCCGCTCGGCGCTGAAGGGTTAACAACCCTCCCTTGCGCCTTTGGTAGTGGTTCTATTCTCTAACCCACGCTAGACAAAGAAAGGCTTTCCGGGAGCCTTGCCTGATGTCGGCGATCGCCGAACCAGTTCCACACGTCTCCGACGACTGCCTTGCACGGCGCAATGCGCTGGTGCTGGCGGTCGCGCAGGCGCTTGCCGGCGGCAACAATACCGTCATCGTCTCCACCGCGGGCATCGTCGGCGCCATGCTCGCGCCCGACAAGGGCCTCGCGACGCTGCCGGTCACCGGCATGGTGATGGGCATGTGGCTCGGCACGCTGCCGCTCGGCGCGCTCGCCCGCCATTTCGGGCGCCGCTTCGCGCTGCAGACCGGCTCGCTGTTCGGTATCCTCTCCGGCCTCATCTCTTATTCAGCGGTGATGCACGGCCAGTTTTGGCTGCTCATCTTCGGCACCTTCTGCGGCGGCCTTTATGCCGCGGCGCACCAATCCTACCGCTTCGCGGCCGCGGATACAGCGAGCGAAGCCTTCCGCCCCAAGGCGGTCTCCCTGGTGCTCGCCGGCGGCATGTTCGCGGCGCTGATCGGACCGCAGCTTGTCATCTTCACCAAGGATCTCCTGTCGCCGCATCTCTTCGCCGCCAGCTATCTCGGCCAATCCGCCTGCGCGCTGCTCGCCGCCATCGTTTTGCATTTCGTCCGGATCCCGCCGCTGGCCGTGCGCCATCGTGATCCGGCGCGGCCGCTCTCCGAGATCGTGCGCGCGCCGCGCTTTCTTGTCGCCGTGGCCTGCGGCATGGCCGCCTACGGCATGATGAACCTGGTGATGACCTCGGCGCCGCTGGCCATGGTCGGCTGCGGCCACTCGGTCACCGATGCCATGCTCGGCATCCAATGGCATGTGCTCGCCATGTATGGGCCGAGCTTCATCACCGGCGGCCTGATCGCGCGCTTCGGCGTCGAGCGCATCACCGGCCTCGGCCTGGGCTTCATCGTGCTCACCGGCATCGTGGCCATCAGCGGCCTGACCGTGGCGCATTTCTGGAGCGCACTGGTGCTGCTCGGCATTGGCTGGAATTTCGCTTTCATCGGCGCCACCACGATGGTCACGCAATGCCATCGCGCGCACGAGCGCAACAAGGT
>DASXOK010000307.1:0-5291 GCA_036494425.1 Pseudolabrys sp.
TGCAATCGCCTTCGCCACATCGGCGCGCGTCTTCGACAGTTCGGCCGCGCGCGCCGGATCGGTGGCGAACAGCGTGCCGTCGCCGAGCGTGGCATCGAGGCGCGCGAGCTGCTTGTTGAGCTGCGCCAGCTTGAGTTCGGCATCGGCGACGCGCTTGCGCAAAGGCGCGGTCTCCGCGCGCTTCTCTGCGGCGGCGCGGCGCATCTCGCCGCGGTCCTGCTGCGGCGGCGGTTTCGCAATGCTCTTCTCGACGCCACCGGACAAAACCAGCCGCGTGTAATCGTCGAGATCGCCGTCGAAGGGCGAGACCCTGCCTCCCGCCACAAGCCAGAGCCGGTCGGCACAGGCTTCCAACAGATAGCGGTCGTGCGAGACAAGGATCACCGCGCCGGGGAAGTCGTTGATCGCCTCCATCAGCGCGCCGCGGCTGTCGATGTCGAGATGGTTGGTCGGCTCGTCGAGGATGACGAGATGCGGCGCATTGAACGTCGCGAGGCCGAGCATCAGCCGCGCCTTCTCGCCGCCGGAGAGCTTCTCGACCTTGGTGTCGCCGGCCTGGCCGGAAAAGCCGATGGCGCCGACGCGCGCGCGCACCTTCGCCTCCGGCATGTCGGGCATCAGCCGGCGCACATGATCGTAGGGACTGCCCTGCGGGTCCAGCTCGTCGAGCTGATGCTGCGCGAAATACGCGACGCGCAGGTTCGCCGCGCGCGTCACGTCGCCGTGCATCGGCGCGAGGCGATTGGCGAGCAGCTTCACCAGCGTCGATTTACCGTTGCCGTTGGAGCCGAGCAGCGCGATGCGGTCGTCATTGTCGATGCGCAGCGACAAGCCGGACAGCACGACGCGCTCGTCGTAGCCGACGGCGACGTCATCGGTGGCGATGATCGGCGGGGACAGGAGCTTGTCCGGCTCGGGGAAATGGATCGGCCGCACGTCGTCGGAGACGAGCGCCGAGATCGGCTCGAGCTTGGCCAGCATCTTCAGGCGCGACTGCGCCTGCCGCGCCTTGCTCGCTTTGGCGCGGAAGCGATCGACGAAGGCCTGCAGATGCTTGCGCTGCGCTTCCTGCTTCTTGACCATCTTCTGGTCGAGCATCATGCGCTCGCGGCGCAGGCGCTCGAAGTCGGAGTAGCCGCCGCGATAAAGCGTGAGCTGCTTGTTCTCCAGCGACAGGATCTGGTTGACCGCGTTGTCGAGCAGGTCGCGGTCGTGGCTGATGACGATCATCGTGCTCTGATAGGTCGCCAGGTGATCCTGAAGCCAGAGCGTGCCTTCGAGATCGAGATAGTTGGTCGGCTCGTCGAGCAGCAGCAGGTCCGGCTCGGAGAACAGAGTCGCGGCGAGCGCGACGCGCATGCGCCAGCCGCCGGAGAACTCCGCGCAGGGCCGAGCCTGATCGGCGGTGGAGAAGCCCAGGCCCGACAGGATCGATGCGGCGCGCGCGGGCGCCGCATGCGCGTCGATATCGACGAGGCGGGTGTGGATCTCGGCGATGCGGTGCGGGTCCTTGGCGGTCTCGGCTTCGGCGAGCAGGCGGCTGCGCTCGGTGTGCGCCTTGAGCACCACGTCGATGAGGCTCTCCGGCCCATTGGGCGCTTCCTGCGCCAGCCGGCCGATGCGCCAGCGGGGCGGCAGTTCCACGGAACCGTGCTCGGCGGCGAGATCGCCGGTAATCACGTTAAAGAGGGTCGACTTGCCGGTGCCGTTGCGGCCGACGAGGCCGACGCGCGCGCCGGGCGTCACGCGGGCGGACGCGCCTTCGATGAGCGTGCGGCCGGCAATACGGACGGAGAGGTCGTCGATAATGAGCATGGGGCGGCGTTGTGGCGGATGCTGCGCCGCAACGCAATCCCATTGGGGGGCGGGCGCATTTAACTTTCCGTCATTCCGGGGGGCGCGCCAGTTTTTCGGCTGTCATTCCGGGACGCCGCGCAGCAGCGGGCCCGGAATCCATACGCCGCAGCGTTGCGGATTATGGATTCCGGGCTCCGGCCTTTGGCCGGCCCCGGAATGACGGAGCAAGACTACGACGCCTTCAGCCCGATGCCACTCTCCCTCTGAAAAATAATCAAATCGAAACTCGGCGTCTTGTCGTTGCCGATGACCGAAGAGATGAGCGCATGCGCCTGTCCCCTGTGGTGGGTCTGGTGGTTGAAGAAATGATCGAGCGCGGGGGCAAGCGGCTGCTCGATCGTCTGCGGGCGGACCACGGTGCGATAGCGCAGCGTGCCGGAAAGGGCGTCCTCGGTCAGGCCCGCGATGTAGCGCACAATGAGCGTGTCCTGCACGCGCCGCGCGGCGCGCAACACGTCGAAGTCGTCATAGAGGATGGCATCCAGGCTCGGCGGCATCTCGCCCACGCCGGTGAAGCGACGCATCCAGATGCGGTCGCCCACGAGGAGATGGTTGAGCGTCCCGTGCACCGACTTGAAGAAGGCGCCGCGGTCGGCGCGGTAGTCGGCGTCGGAGAGGGTCGCCGCGGCGTCATAAAGCCGTTCGTTGCACCAGGCATTATAGGCCGCGAACATCTGGTAGCGGGACTTCATTCTCGGCACCTCCGGAAGATCACAATAATCATTGTCCGGCGCGATCTTGCCGCGCCCAAAGGCCGTCGGTATAAGCCGCCGCACCCGCAACACTCCAATGAATGTCGGTCATAGGCCGATCAATCCCACTGAAGGATGATCCGATGGCGCTCGAGCGCACCTTTTCGATCCTGAAACCCGACGCCACCGAGCGCAACCTCACCGGCGCCATCAACGCCATGATCGAGCAGGCCGGCCTGCGAATCGTCGCGCAGAAGCGCGTGCGCATCACCAAGGAGCAGGCGCAGCAGTTCTACGCCGTGCACAAGGAGCGGCCCTTCTTCGGCGAGTTGGTGGAGTTCATGACTTCCGGCCCGGTGGTGGTGCAGGTGCTCGAAGGCGACAACGCGATCGCCAAGTACCGCGAAGTCATGGGCGCGACCGACCCGGCCAAGGCGGCGGCGAACACCATCCGCAAGGTGCACGCCCGCTCGATCGGCGAGAATTCGGTGCACGGTTCGGACTCGGCCGAGAACGCGGCGATCGAGATCGGCCAGTTCTTCTCCGGCAACGAGATCGTCGGCTGACGCGGTGAGGCGGCGCGTGCGTCTATGAGACGCACGCCCTGCCAAGTGCGGCGATCTGCGCTATAGATGCCCCCCGGCCCGTCTTTGGTAGGACGGGCCGAAGTAACCCGCTGAATTCAGGCGGAGATCGGGGAGGGGCGCGCAGGTGAATTTTGCCGAATTTCTGAACCCGGCCATGTGGGGCTCCATGCTGAGCTCCGGCTGGGGCGACATGGGCCACGCCGAATTCTGGGTCGCAGTCGTCAAGATCATCTGGATCAACATCCTGCTCTCCGGCGACAATGCCGTGGTCATCGCCATGGCCTGCCGCGGCCTGCCGGCCAAGCAGCGCATCTGGGGCATGGTGCTCGGCGCGGCGGTGGCGGTCGGCCTGCGTATCGTTTTCACCGGCGTCGTCGCGTCGCTGATGACGTTGCCGTACCTCAAGATCGTCGGCGGGCTGGCGCTCTTCTACATCGCGGCCAAGCTCCTGGTGCCGGACGAGCCGGACCACGACGAGACCGAGGCGGTCGATCATCTCTGGCGCGCCGTGCGCATCGTCGCCATCGCCGACATCGTGATGAGCCTCGACAACGTCATCGCCATCGCGGCGGCGGCCGGCGGCAATGTCGCGCTCCTCGTGTTCGGCCTTGCGATTTCCATCCCGCTGATCGTCGCCGGTGCGGCGCTGATCATGTCGCTGCTCGACCGGTTCCCGATCCTGATCTGGGCGGGCGCGGCGCTGCTCGGCTGGATCGTCGGCGAGGTGATCGCCACCGATCCGGTGGTCCTGGGCTATCTCACCAGCAACTTCGGCGCAGACACGGCGCATATGGTCGAATATGGAGCCGCTGCGGCCGGCGCCGCGCTGGTGCTGATCGTCGGTGGAACCTGGCGGCGGTCGAAGAAGCCGGTGGAGAGCAGGGTTTAGCCTTGCAGTCATTCCGGGGCACGCGCGTTAGCGCGTGAACCCGGAATCCAGCGTGAATCGCGGCACTTATGGCTGGATTCCGGATCGCTGCTTCGCAGCGTCCGGAATGACGCCTATATTGGTTCCCATGAATCAAACCGTCCGGGCTCCCAGCGCCAAGCGGATCGGCTTTTCGGCCTGTCCGCACGATTGTCCCTCGACCTGCGCGCTCGAGGTCGAATTGCTCGACGCGCACACCATCGGGCGCGTGCGCGGGGCGAAGGACAACGATTACACCGCCGGCGTCATCTGCGCGAAGGTCGCGCGCTATGCCGAGCGCGAGCATCATTCGCAGCGGCTCATGCATCCGTTGCGGCGCGTGGGGCCGAAGGGCTCCGGCGAATTTGCGCCGATCGCGTGGGACGACGCGCTCGATCTCGTCGCCGAGAATTTTCTCAAGGCCGAGCAGCGCCACGGCGCCGAGAGCGTGTGGCCTTATTTCTATGCCGGCACGATGGGCTTGGTCATGCGCGACGGCATCAACCGCCTGCGTCACGCCAAGAAATATTCCGGCTTTCATTCGACGATCTGCGTCAACCCGGCCTATTCGGGCTACGCCGCGGGCGTCGGCCGCATCGCCGGACCCGATCCGCGCGAGATGGCGAAGTCGGACCTCGTGGTGATCTGGGGCACCAATGCGGTGAATACTCAGGTCAACGTGATGACGCATGCGACGCGCGCGCGCAAAGAACGCGGCGCCAAGATCGTCGCCATCGACATTTACATGAACGGCACCATGGAGCAGGCGGACCTGGCCGTGCTGGTGAAGCCTGGCACCGATGCCGCGCTCGCCTGCGCGGTGATGCATTGCCTGTTCCGCGACGGAAAAGCGGATTGGGATTACTTGAACCGCTACGCCGACGCGCCGCGCGAACTGGAAGCGCATCTGCGCACGCGCGACCCGGAATGGGCGTCGAAGATCACCGGCACGCCGGTGGAAACGATCGAAGAGTTCGCGAGGCTCGTCGGCGAGCGCAAGCGCGCTTACTTCCGCCTCGGCTATGGTTTCGCGCGCTCGCGCAACGGCTCGGTGAGCATGCACGCGGCGAGCTGCATTCCGGCGGTGACCGGTGCGTGGCTGCTCGAAGGCGGCGGCGCCTTCCACAACAATGCCGACATCTTCCGTCTCGACAAGACGATGATCGAGGGTCTCGACCTGTGGGACCGCTCGGTGCGCATGCTCGATCAGTCGCGCATCGGCGCCATCCTCACCGGCGACCGGGATGC
>DASXOK010000308.1:0-4149 GCA_036494425.1 Pseudolabrys sp.
AAGAGGCTGCCGAGAAGGCCAAGATCGAACTGTCGTCTACCACGCAGACCGAAATCAACCTGCCGTTTATCACAGCGGATGCGTCGGGTCCGAAGCATCTCACCATGAAGCTCACCCGCGCCAAGTTCGAGGCGCTGGTCGACGACCTGGTGCAGAAGACGGTCGAGCCGTGCCGGCAGGCGTTGAAGGACGCTGGCCTGAGCGCCGCTGAGATCAACGAGGTGGTCCTGGTCGGCGGCATGACGCGCATGCCGAAGGTCCAGGAGGTCGTGAAGCAGTTGTTCGGCAAGGAGCCGCACAAGGGCGTCAACCCGGACGAAGTCGTTGCCATCGGTGCCGCCATCCAGGCCGGCGTGCTGGCTGGCGACGTCAAGGACGTGCTGTTGCTCGACGTCACGCCGCTGTCGCTCGGCATCGAGACGCTGGGCGGCGTGTTCACCCGGCTGATCGACCGCAACACCACGATCCCGACCAAGAAGAGCCAGGTCTTCTCGACCGCCGAGGATAATCAGAACGCGGTGACGATCCGCGTCTTCCAGGGCGAGCGCGAAATGGCGGCCGACAACAAGATGCTCGGCAACTTCGACCTGGTCGGCATCCCGCCGGCGCCGCGCGGCGTGCCGCAGATCGAGGTCGCCTTCGACATCGACGCCAACGGCATCGTCAACGTGAACGCCAAGGACAAGGCGACCGGCAAGGAGCAGCAGATCCGCATCCAAGCTTCCGGCGGTCTGTCCGAGACCGACATCGAGAAGATGGTCAAGGACGCCGAGGCGCACGCCGAGGAAGACAAGAAGCGGAAGGCGGCTGTCGAAGCCAAGAACCACGCCGAGGCGCTGGTGCATTCCACCGAGAAGGCGCTTTCGGAGCATGGTTCGAAGGTCAGCGACGCCGACCGCAGCGCGATCGAGAATGCGATTGCCGACCTGAAGGAAGCGCTGAAGGGCGACGATGCCGACGCCATTCAGCAGAAGTCCAACACGCTGGCGCAGGCTTCGATGAAGCTCGGCGAGGCCATGTACAAGCAGCAGCAGGAAGCGCAGAGCGCTCCCGGCGGCGAAGCCTCGGGCGAGAAGAAAGAAGACGTTGTCGACGCGGAATTCACCGAAGTCGACGACGACAAGAAGAAGTCGGCCTAAGCCCGCAACGGGACGCGCGCATGATTGCCGCCTTCCGAGCCCATATGCCCTCGGGGACCTCCCGAGGGCATTACTTTTATGCAATTGTACCCGTCGTTCCGAGATTCGCGCAGCTCGCGTCCGGTGGCGGCGTGGATACGTGGGTGCCCTGAATGTCCAAGCGCGACTACTACGAAGTCCTGGGCGTTTCGCGAACCTGCACCGAGGTCGAGCTGAAAGCGGCGTTCCGCAAGCTCGCCATGCAGCATCATCCGGATCGCAATCCGGGCGACAGCGAGTGCGAGCACAAATTCAAAGAGCTCAACGAGGCCTATGACGTGCTCAAGGACGGCGACAAGCGCGCCGCCTATGATCGTTTCGGCCACGCCGCCTTCGAGCAGGGCGGAATGGGCGGCGCGCACGGCTTCGGCGCCGACTTCGGCTCCACCTTCGCCGACATCTTCGAAGGCATCTTCGGCATGAGCGGCGCCGCGCGCGGCGCCCGCGGCCAGGGCCGTGAGCGCGGCTCGGACCTGCGCTACAACATGGAGATCACCCTCGAGGAAGCCTTCGAGGGCAAGACCGCGCAGATCCGCATCCCGACGTCAGTGACGTGCGAAGCCTGCTCCGGCTCAGGCGCCAAGGCGGGCACCAAGCCGAAGGCTTGCTCCACCTGCGGCGGCGCCGGCAAGATCCGTCATGCACAGGGCTTCTTCACGCTGGAGCGCACCTGTCCTGTCTGCCAGGGCCGCGGCCAAGTGATCGACGATCCGTGCAAGGACTGCAGCGGTGCCGGGCGCGTGATGCGCGAGCGTATGCTCTCGGTGAACATCCCTGCCGGCGTCGAGGACGGCACGCGCATTCGTCTCAGCGGCGAGGGCGAGGCCGGTGTGCGCGGCGGACCGCCGGGCGATCTCTACATCTTCCTTTCGCTCGCACAGCATGAGTTCTTCCAGCGCGATGGCGCCGATCTCTATTGCCGCGTGCCGATCTCGATGGTGACGGCGGCGCTGGGCGGCGAATTCGAAGTGCCGGCGATCGACGGCAGCAAGGCCCGCGTGAAAGTCCCGGGCGGCACTCAAACCGGCCGCCGCTTCCGGCTTACCAGCAAAGGTATGCCGGTGCTGAGGTCGAAGCAGACGGGCGACATGTATGTGCAGGTGTCGGTGGAGACGCCGCAGAATCTGAGCAAGCGGCAGCGCGAGCTGCTGGCTGAATTCGACAAGCTCTCATCCGACGAGAACCAGCCGGAATCGACCGGATTCTTCAGCCGGGTCAAGGAGTTCCTGGATGGTCTGGGAACTCGCGGCAGTAATGCCAACTAGCCATCTTGACCCCTCGCCCTGCGCCCTATACCCGTGACGAAGGCTGTTTCTGCCGCCGTCCTGTCCGCGTGACATCAGCAATGCCATCTCAATCATTCGCCCGCGTTGAAAAGAAACCATTTCGTCTCGATGACGAAATGCAGTTCATCCGGTCGTGGATGGAGAAGCCGATCCGTACCGGAGCGGTGATGCCGTCGGGTCGTGCGCTGGCGCGCACCATGGCGCGTTATGTCGATCCGCAATCGAACGGTCCGATCATCGAACTCGGGCCCGGCACCGGCCCGGTGACGCAGGCGCTGGTTCAGCGCGGCGTCGATCCGGCGCGGCTCGTACTGGTCGAATTCAATCCCGACTTCTGCCGCCTGCTGCGCGCGCGTTATCCGGAAGCGACGGTCGTGCAGGGCGATGCTTATCGTTTGCGCCGCACGCTTGAAAATGTCGTAGGCGATAAGGCGGCGGCGATGGTGTCCGGCCTGCCGCTGATGACCAAGGCGCTGCGCACCCGTCTGCGGCTGATCGCCGATGCCGTGACCCTGTTGCAGCCGAGCGCGCCCTTCATCCAGTTCACTTACGCGATGATGCCGCCGATTCCGAAGGAGCTGTCGAGCATCAGCGCCAAGTGCTCCGAGCTGATCTGGCTCAACGTGCCGCCCGCCCGCGTGTGGGTCTATCGCGGGAAGTAGGTCTTCTGTCATTCCGGGGCGCGAGCCAACGGGTCCGCGCGCAGCGCGGCCCGATGATAAACTCCGCGAGCGAGCCCGGAATCCATAATCACCGACGCTGCGGAGTATGGATCCCGGGCTCGCGGCCTTCGTCCGCGCCCCGGAATGACGACTGATGGTCAGCGTGTTATTCAATCCGGCCCGCCCCACGGAGCCGCCGATGCCTACCCCGAAAATCCTGGTCCTGTCCGGCTCGATCCGCACCGGCTCACACAACACCAGGCTGGCGGCGCTTGCCGCCAAGGAGCTGACCCTGCTCGACGCCGAGGTCACGCGCATCTCGCTGCAGGATTATCCGCTGCCGCTCTACGACGCCGACGACGACGCGGACATGGGCCAGCCCGACAACGCGTTCAAGCTCAAGCAGATGATCAGCGCGCATCACGGCGTCTTCATCGCCAGCCCTGAATATTCGGCCTCCATCACGCCGTTGTTGAAGAATGCGCTCGACTGGGTATCGCGCGTGCGCGAGCGCGGCGATCCGTTGTACGCCGCGTTCAAAGGCCGCGTTTTCGCCATCGGCTCGACCGCGCCGGGCCGGCTCGGCGGCGTGCGCTCGCTGATGGCGCTGCGGCAGGTGCTCGAACTCGGCTGCGGCGCGCTGGTGATTCCCGAGCAGGTCGCTATTCCAATGGCCGAACAGGCCTTCGACGAGATGGACAATATCGCCGATGCCGGTATGGCCAACCTGCTGCGCGCACAACTCGCGCGGATGGTGGACATGGTGCGGATGATGATGTGAACGCAGTAAAGGAGAACGCCAGAGTGACTTTGAATGCGCGCGACCGACTGATCGTGTCGCTGGATTTGCCGTCGATACGCGACGCCGAGACGATCGTCGCCAAGCTCGGCCCGTCGGTGACGTTCTACAAGATCGGCTATCAGCTCGTGTATGCCGGCGGCATTCAGTTTGCCGCCGGGCTGATCGCCGCCGGAAAACAGATGTTCCTCGATCTCAAGCTGCACGACATCGGCAATACGGTC
>DASXOK010000309.1:0-3360 GCA_036494425.1 Pseudolabrys sp.
CTCCGAATGAGTGGACACCTGTAGTAGGCTCGAAGAGCCAGGAGGTGTCGGATGGAAGGACGTCGACGACGGTCGTTCACGCAGGAGTACAAGCGGCAGGCTGTTGAGCTCGTGGCGTCGAGCGGGCGCACGGTCACCGCGGTGGCGAATGAACTCGGCCTGCGCGATTCGGTGTTGCGCCGATGGGTGGAACGGCTCGGTGGCGGGCACGAGCCGACGGCGGCGACGCGGCGCCCCATGACGCAGGCGGCGCTGCCGTCGGCGGACCAGGCGGCGGAGATCGCCCGGCTGCAGCGGGAGAACGAACGGCTGCGCATGGAGCGCGACATTTTAAAAAACTATCACGGGCCGTTGCCCGCCTGTGCGCGGTAAAAACAGTCCGTGCTATTCTTGCGGCTTGGAGGGTAGCGGTCGTCAGCTTATTGGAGGCACAGCCCCGTTAAAAAACGTGGTCCATGGGTGCATGCGAACTTGAGAGTGGTGACGCCGCCCCTGGCGGCGATCCCGATTAGGAAGATGACAATTGGCATAGCCCAGACCCTCCTGCCGGCAAATTAGATGGAGGATTTGCTATGCCCAAGACAACGACTGGTGACCGCCTGGAATTGAGGCCGGTCAACGTCGGCGCTGCCGCCATCGACATCGGATCAAAAATGCACATGGCCGCGGTCGACCCGACCTGCACTGACACGCCAGTGCGTGCGTTCGGCACATTTACGCAGGACCTGCACGATCTGGCGGACTGGTTCAAAGCATGTGGCGTGACTAGCGTGGCGATGGAATCCACCGGGGTCTATTGGATTCCGGCCTACGAGATTCTTGAGCATCACGGGTTCGAGGTCATTCTGGTCAATGCGCGCTACGCCAAGAATGTGCCTGGGCGCAAGACAGATGTCAGCGATGCCGCGTGGTTGCGCCAGCTCCATTCCTACGGTTTGTTGCGCGGGAGCTTCCGCCCTGATGCCCAGATCGCAACTCTGCGCGCCTATCTGCGTCAGCGGGAGCGGCTCGTGGAATACGCGGCCGCCCACATTCAGCACATGCAAAAAGCCCTGATGGAGATGAACCTGCAACTTCATCACGTCGTCTCCGACATCACCGGCGCGACTGGGATGCGGATTATTCGAGCCATTGTCGCGGGCGAGCGCAATCCGGACGTGTTGGCAATCTACCGCGATGTGCGCTGCCATTCCTCCATCGAGACGATCCGCGCCGCACTGGTGGGCAACGATCGGGACGAGCATGTCTTCGCGCTGACCCAGTCGCTGGAGCTCTACGACACCTACCAGGCCAAGATGCTCGACTGCGACCGCAAGCTGGAATCCTTGATAGCGGCGCTGACGGACAAAGGGGCGAAGCCGGTCGGCAAGCTCCCTAGGCCGCGGGTGAAGACCAAACAGGTCAACACACCGTCCTTCGATGTCAGGGCCGCTCTATACGGTATCCTCGGGGTTGATCTGACCGAGATCCATGGGTTGGGTCCGTCGCTTGCGCTGAAGCTCATTGGCGAGTGCGGCACGGATCTGAGAGCATGGCCGACCGCCAAGCACTTCACTTCCTGGCTGTGCCTGGCGCCGGGTAACAAAATCTCCGGCGGCAGGGTGCTCTCTTCGCGCACGCGGAGATCGTCTAGCCGGGCTGCTGCCCTGTTGCGGCTGGCGGCCACGACCATCGGACGGAGCGATACGGCGCTCGGAGCCTTCTATCGTCGGCTGTCCTCTCGCGCCGGCAAGGCGAAAGCCATCACTGCGACCGCCCGGAAAATTGCCGTTCTGTTCTACAACACCCTCAGGCACGGCATGACCTACAGGGATCCGGGTGCCAACCACTATGAGGAACAATATCGCAGCCGTGTCCTCGCCAATCTAAAGCGGCGTGCCAAGTCGCTCGGCTTCGTTTTGCAAGCTGTTCCATGTGACGCTGTTTCTTAGGAAGTCGATCGCGATCTTCGCCGGAACCCGGACATGAGCTTCCGCTTCATCGAGGATCATCGCGAGACCTATCCAGTTCGCGTGCTTTGCGCCGTGCTGGAGGTCTCGCCGGCCGGATATTACGCTTGGCGCTCGCGCCCGCCGAGCACGCGATCGATGGCCAATCGTGAGCTCGTGGCGGCGATCCGACGGATCCATCAGGACAGCGGCGGTCGCTATGGCAGCCCGCGCGTCCATGCCCTTCTGCGATCGCAGGGGCGCGGCATCAGCCGTGGGCGGATCGAGCGGTTGATGCGCCGGCACGGCATCCGCGCCATCATGGCGCCGCCGCGCCGGGCGCGTACCACGGACAGCCGCCACGCGCTGCCGATCGCACCGAACTTCCTTGCTCGCGACTTTACGGCCGCGGCGCCAAACCGCATCTGGCTCGCCGACATCACTTACGTTCCGACCGGCGAAGGCTGGCTGTATCTCGCTGCGATCATGGACCTCTTCAGCCGCAAGATCGTCGGCTGGGCGATGCGCGACCACCTGCGCACCGAATTGGCGTCGTCCGCACTGACGATGGCTCTTCAGAGACAGCGGCCGGCCGTCGGGCTGATCCATCATTCCGATCGCGGCGTGCAGTACGCTGCGCACGATTATCGCGTTGCCCTCGCAGCCGCCGGCATGACGGCCTCAATGAGCCGCAAGGAACGCATGACGAAAGCGCCGTTCCTCACGCTCAACGAGAAGCGCGCGGCGACAGGTTATGGCGCGGTGGACGGCGGGGATGTGTTCCACGGCACACAGCCCTAGGCGCGGAGACGCGGAACCAGGAACAAGGGCGGGCACCTGCCGTTCTCTCCGTGGACGTTAAGCCTTGCGCGCGATCGGCGCCAAGGCGAGCCACCGGATCTCAGGGAACCGAGGTGAAACCATGATCAGGAAACCGATGTTCGCCATCGGGGCCGCGGCGGCGCTCGCCTTCGCCGCCGGCGCCGCGCTGGCGCAGACGCCGAACACAAACGCGCCGTCGACCATGAGCCGGCGGGAGGCGGGCTCGGCGACGCAGGGCAAGACGGCGACCAAGCCGGAGCAGAGATTCCTCACCGAAGCGATCCAGGGCGATCTTGCCGAAGTGGAGATGGGCAAGCTCGCGCAGGAGAAGGGCGGCACGGACGCGGTGAAGGACTTCGGCGCCGCCCTGGTGAAGGACTACGGCGAGCACGCCGACAAGGTCAGGCAACTGAGCGAGTCGATGGGTGTGAATTTGCCGTCCCAGCCGGACGCCACGCAAATAACCGCGCACGCGAACATGAGTCATCTGTCCGGCCAGCGCTTCGACATGCAGTTCACGCTGCGCATGATCAACGTCCACCTGAAAGACATCAGCAAGTATCAGGTGGAAGCCAGGCGAAGCGGCCCGATCGCCGAGATGGCGAAGGAG
>DASXOK010000310.1:0-1883 GCA_036494425.1 Pseudolabrys sp.
GCCCGATCCGCGGCCCGCTGCAGGACGCGCCGCTCGCGGTTTGCGACGCTGGCAGCACCGCGCCCGACGATTTCGTCGCCTCAGACCTGGTGTATCGCGACCGCACCGGCGAGACCTACGCAGTGAAGTACAGTCCCCGCCATCGCTGGTTCTACGTGCCGGAGATGCGCGAGGATGAGGCGTTGCTGCTCAAATGCTACGATTCCGACCGCTCCCGAATGCTACGATTCCGACCGCTCCCGCGTCGCGCGGTTCGCGCCGCACTCCGCCTTCGAGGATCCGACCGCCCCGGCCGACAAGCTGCCGCGCGAAAGCATCGAGCTGCGCACGCTGGTGTTCTACGATGACTGATCCCCGTTGTCTCGTCCGCTGACTCGGATGTGATGTACGGCGGCGCTGTCGTGTGATTCCCTTGCAGTCTGGTCGATTCGAGGGAGTGCTCGATGGCGGGACGTGGGCTACCGATCCAGGGCGATCTTGACGCAGCGGACCTGCGCCGGTTTGCGCGCAGCGAGCCGGATCGGCGAGCGGCATTGCGCGCCCTGGCGATCGCGCAGGCATTGGAAGGGGCAAACCGGGGAGATGCAGCTCGTCTGGTCGGGCGGGAGCGGCAGTCGCTGCGTGATGCTGTGGTGCGCTACAACGCCGAGGGCCTGGCAGGGCTGCACGACCGCCCTCGGTCGGGTCCCCACGGGAAGCTGGACGAGGAGCAGCGCGACAGCTTGCGGGCTTGGGTGCTGCAAGGCCCCGATCCAGAGGCGGACGGGATGAGCACCTACCGGCTGATCGACATTGCTGCCCACATCGACCACGAGTGGAGCGTGAGCTACACGCTGTCCGCCCTCTCCAAGTTGCTACGACGGATCGGTCTATCCTGGCAGAAAGCACGGCCCGCACACCCGCAGGGCGATGTCGAAGCGCGCGAGCTATATAAAAAAACTGGCCGCCGAGCTGGAAGCGCTTGTCGCCGCCCACCCCGGGAAGACGTTGCAGCTATGGTTTGAAGACGAAGCGCGGGAGGGCCAGAAAGGCCGCACCGGCCATCGCTGGTTCAGCCGCGGCAAGTGTCCGCCAGGACGCTGCGACAAGCATTTCCTGTCCACCCACATCTTCGCCGCCGTCCGGCCCGGCACCGACGATGGCTTCGCCCTCGTGCTGCCGGAGGCTACTGCCGCGACCATGGATCTGTTCCTTGAGCGCTTCTCCGAAACCCTGCCTGCTGGCGTGCACGCCGCGCTCGTGCTCGACGGAGCCGGATGGCATGGCAAGGCGGCACTGAACGTGCCTGACAACGTTACCTTGCTGACGCTCCCTCCGTATTCGCCGGAGCTCAATCCGGTGGAGCGGGTCTGGCTGTATCTGCGGGAACGCTATCTCTCGTTCCGCCTTCACCAAAACGAGGAGGCTATCGTAGACGCGCTCTGCACGGCATGGAATGCGCTCCGCGCCGAGATCGGGCGGCTCACAACCCTCACCAGCTATCCATGGATCATCCGCGCACGCGAACAGGTGGAAACTTGAGACAACGGGTATTATTGGAACGCCCCGGCTTTCAAGGCACTGGCCGAAGTCGCCGTTCCGCTCCCGGCCCCTCTCGGCCGGTCGGGCTGTGGCTGAGAAGGACCGCTGGGGTCGAAAGCGGTCCTTGAGCAGGCCGGCTCATATCACAGCAGCGGCTCCAGCAGCCTCGCCCCCCATTCGTCCAGCCGCTCGGCTGGCTCATCATGCTGCCCGGCGCCCCCGCCTCCGCCCTGCCAGGCTGGCTGATGGCGCGCCGCCTCGCCAGCCAGTTGCGCTAGCCGGGCCGCTTGGCCCGGTCGATCGCCGCGCGAATGAAGGCGCGCGCCTCGTCGGCATCGCCCCAACCGTCCATCCGCACCCAC
>DASXOK010000311.1:0-5192 GCA_036494425.1 Pseudolabrys sp.
CACATCATTGCGGTCGCCGTCTCACACGAAATAATAGAGGTAGACGATCACGAACAGCACCGCCACGCCCACCGTGCCGAAGGCGAGCACGTAGCGCATGTTCTGCCCGCTGGTGCCGGCACGCGCTTCCTGCGTCGTCTCAACGATATGATCGTCTTCGACCTTCGCCATAGGACCCTCTCGCCCGCGTCATCTTTGCTGAGAAACCAACGCCAGGGGCAGATACGCGTTCCGCACTCAATATTTGCGTGAACTGCCCTGTGGGCCGGGAACCGCGGCGGCGCACGATCGGATCGCGGTAAAACCGGCCCAGGCGCAGGCCCGCATCTACCGGTCTACGCAGCGGCGCACTGCCGGCGAAGGCCCTTCCCTCGAACCCAATTGTGGAGCATGCGGCATTTGTACCTAAGCAGCTTCACGCTGTCAATAGTGTCCTAGGATGTTTTTTCAGGGGCCTAGGCATTTGTTCTAAAATGGTACCGCCGCCGCGCGCGGGAGCCGTCCGCCGCGCGTCGCAAAACCTTAGCGCGGCATGCCGGAATGGCACGAATGCGGCCCCTGCTCCCAGAGCCAGTCGCCGCATTTGGTGCAGCCCCCGAGGCTGAGGCCCAGCAGTGCGAGACAAACAATAGTGACGAGGTGCTTCTGCATGGGCCGATCTTATACCGCAACCGCTACGCTTTCGCGAGCCTCGGCGTGATGCCGGCTCCGTGGCTTCGCCCGAGGGCACCGGCACTCACTTCGGCGGCGTCGGCACCACGGACGAATGATGATCCACGATCTTCCAGTCGCCGCCCTCCTTCACGTAGGTGAAGCTGAAGCGCGCCGGAATCGATTTGGTCTCGCCGTCCTTGGTGTAGGAGAACGTGTAGGTGCCCGTGTTCACCGCGGTATCTCCGTACACGCGGATCAACTGCTCCCCGAAACTGACGGTGGCCTTCGGCAGCGCCTTGAAGGCGCCCACGAAGTAGGCCTTCACAGCGGCGGGGTCCGATCGCAGCGTCGGTGACAGCGTGCCCCATAGCACACCGTCCTTGGCATAGAGCTGCAAGATCGTGTCGGGATTGTTTTCGTCAAAGACCGTCGCCCATTTCTGCGTCGCAGTCGCGACATCCTCTTTCGGGCCGGCCACGGCGGCCTGAACCGCGAGGCCCGCACCCAGCACGAACACGACGCAAAGTCCGAGACGCGAGTGCATGGTTACCTCCCGTTCTTTAAAGGCCAGCGGACACTACAACGCCTACGACAAGCTCCACTGCGGTGGTAAGGTCAATAGCCTCAACATTGCGCGTAGAATTACCATTCATAAGCCAGCCTGGCGTGAACGCCCCTCAGCGGTGTCTCAATGCATCAGCCGATTGATCGCACCAGTTCGATATCGCGCTCAACGTTGAACGCGACAATGAGGATCGCCTCGCGCGACGAGGTCGCAAAGTCACCGCACTGGCAAAAGGCGTTCGCGCACGAGCGCAAGGATCACCGCTATTACGAGTTGGTCGAGGATACGCTCAAGGACGGCTTCACATACGGCTATTTCGCCATCGAGATCGACGGCGCCGTCTGCGCGATCCAGCCCTATTTCATCGTCGATCAGGATCTCCTCGCCGGCACCGGCGGACATATCACAAAGCTCATCGCCTGGCTCCGCCGCTTTTGGCCGCGCTTCATGTGCTCGCGCATGCTGATGGTCGGCTGCGCCGCCGGCGAAGGCCATCTCGACGGCGATCTGGCGTCCCAAGGCGCGACGGCCGAATTGTTCGCGCGGGATCTGCCGCGGCTGGCGCGCGAGCTTAATTGCGCGATGGTCGCTCTCAAGGAATTTCCCGCCGAATGCCGGCCGGCCTTGCAATGCTTGCGCCAGGGTGGCTTCACCCGCATCCCCAGCATGCCGATGACCACGCTCGCCATCGATTACAAAAATTTCGACGACTACGTTTCCAAAGCCCTCAGCCCGCACACGCGGGGAAAAATCCGGCGCAAGCTGCGCGCTTCCGAGCGCGCGCAGCCAGGAATCACAATGACCGTCGTAAACGATGTGACCGCGGTCATCGACACGATCTATCCGCTCTACGAAAAGGTCTTCGAGCGTTCGACGCTCAAGTTCGAGAAACTCACCAAGGATTTCCTATGCCAGATCGGACGCCGGATCCCCGACAAGGCCCGCTTTTTCATCTGGCGTCAGGATACCACGATCATCGCCTTCGGCCTGTGCATGGTCCAGGCCGACGGCATCTGGAGCGAATATGTCGGATTTGATTACGCCGTCGCCTATACGCTCAGCCTCTATCATCGGGTGTTTCACGACACCGTCGAATGGGCCATCGGCAAAGGCTACAAGCGCTTCTACAGCACCAGCCTCAACTACGATCCGAAGTGGCATCTGCGGCAGTCGCTCTATCCCATCGATCTCTATGTGCGGCACACATCCGCGCCGATCAACGCGCTCCTGAAGCGCCTGCTCCCGCTGTTGGAGCCGACGCGCTCCGACAAAATCCTGCCGAATTTCCACAATTACGGGGATCTCTGGGGCGAGCCTCGGAGGCATCAATAGAGATGACGCCGTCAGAGATCCCAGCGTGAACCGGTTCACGCCACGTAAGTGATCAGCCCGGCGAAGCCTTCGTCCATGTGGTCCTGATGATGGCAATGGAAGAAGGTGTTGCCGGGATCGTCGGCGATGAAGTCGACCTCAGCCGTGGAATAGCGCGGCATGCTCAGCGTGTCCTTCATGACGCCGGCGGTCGATTTGTCGCCGATCTTGGTCACCTCGAAGGTGTGGCGATGGAGGTGAACGGGATGGGTGTCGCCGCTGTTGTTGTGCATCGACAGGCGATAGCGCTTGCCCTCTTGCACGGTGAACAACGGATTGGTTTGCGGCCATGACTTGCCGTTGATCGTCCAGCGATTGTAGCCGCCGCGCCCGCCGGGGATTTTCTCGAACGTGAGCTGCACGGTCTCGTCCGGCGCCGCTGTCGCACCGCTCCGGCCGAACACTGTGTAGTCCCAGGTGGCCTTGGGCGGCGGCATCCAGCGCGGCGAGCCGCTCTGGTTGGCGTATTCGACGACCACGCCCATGCCAAGATTGCGGTCCCCGTCCTCCGCCGAGCCGAAGACCCAGACGCCGGGATTGTTCATCTCGACGATCACGTCGGCGCGCTCGGCCACATCCAGTTTGAGGACGTCCACCGCCGCCGGGTTCGGCACCGGATTGCCGTCGAGCGCGATCACCGTGAAGCGATGGCCGGGCAGCGCCAGCGAAATGCCCATGCTGGCGCTTGCGTTGAGCAGACGGAACAGCACCCGCTCGCCCTCGCGCACGCGGATCGGCTCGCCATGCCCGAGCACGCGCTCGCCGAGCGTGGCCGCGTGATACATCACCTCGAGGCCGTTGTCGGGCGGCGGGCCCTTGCGCATGTCCTGCATGCTGACCCAGGCACCATCCCAATGATGCGCGGCGAGCAGCACCTCGCGGTCGTAGCGGCCGGGATCGCCCGCCGCCGGTTCGACGATGAGGAAGCCGAACTCGCCGGTGTAGGTGCTGCGATCGAGATTGGTCATCGCCATGGCGTGGCTGTGATACCAGCGCGTGCCGCCGGGCTTCGGCGTGAATTGATAGAGCAGCGAGTCACCCGGCGGGATGATCGGCGAGCCCTCCTCCGCCGCGCCATCCTGGAGCGGCGGCACGTAGAGCCCGTGCCAATGGATCAGGTTGGAATACCCCG
The DNA here is from genome assembly GCA_036494425.1 of Pseudolabrys sp. Taxonomy (GTDB): domain Bacteria; phylum Pseudomonadota; class Alphaproteobacteria; order Rhizobiales; family Xanthobacteraceae; genus Pseudolabrys. Next base: position 3,723 of record DASXOK010000311.1, read on the forward strand.
ACTCGTTGATGACCTTGATCGACACCGGGCTGCCTTCACGCAGACGCAGCGCCGGGCCGGGAACCGTTCCATTATAGGCGGTGGTCTTGATGATCTTGCCGGGCGCGATCTCGAGCGACAGCGGCGCGATACGGATCGTGTGATCGGCTTGCGCGGCGGATGCCGCCGCCTGGGCGGGAAAGGACAGACGCGCCGCGGCCGCTACCGCCGCGGTGCTTGCGCCGACCAGCAATCCGCGGCGGCTGACGCGCGCAGAAAGTGTCCGGTTATCATCGGATTGGCGCATGCGCACGAATAACGGGGATAGCACGAATAACGCCCATAGAAGGAATCGCGTGCCAGTCTGACGATCACGAACTCGTGCGCGTTCGGCGCCCTACTCCGCCGCTTCGGCGTGCGCGCTGGTCCCGTCCTGCGCGCCGTTCGCATCGAAGCGCTGCCGAGCCGCCTGGATGGCCGGACGGTTCTGCAGCGCCCAGTCACCGAGCGACTTGACCGGCACCAGCAGCGAGCGGCCGAGTTCGGTCAACTCGTAGTCCACGCGCGGAGGAATCGTCGGATAAACTGTGCGGGTCACGAGCCCGTCGCGCTCCAGCGCGCGCACCGTCAGCGTCAGCATGCGCTGCGAAATGCTGCCCAGCGTGCGGCGCAACTCGTTGAAGCGCCTGGGTCCGTCGCCGAGCGAGGTCACCACCAGCACGCTCCATTTGTCGCCGACGCGCGAGAGGACCTCGTGAACAGCCAGACATTGCTCGGGCACATGTAAGTGACCGGGTGTGGCCATTGTGCCTACTTGAGACTTTGCCTTGGTCATCTATTTAGCCTCGGTAACTAATCGTAACCTGAAGACGCAAATAGAGGTTCAAATGGCAAAGTACAAGCTCGGCATCGTGGTCGGCAGCAATCGGCGCGATTCACTCAATCGCAAGCTCGCCGAAGCCCTGGCCAAGCTGAGTGCGGATAAGTTCGACTCCAAGTTCCTGAAGATCGACGACCTCCCGCTCTACAACCAAGACGACGAGGCCGACCTGCCGAAAAGCGTGGCCCGGCTCAAGGCCGAGATCCTGGCCTGCGACGGCATCCTGTTCGTGACGCCGGAGCACAATCGCACGATCCCGGCGGTCTTGAAGAACGCTCTCGACTGGGCCGGCCGTCCCTATGGCAAGGGCGCCTGGACCGGCAAGCCCGCCGCCATCACCGGCACATCGCCGGGCGCGATCGGCGCCGGCATCGCCCAGCAGCATCTGCGTCAGGTGCTTGGCAGCGGTCTCGCCATGCACGTGATGGGCGGCGAAGCCTACATCTCGTTCAAGCCCGATCTGTTGGACGCGAGCAGCTCGTTTACCGACCAGACCACGGAAGGCTTCCTCGCCGCCTACATGGATCAGTTCGCGACTTTGGTGGGACGTTTCGCGCCTGCGCGTCACGCCGCCGCCGCATAACGCCACTGAACCAACGCGCAGCCGGACC
>DASXOK010000312.1:0-18162 GCA_036494425.1 Pseudolabrys sp.
GATCCTGGTCAACGACGAGCCGGTCGACGCGCTCTCGATGCTCGTGCATCGCACGCGCGCGGAGACGCGCGGCCGCGGCATGGTCGAGAAGCTGAAGGAGCTGATCCCGCCGCACATGTTCCAGGTGCCGATCCAGGCCGCGATCGGCGGCAAGATCATCGCCCGCGAGACCGTGCGCGCGCTGCGCAAGGACGTCACCGCCAAGTGCTACGGCGGCGACGCCACGCGTAAGCGAAAATTGCTCGACAAGCAGAAGAAGGGCAAGAAGAAGATGCGCCAATACGGGAAGGTCGACATCCCGCAGGAGGCTTTCATCGCGGCGCTGAAGGTGGATGTGTGAGGCCTAGCTCTGAGATTGCATAAAATTGAAAATTATCGACGCTCGTATTTCACAGCCTAGCTTTTTCGGGGCTCGAATCAATTTGCGGCGCTGAAGGCCAATGCGTGAGGCCCGTGCGTTGCGCACGCCGCCGCGTTGCAGCAAAATTGCACAGAAGCTACGCAGTGATTGGCTGGACGGCGGCGGAATTTGAGCGGACTATTGCGCGTCGTTCATCGTGTACCGGGATCCACGTCATGCCACGATCCGCTCTTCGCCTCTTCGCGCTCCTTGCCTTCGTGCTCGTCACCGGCGTCGCCCGGGCCGCCGACGTCCACGTCATGATCTCGGCCGGCTTCTATCAGGTCTATGCCGAGCTTGGGCCCGCCTTCGAAAAGGCGACCGGCAACAAGCTCATCACCACGCGGGGGCCGTCGCTCGGCGATTCGCCGGAAGCGATCCCGACGCGCCTCACGCGCGGTGAAGCCGCCGACGTCGCCATCATGGACGAGCATGGCGCGGAGTCGCTGATCGAGAAGGGCCTCGTCGGCGCGAACAGCAAAATCCCGCTGGCCGAATCCTTCATCGGCGTGGTGGTGAAGTCGGGCGCGCCCAAGCCCGATATCAGCACTGTCGAAAAGCTGAGCGCGGCGCTGCTGGCTGCAAAGTCGATCGCTTACTCCGACAGCAGCAGCGGCACTTACTTATCGACTGTCGGCTTCAAGAAGCTCGGCATCGCCGACCAGATCGCCGGCCGCACGAAGAAGGTGCGTGGGCCGCCGTCGGGTGAGCCTGTCGCCGCCGTCGTCGCGCGCGGTGAAGCGGAGATTGGCTTCCAGCAAGTCGCCGAGCTCATTCATACGCAAGGCGTCGATTTCGTCGGCACCGTGCCGCCTGCGATACAGCCGCCGACCTACTATATCGGCGTCACCACTAAGAATGCCAAGCAGCCGGAAGCCGCAGTCGCGCTGTTGCGTTTCCTGTCGTCGAAGGAAGCCGCGGCGGTCATCGCCAAGAACGGCCTCAAGCCTCTGACGAAGCCATAGCGGCGCGTTTGCTCGGGCGTGCCGCGTGAAGCGCCTGGGCCTGCGCCTCAATGCCGTGTCAGATGCGCAAGCTTGTCGGGATTTCGCATTACGTAGAGCGCGACAATCTGCCCGTCGACGATCTCCAGCGCCGTGGTCTCCAAACTGCCGTCGCTGAATGTCATGATCACACCCGGCAGCCCGTTGACCGGCGTGACGCGCGATCCGGCCACCGGCTCCGCGAATTTGCGCGCGACGCCGGCGAAGAAGCGCGCGATGCGGTCGCGCCCGAAAATCGGATTGATCGCCGCCGCCTTACGCCCGCCGCCATCGCTGCGCAGCACGGCGTTTTCGGCGAGCAGGCGCGCGAGAGCGTCCACATCGCCGCTCCGCACCGCGCCGGCGAACGCCGCCGCGATACCGGCTCCGGCCTCGGGCGCGACTGAAAAGCGCGGACGCTCGGCCCGCACATGCGTGCGCGCCCGCGCCGCCAGTTGACGGCAGGCGGCTTCGTTGCGGTCGATCAGCCGCGCCACTTCGGCAAAATCGACGTCGAAGATGTCGTGCAACAGGAAAGCCGCGCGCTCGAGCGGCGAGAGCCGTTCGAGCGCCAGCATCAGGCCGACCGACAAGTCGTCGGCATATTCGCTCGCCGATTCGGCCGATAGTGCCTCGGCCTCGAGCACCGGCTCGGGCAGCCACGAACCGACATAGGTTTCGCGGCGCGCCCGTGCCGATTTCAGCCGGTCGATGCAGAGACGGGTGACGGTCTTGGCGAGATAGGCGCGCACATTCGTGACCGCGGCGCGGTCGGCCTGATGCCAGCGCAGATAACAGTCCTGCACGGCATCTTCCGCCTCCGACAGCGAACCGAGCATGCGATAGGCCAGGCCCAGCAGAAAGCGGCGGTGTTTCTCGAACGATTGCGCCGCAGCCGTTTCCGTCTCGTGCATCTGCGGCATGCTTTGTTCCTCAGGCCGCCTGCTTGCGGTCGGCCGGGTGCTGCGCGCGGAACCCGATCGACAGCCGGTTCCATGCATTGATCATCGCGATGGCGATCGACAGACCGATCAGTTCATCTTCGGAGAATACGGCACGCACTTGGTCATAGACATCGTCCGGCGCGTGCGTCTCGGCGATCTTGGTCAGCGCCTCGGTCCAGGCCAGCGCCGCGCGTTCGCGATCGCTATAGAGCGCCGACTCGTGCCAGGCATCGAGCAGCAGCAGCCGCTCGACGCTTTCGCCATGCTTGCGTGCCTCTTCACTGTGCATGTGCAGGCAGTAGGCACAGCCGTTGATCTGCGAGGCACGCATCTTCACGAGCGCCAGCAGCTTTTCGTCGAAATTCGCCTGCAGCCAAACCTCCGCGGCGGTCATGCTCTCGATGCCGCCATTCTTGCGGGCCAGCCAGTTCAATCGCTGTTTCATCGTCGTTTCTCCGTATATGCGGGCTTTTGCGCCCTGTGCCAGATAAGACGAGGTGGCAAACGCGCCTGTGACATGCGAGCCGGATTTTTTGCCGCTGCCTGAGAAAGCCGCGAGCGGTGCTGACGTACAACCGCCAAAATCATAGAGGGCCCGCCGAACTGAGGCACAGACGACGCGTTGATACTCATGGGGTGAAGATCACCAACATCCGACCGGCACGAAGGGCAGGCGGGTCGGGAGATTTAACCAAAAACGGCCCATTCAAAGGATGGAACGTCATGGCTGAAAACATTACTGCCAAATCGGGCCTCGAAAAAGGTGCGGCGCAACTCAAGGAAACCACCGACAAATTCAGTGCGGCGACCGAGCAAACCAGCAAACTGGCCGAGGACAGCTTCGCGTCGGCTGCCAAGGGTCTCAAAAACTACAACGTCAAGACGATCGAGTTCGCTCAATTGAACTTCGAGGCTGCCTGTGATTACACCAAGCAGCTGATGAGCGCGAAGTCTCCTACGGAAATGGTCGAACTGTGGACTTCGTATGTCAGCAAGCAGTTTCAGGTGCTGACGGAGCAAAGCAGGGAATTCGCGATGTTGAGCCAGAGAATGGCGACGGAGGCCGCTGAGCCTCTCTCTCGGCGAATTCACTGAACCGTTAAATCAAGCCTCTGGAACCACGGCAGTGCGGGCGGGACGATGCTGCTATTGCCCGCCCCAATAACGCGGCCCGTAATAAGGACCAGGCTGCCCGCGCTCGAAGGTGTCCTCGAAGCTTTCGCCGGGGTAAGGCGCGCGATCGGGATAGGGTCGCAGCACGTGCGGCGCGGGCTCGCCCGGTTGGAGCGGCCGCAGGCGCTGGCGAACGTCGACCATCGGCGGATGATCGTCGGTGACGATGATGCGCGTATTGCCGACGCTCTCCTTCACCAGCGCGAAGAGCGTGGCGGCGTTCGCCGGATGCAGACGGATGCAGCCGTGCGATGCAGGGCGTCCAAGGCGCGATATCTCATAGCTGCCGTGGATGGCGTAGCCGCCGGCGAAAAAGATCGAATAGGGCATCGGCGACATGTCGTATTTGCGCGAGAACCATGTGCGCGCAAGCCGCTGCGGCCGGTAGCTGCCGTTCGGCGTGCGATAGCCCCAGCGCGCGGTCGACACCGGCCAGCGATAGCGCGTGGCGCCATCGACGACGACCGTGAGACGTTGCGCCGTCTTGTCGACCGTCACCACGACTCCAGCTTGTGCGCGCACGGACGCGCACATGAGAAGAACGGCAGTGACAATCGTCGCGGCGACGCGCAACATCGGGGGCGCCCTCGGCTCCATCCGCGCAAATTATCGCAGACTTGAGCCCCCGAACGTCGACACCCACGCACCGTGGTTAACGCGTAATCCCGTATTTGCGGTCGATGCTGCGCAGCCAGGCGGCGCGCTCGCGCAAGATCTGCGCCTCGTTGCTGCTCTCGGAGTAGCTATAGGCTTCTACGCTCGCGACGCGCGTGCGCAAACGCGGGCTGCGCTCATTCGTCTCTTCCCGTTGCGCGACGTCGCGCCCCACGACGGATGGTATATTCGACGCCGCATGGGTCTTGGCGCTGAGATGGTCCTCCTCGCCTTTGCTTGGCGCTTCTTTGCTTGGCGCTTCGGCAAGCTGCTCGTCCTCCACGGCCGTCGCCAGCGCTTTTGCCATCGGCTCGCCGTGTGGCACGCGTGGCGCCTGCGGCAAGGGGCCGTTGCTCACCACGACCTTGGTGCGGCCGATGCCTTCCCGGCGCACCAGCGAGAACAGGATCGAGGCATTCGCCGGGCTCAGCCGCACGCAGCCATGCGAGGCGGGATGGCCGAGGCTACGCGCCTCCATCGTCCCGTGCACGGCATAACCGCGATAGAAGAATACGGAATAGGGCATCGGCGCATTGTCGTATTTGCGCGAGTACCAATCCCTCTCGAGGCGGACCGGACGGAAGCTGCCCGATGGCGTCGTGTACCCGGCGCGTCCGGTGGAGACCGGCCAGCGATAGGTCTCGGCGCCGTCCACCGTCACCGCGACGCGCTGTTGCGATTTGCTGATGTTCACCAGGACGTCCGCCTGCGCACCCGCGGACAGACACAACAACGCGGCCGCAGCCGCAACGCCGACGCGACGCATGTAAAGCCCCCAAGCCCTGCTCAATGCACCACCGGCCAAGCATTGCGCAGGAACTTTGCGCTGTAAAGGATTTGTTAACCATAAAAGCCGCTGGCGCCGCTCGCATTTTCGTAGTCGGCGGTAACAGACCACGGGCGCGCGGCATCTAAACCATGCCACGCATTTAACCTGACAGCGCGACACGGACGCGCTAGATCGAACGGATCATGCTTGCGCGTAGCATCGCACTCCTCGGTTTGTCGGCCGCGTTCATCGTCGGCGTGTTCTTCATCGCCGATCGCGTGAGCGTCGCCCAGTCACCAACGCCGGCCGCCGCAACTGAACAGGCACCCGCACCGGCACCAGCCGCAGAGCCGCCGGCGGATGCCGAGCCGCCGGCACCCGGCTCCGACACAGCGACCGCGCCAGGCGCGCCGACACCCGCGCCCGCCGCCACCACGCCTTCCGCCCCTCCCGAAACGCCGGCCGAAACATCACCTGTGGTAACGGCAGCGCCGGCGCCAACACCGGCGCCCGCCCCTGCCGTCGCGGCGCCCGCGCCATTGCCGGCGCAAAAGCCCGGCATCGCGGACCAGGACAAGAAGGATCGCACGCTCCCGGCCAAGCAGCTCTTCTCCGGCACCAAGCTGCCGTCGCTCGGCAAGGCGATGGCGATCGGTTATTACCCGCGCGGCTGTCTGCAAGGCGGCGTCGCGCTGCCGGTCACCGGGCCGACATGGCAGGTGATGCGCGTCTCGCGCAACCGCATGTACGGCCATCCCGAGCTCGTCAATTTCCTCGAACGTTTCGCGCCGCTCGCCGCCAAGGCCACCGGCTGGCACGGCATCCTCGTCGGCGACATGGCGCAGCCGCGCGGCGGCCCGCTGCCGTTCGGCCATCTGAGCCATCAGATCGGCCTCGACGTCGACATCTGGTTCATGCCGATGCCGGACCACGTACTCAGCAAGGAAGAACGCGAGAAGACCTCTGCCAGCAATCTCGTCTCGGACGACTGGAAGCACATCAATCCGAAGACCTGGACGCCGCAGCACATCGCCTTCATCCGCACCGCCGCCGAGCAGCCCGAGGTCGAACGTGTGCTGGTGAATGCCGCGATCAAGAAGGAGCTATGCCGCGCCGAGGGCAGCAAGCAATTTGGATGGATGGCGAAGGTGCGTCCCTGGTACGGCCACAACGACCACATCCACGTGCGACTGAAGTGCCCGGCCGATTCGCCGAACTGCCGCAAGCAGCCGCCGGTGCCTGGCGGCGACGGCTGCAGCGACAAAGAACTCGCCTATTGGTTCTCGGACAAGGTGCTGCACCCCAAGCCACGTGCCCCGAGCCCGCCGTCGAAGGGCTTGATGCTCTCCGACCTGCCGCCGGCCTGCAAAGGCGTGCTCGACGCGCCGGCCAAGGGCGTCAATGCCGGCGTGTCGGATTTGCGGTGAGCTGTTGGGCCAGAGTCTCCACTTGCTCCGCTCATTCCCGCGCAAGCGGGAATCCAGGGCCATATGGTCGTAACGAAGAATAAGAGCTGGGTCCCCGCTTTCGCGGGGACGAGCGGAAAGAACCTCACCCCACCGGCAGCACGTTGGTGTACTTCACCTGCTCCAGCGCGAAACTCGACTCGATGGATGCGATGCCTTCCAGCCGTGTCAGCTTCTGCTTGAGGAAGCGTTCATAGGCGGCGAGGTCCGGCACCACCACGCGCAGCCAGTAATCGCGCGGGCCGGTCATCAGATAACACTCCAGCACTTCCGGCCAACGCGCGATGGTCTTGGCGAAGCGATCGAGATGTTCCTCGCGCTGCTTGTCGAGCTTCACCGACACGAACACGCTGACCGGCAGGCCGACCGCGCGCTGATCGAGCACCGCGACGTAGCGGCTGATCACGCCGGCCTTTTCCAAAATGCGCACGCGGCGAAGGCACGGTGACGCAGACAACCCGACCTTTTGCGCCAGATCAGCAAGGCTCATGCGTCCATCGTCCTGCAGCAGGCGCAGGATTTTCAGGTCCACGGAATCCAACGCCGGATTTGGCATGTTCCGCCTCGATCTCGCGTTTTTTTGATACAAACAGCCACTTCCCCTTGCATTTGTAACCGGGTTTAGCGGGTATCGCCACTGGCAAAGGCGGATAATCGGCCGCAGATGGCATACTGGATGACACTCGCGAGGCGCGCCGATGACGACACGACAAGACGCTGACGAAAGCTTGACTGCGCTGGCCGCGCTCGAGCGGAAGGTGCTGTGGCTCGCGAGTTGGATGATCCACAACGCCAATCACCTGCGCGAGAACAGCGACGGGCTGAAAGTGGGGGGACATCAGGCCTCGTCCGCGTCGCTCGCCACCATCATGATCGCGCTCTATTTCGATGTGCTCAAGTCCACCGACCGCGTCGCGGTGAAGCCGCACGCGTCGCCGATCTTCCACGCCATCCAATACCTGCTCGGCAAGCAGACGCGCGAACGCATGGAGGCCTTCCGCGGTTACAAGGGCGCGCAGAGCTATCCCTCGCGCACCAAGGATGCCGACGACGTCGATTTCTCCACCGGCTCGGTCGGCCTGGGCGTCGCGCAGACGCTGTTCGCGTCGCTCACGCAGGACTATGTGCGCGCGCACGGCTGGGGCACCGACCGTCCCGAAGGCCGCATGGTCGCGCTGATCGGCGACGCCGAGCTCGACGAAGGCAACATCTTCGAAGCGCTGCTCGAAGGCTGGAAGCAGGGGCTGCGGAATTGCTGGTGGATCATCGACTATAACCGGCAGAGCCTCGACGCCGTCGTGCGCGAAGGCCTGTGGGAGCGCTACGAGCAGCTGTTCAAGAATTTCGGCTGGAACGTCGTCATCGTGAAGTATGGCACGTTGCAGCGCGCGGCGTTCAAGGAGCCGGGCGGCGACAAGCTCAAGACGTGGATCGACAACTGCCCGAACCCGCTCTATTCGGCGCTGGTGTTTGCCGGCGGTGCCGCCTGGCGCAAGCGCCTCAACGACGAGATCGGCGACCAGGGCGATGTTTCGCGGCTGATCGAGAAGCGCTCGGACGGCGAGCTCGCGGCGCTGATGAATAATCTCGGCGGCCACGATCTGCCGGCGTTGCTCGAAGCCTTTCATGGCGTCGACAGCGACAAGCCGACCTGCTTCATCTGCTACACAGTGAAAGGCTTCGGTCTGTCGATGGCCGGCCACAAGGACAATCACGCCGGGCTGATGACGCCGGCGCAGATGGATGTCTTCCGCAAGGCGCAAGGCGTGCGCGAAGGCCACGAGTGGGACAAGTTCGAAGGCTTGCCTTTATCCGAGGAGAAGCTTCAAGCGTTCCTCGATCATGTGCCCTTCGCCGCCGAAGGCGCGCGCCGTCTCGAAGCGCCGGCGATTCCGGTGCCGGAGAGGCTGCCCGTCGCTATTCAGCCGACCATGTCGACGCAGACCGGCTTCGGCGCGATCTTGAACGAGATCGGCCGCGGCGACGACGCCTTCGCGCAGCGCATCGTTACGACCTCGCCGGACGTCACCGTCTCGACCAATCTCGGGCCATGGGTGAACCGGCGCGGCCTGTTCGCCCATCAGGAGATGACGGACACGTTCAAGAACGAACGCATCCCCTCGACCTTCAATTGGGAGTTCTCGCCGCAGGGCCAGCACATCGAGCTCGGCATCGCCGAGATGAACTTGTTCATCCTGCTGTCGGCGCTCGGGCTCTCGCACACGATCAATGGCGAGCGGCTGCTGCCAGTCGGCACGCTCTACGATCCCTTCATCGCGCGCGGCCTCGATGCGCTCAATTACGCCTGCTATCAGGATGCGCGGTTCATGGTGGTGGCGACGCCGTCGGGCATCACGCTGGCCGGCGAAGGCGGCGCGCATCAGTCGATCGCCGAGCCGCTGATCGGCATGGCGCAGGATGGCCTCGCCTCATTCGAGCCGGCCTTCGTCGATGAGCTCGCCGTCATCATGCGCTGGGCCTTTGCCTATATGCAGAAGAGCGATGGCGAGATTTCCGAACGGAACTGGCTGCGCGACGAGATCGGCGGTTCGGTGTACTTGCGGCTCTCGACACGGCCGGTCGAGCAGATGCAGCGCGCGATGTCGCCGGAGTTGGAACGCGACATCGTCGATGGCGCCTATTGGCTGCGCAAGCCGGGCCCGAACGCGCAGGTCGTCGTCGCTTACACGGGCGCCATCGCGCCGGAAGCGATCGAAGCCGTCGGGCTGATTGCGGAAGACCGCCGCGACGTCGGCCTGCTCGCTGTCACCTCGGTTGACCGGCTCAATGCCGGCTGGACCGCCGCACAGCGCGCGCGCGAACGCGGCCTGGTGCATGCGCGCTCGCACATCGAACGGCTCCTGGAAGATGTCCCGACGAATTGCGGCATCGTCACCGTGCTCGACGGGCATCCGGCAACGCTGGCCTGGCTCGGCGCCGTGTGCGGCCACCGCACGCGCGGGCTCGGCGTCGAGCATTTCGGGCAGACCGGCTCCTTGGCCGATCTCTATCGCCACTACGGCATCGACGCCAATGCCATCGTCGCCGCCGCGCAAGCCATCGCCCCGGGAAGGCCGATAAGGCACCTACGCGCGCTTTGATTCGTCATTCCGGGACGCCGCGAAGCGGCGGGCCCGGAATCCATACTCCGCAGCGCCGGGGTTATGGATTCCGGGTTCGCTCGCTGCGCTCACGCCCCGGAATGACAGCGGAGATGTTATCGCTTCGCCTCTTCAAGGATCATCGCGGCGCCTTTCTCTGCGATCATCATGGTCGGCGAGTTGGTATTGCCCGAGGTGATGGACGGCATCACGGAGGCATCGATGACGCGCAGGCCTTCCAGCCCGATCACGCGCAGGCGCGCGTCGACCACCGCGCGCACGTCGTCGTCGCGGCCCATGCGCGCGGTGCCGACCGGATGGAAGATGGTCGTGCCGACATCGCCCGCGGCTTTCTCCAAAGCAGCCTCGTCGTCGCTGCTGATGCTCTCGCCTGGCAGGTACTCTTCCGGCGCGTATTTCGCGAGCGCCGGCTGCGACACGATCTGCCGCGTCACGCGGATGGAATCCGCCGCCACGCGGCGGTCCTCCGGCGTCGAGAGATAATTCGGAGCGATCGCCGGCGCCGCGCTCGGATCGGCCGACTTGAGCCGCACCGTGCCGCGGCTCGTGGGCCGCAAGTTCGCGACGCTGGCCGTGAAGGCCGGAAACGCATGCAGCGGCTCGCCAAACTTGTCGAGCGACAAAGGCTGCACGTGATACTGGATATTGGCGCTGGTCTGCATCGGATCGGAGCGCGTGAAGGCGCCGAGCTGCGACGGCGCCATGGTCATCGGCCCGCGCCGCCGCAACGCATAGTCGAGCCCCATGCCGGCGCGGCCGATGAGCGAGCCATACATCGCATTGAGCGTCTTCACGCCCGTCACTTTGTAGATGGTGCGCAGCTGCAGGTGATCCTGCAGATTGCCGCCGACGCCTGGCTTGTCGAGCAGCACGTCGATGCCGTGCTGCGCTAGATGCTCCGCCGGCCCGACACCCGACAGCATCAGCAAGTGGGGCGAGCCGATTGCGCCGGCCGAGAGGATCACCTCGCCACGGCACTTGGCGCTGCGCACTTTGCCATCTTGCCGCCAACGGACGCCGGTCGCTCGCTTGCCGGTGAACTCCACGCCCTCGACGAGGCACCCTGACTCGAGCCGCAAATTCGCCCGATGCAGCACCGGCTTCAAGAAGCCGTGCGCCGCCGACCAGCGCCGCCCGCGCCTTTGGTTCACATGGAAATAGCAGATGCCTTCATTGTCGCCGGTGTTGAAGTCGTTCACCGCCGGGATGCCGTACTGCACCGCAGCTTCGCGGAACGCCTCGAGGATCTCCCACGACAGCCGCTGCTGCTCGACGCGCCACTCTCCGCCGGCGGCGTGATGCTCGCCCGTCAGGAAATGATCGACATGCTTACGGAAGAACGGGCTCACATCGTCCCACGACCAGCCCGGGAGACCGAGCTGGCGCCAGTGGTCGTAATCGCCGGCCTGCCCGAGCATGTAGATCATGCCGTTGATGGCGGAGCAGCCGCCGATGACTTTTCCGCGCGGATAACTGAGACTACGGCCATTGAGGCCTGCTTCCGGCTCGGTCTTGAACATCCAGTCGGCGCGTGGATTGCCGATGGCGAAGAGGTAACCGACGGGGATGTGAAACCAGATCCAGTTGTCGCGGCCGCCCGCCTCCAGCAGCAGCACGCGCTTGCTCGGATCGGCGGAGAGGCGGTTGGCCAGTACGCAGCCGGCCGATCCGGCGCCGACCACGATATAGTCGAACTCGCTTTCGATGGGCGTCGCCGCGGTCATCCTTTTGCGTCCTCCCACGTTTTCTTGCGCGGACTTTACCTTGGCCGCCCGGACTTGCTAGAGTTCCTTACGACCGGCGGCGTACTGCGCGTATGCCGCACACGATCGGAACGGCGGTTCCGAAGTTTGGTCACTTTCCCGATTCGACCTTACGCCACCCGTGGCGCGTTTCGACGCGCGCGCAGGAGAACCGCCATGTTCACCCGTCTATTTGTCCTTCTTGGTTTCGTCGCGGCACTTGCTGGCGCGCCCTATCCGGCCGCCGCGCAAGAAACGCTCACCATCTATGCCGCGGCCTCGATGCGCAATGCGCTCGATGACGTCAACGCCGCCTTCACCAAAGCCACAGGCGTCAAGGTGACGACGAGCTACGAAGCGAGCTCGACCCTCGCCAAACAGATCGAGCAAGGCGCGCCGGCCGACGTGTTCATTTCCGCCGACCTGCGCTGGATGGACTACGCCAGCGAGCACAAGCTGATTCAGCCGGACACGCGCGTGAACCTGCTCGGCAACAAGTTGGTGCTGATCGCGCCGAAGGACTCCAAGCTCGACCATGTGACGATCGGCCAAGGCTTCGACATCGCCAAGCTCGCCGGCGACGGCCGCATCGCTGTTGCCGACGTGAAGGCGGTGCCGGCTGGCCTCTATGCCAAGGCGGCGCTGGAAAAGCTCGGTGCGTGGCAAGCCGCGGAGCCGAAGCTGGCGATGGCCGAGAATGTGCGGGCGACGCTTGCCTTCGTTGCGCGCGGCGAGACGCCCATCGGCATCGTGTACGAGACCGACGCCAAGGTCGAGCCGAAGGTGAAGATCGTCGGTGTCTTCCCGGATGGCTCGCATCCGGCGGTGACCTATCCCGTCGCCGCGGCCGCCACGAGCAAGAACGCCGCGACGCCGCGCTATCTCGCCTTCCTGCGCACCAAGGATGCCAAGGCGATCTTCGAGAAGTACGGCTTCAGCGTCCTGATCACGCCGACGACGTGACGATGCAACGCCGCCACGAGTCACCTCCACCGCTTGCGGGGGAGGTCGGCGAGCGAAGCTCGCCGGGAGGGGGCCTTACCTCTTCTGAATTTCCCCCTCCCCAAGCCTCCCCCGCAAGCGGGGGAGGGAGCACAAGGCGCACCGCTATCGCGCACCTCAAGACTCATGCTTAACCTCTCCGCCCAGGATTGGACCGCGGTCCACCTCTCCCTGCGCATTTCCATCGTGGCGACGCTGGTGGCGCTGCCCTTCGGCATTGCCGTGGCATATGTGCTCGCGCGCAAATCGTTCTGGGGCAAATCGCTGGTGGACGCCGTCGTGCATTTGCCGCTGGTGCTGCCGCCGGTCGTCACCGGCTATCTGCTGCTCATCACCTTCGGGCGCCGCGCGCCTGTCGGTGCCTTCCTCTCCGACCACTTCGGCATCGTGTTCTCGTTCCGATGGACCGGGGCCGCGCTCGCCTGCGGCGTGATGGCGTTCCCGTTGATGGTGCGCGCCATCCGCCTGTCGATCGAGGCCATCGACCGCAAGCTGGAAGACGCGGCCAAGACGCTCGGCGCCAACCGATTCTGGAATTTCACGACCATCACCCTGCCGCTCGCGCTGCCCGGCGTCATCGCCGGCATGGTGCTCGCCTTTGCCCGCGCGCTGGGCGAATTCGGCGCCACCATCACCTTCGTCTCCAACATCCCCGGCGAGACACAGACCATCTCGGCGGCGATCTATTCGCTGACGCAGGTGCCCGACGGAGACGCCGCGGCGCTCAGCCTTGTCATTGTCGCGGTCGCGATCTCGCTCGCGGCGCTCGTCGCGGCGGAATGGTTCGCGCGCCGCGCCGCCATCCGGCTGCACGGTGATTGACCCATGTTGACGGTCGACGTCGAAAAGCGGCTGGGCGAATTCTCGCTGACCATCGCCTTTGAGGACGACGGCGGCGCCACTGCGCTGTTCGGCCCCTCGGGCACGGGCAAGACCAGCATCATCAACATGATCGCCGGCCTGTTGAGGCCCGACCGCGGCCGCATCGCGCTCGGCAACGATATGCTCTTCGACAGCGTCAAGCGCATCGACGTGCCGGCATGGAAGCGGCACATCGGCGTCGTGTTCCAGGAAGGCCGGCTGTTTCCGCATTTCTCGGTGAAGCGCAATCTCGACTACGGCCGCTGGATGAGCGGCCACAAAGCCGATCCGAAAGCCTTCGCGCACGTGGTCGAATTGCTCGATCTCGGTCATCTGCTCGACCGCCGGCCGGGCCGGCTCTCCGGCGGCGAGCGTCAGCGCGTCGCCTTCGGCCGCGCACTGCTGATGCGCCCGCGACTGTTAATGCTGGACGAGCCGCTCGCCTCTCTCGATACCGCGCGCAAGCAGGAGATCCTGCCTTACCTCGAGCGCCTGCGCGACGAGGCGCACGTGCCGATGATCTATGTCAGCCACGACGCGCGCGAGGTGAAGCGCATCACCACACGCGTGGTGAAGCTTGACGATGGCCGCGTGACGGCGACCGGCGGCGTCGAATTGCTATCACCGTGATCCTCTACTCACGTATATGATAGCTTCATGTTCCCGCCTGAACGAATCGTCTGCCTGACCGAAGAGACCGTGGAGACGCTCTATCTCCTCGGCGAGGACCGCCGCATTGTCGGCGTCTCCGGCTATGCCGTGCGGCCGCCGCAGGTGCGCAAAGAGAAGCCACGCGTCGCGGCGTTCATCTCCGCCGACGTGCCGAAGATCCTCGCGCTGCGGCCCGACCTGGTGCTGACCTTTTCCGACTTGCAGGCCGACATCGTCGCCGAATTGATCCGTGCCAATGTCGCCGTGCATGCGTTCAATCAGCGTGACGTCGGCGGCATCCTCGACATGATCCGCACGCTCGGCGCGCTCGTCGGCGTGCCCGACAAAGCCGATGCACTCGCGCGCAAGCTCGCCGCGCGCGTCGATGCCGTGCACGAGCGCACGCTCAAGCTGCCGCGCAAGCCGCGCGTCTATTTCGAGGAATGGGATGAACCGATGATCTCCGGTCTCGGCTGGGTGTCGGAACTCATCGCCGCCGCCGGCGGCATCGAAGTCTTCCCTGAACTGGCCGCGCAGAAGAACGCCAAGGACCGCATCGTCTCGCGCGAAGCCGTGATCGCGGCCCGCCCGGACATCATCGTCGGCTCCTGGTGCGGCAAGAAATTCGTGCCGGCCAAGGTCGCCGCCCGCGAAGGCTTCGCCGAGGTTCCTGCCGTTGCCACCGGCTGGCTGCGCGAGGTGAAATCCACGGTGATTCTCCAGCCGGGACCGGCCGCTCTGACCGACGGCCTGGACGCGCTGGCGGCCATCGTCGCCGAATGGGCGGAAAATCGCCCGTTGGAACCGTAGAACGAGATAGGCCGTTCGCCGGGATGAAATCCGCGTGCGGACGTGCTATGGACAACCGACCCCGATGCACAAGGACCTGAATGCGATGCAGCCGAACAAAGCCCGCGCCGACCTGATGATGGACCTCCTCCTGGTGGCCTTCCTGATCGGCTTCGACGTGGCCGCCCGCCTGCTGCCGCACGCCTACGGCTTCATGCCGGTCGCGGCCAGCGGCCTGTTCGCCGCACGGGTCCTGCGCATGCCGGCTTTGGCCGTGATCGTGCCGATCGCCGCCATGTTGCTGAGCGGCGTCGCGCTCGGCCCGGATGACTGGCGCGTGTCGCTCATCGTCTACGCCGCCCTCGCCATCCCGGCGCTGGCCGGCATGGCCACGCGCCGCTGGCAGGGCGCCGCGCCGGTCATGGCGACCATGATCGGAAGCTCGCTTGCCTTCTTCGTGCTCTCCAATGCGGCGGTCTGGGCCTTCAGTGGCCTCTACCCGGTGACCCAGCAGGGCCTCGTCGAATGCTTCGTCGCGGCGCTCCCGTTCCTCGACAAGACGGTGATGGGCGACCTGTTCTGGTGCGCTGTGCTGTTCGGTGGCGCCTGGCTGGTGCAGCACGGCCCCGCGCTGGCGCGCCGTCCGCTCTAACCCAACGCCTTCTGTAGCCGATCCGCCAAAGCCTTGACGCGCCCGCCCCACGTGGTGGGCGCTTCCGGTTCGGCCAGCCGCAAGCCGACCGTGGTGACCCGGCCCTGTTCGACCTTGTGCGCGAGCAGCGCGATCGGGCCGAGTGCGACGATGTCGCCGGTCTTCGGTGCGCGGCCCATCTGTTCGGCGAAGTAGTCGGCCAGCGGCAGCTCGGTGTGCTCGGCCGCGACCTGCAGCCCATAAATCTCCGCCAGCGCGCCGAGGGTCGCCGTCCCGGGTACGAAGAAGTCGCCGAGCAGGCGCGGATCGGGCGCCTTCGGCGGCGGCATGGCGACGAAGAAGCGGTCGAGCGCCTGTGCCTTTTCCGGCGGCGCCAGCAGGTAGACGTAATCGCCGACGCGCACCGGCTCGGCTTCGACCGGCGTCAGGATTTCCTCGTTCCGGATGACCAGCGTCGGCCGCGCCCAGTTCGGGATAAGGCCACGGCGCAGGTAGGGACTGTTGGCGGACACCGGATAGCCCACGATCTCGCGATCGAGCTGGCCGGGCAGATCGAGCTCGACGCGGCGCGGGAGCGGATCGGCCCGGGCGAACGAAATGTCGAGCTTGCGCGCGGCGAAGGCCACCGACCACCCCTGGATCAGCAGCGATGACAGCACCACCACGAAGGCAACGTCGAAGAACAGATACGCGACCGGCAGGCCGACCAGCAGCGGGATCGACGCCAGGAAAATGCCGACGGCGCCGCGTAAGCCGACCCAGGACAGGAAGACCTTCTCGCGCCATTGGAAATTGAACGGCGCCAGGCAGAGGAACACCGCCGCCGGCCGCGCGATCAGCATCAGCACCGCTGCCACGGCGATCGCACCGACCGCGCTGTCCGCCAGCCGATGCGGCCAGGCGAGCAATCCGAGCAGCACGAACATCACGATCTGCGCCAGCCACGTAATCGCGTCGAGGAAGACGATGACGGAGTTATGCGCGCGCGTCTGCTTGTTGCCGACGACCAGGCCGGCGAGATAGACGGCAAGGAAGCCCGATGCATGCATGGCGTTGGCGAAAGCGAAGACAACCAGCGCGCTCACCGCGACGAAAGGCGCGTGCAGGCCCTGGGCCAGACCGAGGCGGTTCAGCACCCAGGCAATGACCTGCCCGCCCGCGAGGCCGATCACGCAGCCGAGGAACGCATCGCGGACGAAGACGAGGAGCGCGTGCGACCAGCTCTGGTCGCCGACCAGCAGCATCTCGACCAGCAGCAGCGCGAGAAATACGGCGAAAGGATCGTTGGTGCCGGATTCGACCTCCAGCACCGCACGCACACGCGGGCGTAGGCGCAGGCCGCGCGCATTGATCAGGTAGAACACGGCCGCCGCGTCGGTCGAGGCCACAACCGCCCCGACCAGCAAAGCCTGGACCCAATTGAGGCCGAGCACGTATTTGGCCACCGGTGCCGTCAGCAGCGTGGTGATCAACACACCCACAGTCGCGAGGGTCACCGCCGGACCGAGCACATTGCGAAAGGTGGCGAAGCGTGTGCGCAGGCCGCCGTCGAACAGGATCAGCGCCAGCGCGATCGAGCCGACCGTGTAGGTCACCCGGACATCGTCGAACTTGAGTCCGCCAGGGCCGCCCTCCCCGGCCAGCATGCCGACCAAGAGGAACACGAGCAGCAAGGGCGCGCCGAACCGCAGCGCGATCAGACTCGAAAGGATGCCGGCGAGCACCAGCAGGCTGCCGAGCAGAATGGCGAGGCTGACAGTATCGAGAACATTCATGCGCGCGCGAATCCTCCTCCCGCTATAGGAGGGTTTCGCGCCGCCAAGGGCAACGGGAAACGTTGCCGCTGCTGCTTACTTTGTCGTAACCGGGCCGCCTGGATGGGGCGGCCCGCGACGGGGCCGTTAGAACGCCACCTTGTCTCCGCCCTTGAGCGAGAGGATCTCGCGCGACTCGTCGGGCGACGCGATGTCCAGCCCGAGGCCCTCGATGATCTTGCGCACCTTGGTGACCTGCTGCGCGTTCGACTCGGCGAGCTGGCCGGCGCCGATCCACAGCGAGTCCTCCATGCCGACGCGCACATTGGCGCCCATGGCCGCGGCGATGGCCGCCACGCGCATCTGATGGGCGCCGGCGCCGAGTACCGACCAGTGGTAATTGTCTCCGAGCAGCCGGTCGGCGGTGCGCTTCATCATCATCACGTCTTCCGGATGACCGCCGATGCCGCCCAGGATTCCGAACACCGACTGCACGAAGACCGGCGCCTTGATCAGGCCGCGGTCGAGAAAATGACGGAGCGTGTAGAGATGACCGATGTCGTAGCACTCGACCTCGAAGCGCGTGTTGTTCTCCGCGCAGGTGGTGAGGATGTACTCGATGTCGGCGAAGGTGTTCTTGAACATGCCCTTCTTCGATCCTTCGAGATACGGCTCCTCCCAGTCGTGTTTGAACTTGCCCTTGTAGCGCGGGATCATCGGGTACAGCCCGAAGTTCATCGTGCCCATGTTGAGCGAAGCGACCTCCGGCTTGAATGTTGCAGCCGGACGCACGCGCTCTTCGGCGGTCATGGTCGGCGCGCCGCCCGTGGTGATGTTCACCACCACATTGGAACGCTGCTTGATGACCTTGAGGAACGGGGCGAAAGCCTCCGGCGTCTGATCGGGACGGCCATCCTGGGGATTGCGGGCATGCAAATGGACGATGGCCGCGCCGGCTTCGGCTGCCCCAATGGCGGCATCCGCAATCTCCGAAGCCGTTATGGGGATGTGCGGCGACATCGAGGGCGTATGGATCGAGCCGGTAACAGCGCAGGTAATGATGACTTTTCGCGACTTCGCCATGAGCTTTCCATCCGGGTGAAGTGAGTGTTGTTGATTGGCAAATGGACTTCGCGGACGATCCTAGAGTATCAGCCGTACCGAAGTCACCCTGCTCGCCTTGAACCTTTTGGAGCCCAT
>DASXOK010000313.1:0-2063 GCA_036494425.1 Pseudolabrys sp.
ATGAAAAGATCGTCAGCCTGTTCGAGCCGCACGCCGACATCATCGTCAAAGGCGGCCGTGAGGTTCAATACGGCCACAAGCTCAACCTGACCACTGGCCGCAGCGGCTTGATCCTCGACCTGGTGATCGAGGCCGGCAATCCGGCGGACAGCGAACGCTTCTTGCCCATGCTTAACCGCCACATCGGCTTCTATGGCGAGGCGCCGCGACAGACGGCCGCCGACGGTGGTTTCGCCAGCCGTCATAATCTCGGCGAGGCGAAGGCCCTTGGCGTCCGCGACGTGGCGTTCCACAAGAAGGCCGGCCTGCGCGTCATGGACATGGTCAAGAGCAACTGGGTCTATCGCAAGCTGCGCAACTTCCGCGCCGGCATCGAGGCCGTCATCTCATGCGGGAAGCGCGCCTTTGGCTTGGCGCGCTGCGTCTGGCGCGGGCTCGGCCACTTCAAAGCCTACGTCTGGTCCTCAGTCGTCGCCTACAACCTCGCCCTCTTTGCCCGGCTTAGGCCGACCTGACTCTCGCCTTCGGCCGAGCGTTTGCAAGCCCGGCTGATCCCCGGGTCGATCGCTCATTCGGATTTTCGGCCCTTCGCGCCGGGAGCAGCCTTCGCAATCGCCCAAGCGATTGAAACGGCGTTGCAAGCTGCTGCCTTCGGCGCCAATGCAGCCGACTCCTGCCAACAAAAACACATGTTCATGGACGGACACTAGCTAGTGTCTGTCCATAAACGCCAAGTTTTTGAAATTATTTGTGGAATCGCTGTTCTTGCGGGTGCAAGGCGCGGCGGTTTCGGTTAAGCTTTGGGATCAAGCCACTGATTCTCAAGGCGAAACCGCCACCGCCGGAGCCCGACAATGCGTCAGGAACGCACCGTCCAGGCCAGCATATTCGATCTCTTCGCCGATCACGAGATCGGCCGCGAGCTGAAGGCGATGTCGCAGTGGCTGGACGAGCATCGCGAGCTCGTCGGGCCGGCGGCGGAGGATCTGCGCCGACACGGCGTTAAGGAGACCGGGCGAGAAGGCCTGCCGGCAGAGTCGGTCTTGCGCTGCGCGCTTCTCGAGCAGCATCGCCAGCTGAGCTATGAGGAGCTGGCGTTTCATCTTGAGGACTCCGCCTCGTTCCGGGCCTTCGCGCGGCTGCCGCTGTCGTGGACGCCGAAGAAGTCGGTGCTGCACAGAACCATCAGCGCCATCCGGGCCGAGACATGGGAGGCGATCAATCGCATCCTCCTTGCCAGCGCGCGACAGGAGAAGGTCGAGACCGGCAAGGTGGTGCGGCTCGACAGCACGGTCACCGCCGCGCTCATGCATGAGCCGAGCGACAGCAGTCTTCTCTGGGATGCGGTCCGCGTGATGGCGCGGCTGTTGAAGGTGGCCGACGCCTTCATCGGCGGTCTCGAGTGGCGCAATCATCGGCGCGCGGCGAAGAAGCGGGCGCGCGCGATCGAGTATGCCCGCGATCGAGCGAAGCGGGTCCAGCATTACCGGGAGTTGATCAAGCTGACCCGGGCGACCCTGGCCTACGCCGATCAGGCCGCGGCGCAGCTATGGCGGGCGCCCGACCCGATGGCGGTGGCGCTGTGGCAAGCCGAGTTACGCCACTATCGCCCGCTGATCGACCGGATCATCGCGCAAACCGAGCGGCGTGTTCTTCACGGCGAGACGGTCGCCGCCACAGAAAAGATCGTCAGCCTGTTCGAGCCGCACGCCGACATCATCGTCAAAGGCGGCCGCGAGGTTGAATATGGCCACAAGCTCAACCTGACCACCGGCCGGAGCGGCTTGATCCTCGACCTGGTGATCGAAGCCGGCAATCCGGCGGACAGCGAACGGTTCTTGCCCATGCTTAAGCGTCACATCGCCTTCTATGGCGAGGCGCCCAGACAGGCCGCCGCCGACGGCGGTTACGCCAGCCGTCTTAATCTCAGCCAGGCGAAGGCCCTCGGCGTCCACGACATGGCCTTTCACAAGAAAGCCGGCCTGCGCATCAAGGACATGGTCAAGAGCAACTGGGTCTATCGCAAGCTGCGCAACTTCCGCGCCGGCATCGAGGCCGTCATC
>DASXOK010000314.1:0-13987 GCA_036494425.1 Pseudolabrys sp.
CGGACTGGGTGGTGAATACCGTGATGGACCTCGTCGACAAGGGCGCCATGGCCGTCATGGGCAATCACGACAGCGCCATCGGCACGCCCGGAGAGAGCATGAATGCCGAGGCGCAGATGGCGATCGAATGGACCCGCGGCGTGCTGGATGCCTCGCAACGCCGCTTCTTGGCCGACCTGCCGCTGACGCTCAATGACGAATACCGTCTCTATGTACATGCCGATGCGAGCAGTCCGAAGAGCTGGATCTATGTCGCGAGCACCGTGGAAGCCGCGCGCAGCCTGGGCGGCACGTCCGCGCACATGACGTTCTGCGGGCACATTCACCAGCCGGCGCTGTACAGCATGTCGGCGACGGCGAAGATGACCGCCTTCACGCCGACGGCGGACGCCGCGATCCCGCTGCTGCCGGGACGGCGATGGCTCGCGGTCCTCGGCTCCATCGGGCAGCCGCGAGACGGCAATCCGGCGGCCTCCTACGCTTTGTACGATACCGCAAAGCGCGAGCTGACTTATTGCCGGGCCGCTTACGAGATCGAAGCGGCCGCCGCGCAGATCAGAAAGCACGGCCTGCCGCCCTGGCTCGCCGACCGGCTGTTCCTCGGGAAATAAATAATGGCGAAGCCGCTGCACCAGCCGGGCGTGGTGATCGATGGCTTCCGCCTCGAAGAGATCATGCATCAAGGCGGCATGGCGATGCTATGGCGCGTGACGCATCCAGCCATGACGATGCCGATGCTGATGAAGGTACCGCGCATCGGCGAAGGCGCCGATCCGGCCGCGGTCGTCAGCTTCGAGATGGAGCAGATGATCCTGCCGCGCCTGTCCGGGCCGCACGTGCCGAAGTTCATCGCGGCGGGCGATTTCGCCGTGCAGCCGTATATCGTGATGGAGCGCATCGACGGACCGACGCTGCTCAAGCGGCTGTCGCAACTTCCCCTGCCCTATGCCGAGGTGGCGGAGATCGGCGTCAAGGTCGCCACCGCGCTCGACGCTCTCCACCGGCAGCATGTCGTGCATCTCGACATCAAGCCGAGCAACATCATCTTCCGTCCAAGCGGCGAAGCCGTGCTGTTGGACTATGGGCTGTCGCATCACGACCAGTTGCCCGACCTGATGCAGGAGGAATTCCGCCTGCCCTTCGGCACCGCACCCTATATGTCGCCGGAGCAGTTGCGCGGCATCCGCAACGAGCCGCGCAGCGATATCTTCGCGCTCGGCGTCCTGTTGTATTTCTTCTCGACCGGTGTGCGGCCATTCGGCGAGAGCGAGACGCTGCGCGGCATGCGGAAGCGTCTGTGGCGCGATCCCTGGCCACCGCGCGCGCTGAAGAAGGACTATCCGCAGTGGCTGCAGGAGATCGTTCTGCGCTGTCTGGAGATCGAGCCCGCCTGGCGCTATCCGACGGCGGCACAACTCGCATTTGACCTGAGCCATCCAGATGACGTGAGGCTGACCGCCCGCTCCGAGCGTCTGCGGCGCGATCCGTTCACCACCGTGGTGCGCCGCCGCTTCAACGGCGACGTCACGCAGCCGCGGCCGAAGGCGCCGCTTGCGGCGCGGCTGTCGGCGGCGCCGATCATCGCGGTGGCGCTCGATCTCACCGATGAGTCCGCGCAAGCCAACGACGCGTTGCGTACGACAGCGCAGCGCATGCTGACGACGCTGCCGTCGGCGCGCCTCGCCGCCCTGAACGTGCGCCGGCTCGGACGCATCACGCTCGACACGACGCTGGACGAGAAAGGCCACAACAAGCAGATCGACAGGATCGTCGCGCTGCGGCACTGGGCTCAAGACCTGAAGCTCGACGACCAGCGGTTCACGGCGCATGTCCTGGAAGCCATCGACCCGGCCGCGGCCATTCTCGAATTCGCCACCGCCAATCGGGTCGATCACATCCTGATCGGCGCGCGCGAGGCCTCGATGAGGCGGAAACTCCTCGGCAGCGTCTCGGCGAAAGTTGCGGCCGAAGCGCTGTGCAGCGTGACCATCGTGCGCCCGCCGCGCCAGGAATTGCCGGCGTCCGAGGCCGCGGACGCGTCGCCGCCTGGCTTGTTCTAACCACTATAGCGCGCGGACGACTCGGACGACCGTGCCCGTCAGCATCTGCAGATCGTCAGCGGCGATGGTGAAAGCGGGGGCGAGATAGATCACGTTGCCGAAGGGCCGGACGAAGACGCCCTCCGCGACGAAGCGGGCGCGCAGGGCGTCGAGATCGCCGATACGTGCCATCTCGACTACGCCGATGGCGCCCATCACCCGCACGTCCTTGATGCCCGGCAGACCGCGGCACGGCGCGAGCCCCTGTTCGAGCGCCGACGCGATGGTGGCGACCTGATCTAGGCGCGGCTCGCGCTCGAACAGGTCGAGCGAGGCATTGGCGGCGGCGCAGGCGAGCGCATTGGCCATGAAGGTCGGACCGTGCATCAGCGCTTTCGCCGGATCGTCCGACCAGAAGGCGTCGAACACCTTGCGCGCGGCGATGGTGGCGGCGAGCGGCAGCGTGCCGCCGGTGAGCGCTTTCGACAGCGTGATGATGTCCGGTGCTACACCGGCCGCGTCGCAGGCGAACATCGTGCCGGTGCGGCCGAAGCCGGTGAATATCTCGTCGAAGATCAGCAGCAGATCGTATTTATCGGCCAGCGCTCGCAGCCGCTTGAGGATGGCCGCGTCGTGGAAACGCATGCCGCCGGCGCCTTGCACAAGCGGCTCGACGATGATCGCTGCCAACTTATCGGCATGTTCTGCGATGAGTTTTTCGAGCGCCGCCGCGCGCTCCTCCGTGTCCGGAATATCGCCGACGACATGCTGCGGCAGCAAACCGGCAAACAGCGCATGCATGCCCTCCTCAGGATCGCAGACCGCCATCGCGCCGGTGGTGTCGCCGTGATAGCCGCCCTTGAAAGCGACGAATTGCGTGCGCCCGCGCGTGCCACGGTTGATCCAATATTGCACCGCCATCTTCATGGCGACCTCGATGGCGACCGAGCCCGAGTCGGAGAAGAACACGCGGCTGAGGTCGCCCGGCAGCAACGCCGTGAGCCGCCGCGCCAAAGTGAGCGCCTGCTCATGCACCATGCCGCCGAACATCACGTGCGGCATCTCGGCGAGCTGCCGTGCCACCGCGTCGCGGATGTGCGGATGGTTGTAGCCGTGGCAGGCGGTCCACCAGCTCGCGATGCCGTCGATCAGCTCGCGGCCGTCGGCGAGCACGATGCGCGCGCCATGCGTCCGCGCCACAGCCAGCGGCGGCCGCGCGGTCTTCATCTGGGCATAAGGCAGCCAGATGTGCGAGAACCCTTCCCCGTACCAGCCGGGCAGCGCCTTGTTTTTGCTGGTATCCTCCGCCATGCGGCACTTTCTCCCGAGCCGGCAAAGGCCTCTCGCCCGCCGGTGATGCAAAGGACCCTGATGCACTCGCTCGACGCCTTCGCGCAAGCCAAACTCGACGCCCTCGAAGGCCGCGGTCTCCGCCGCGCGCTGACCGAGACGCTGCGCGAGGATGGCATCTGGGTGGAACGCAACGGGCGGCGGCTTTTGTCGTTCTCCTGCAACGACTACCTTAATCTCACGCAGCACCCGGCGGTGAAGCAGGCGGCGATCGCCGCCATCGAACGCTACGGTGCCGGCTCCGGCGCCTCCCGCCTGATCACCGGCAATCACCCGCTCTACGCAGAGCTCGAGGCGCGGCTCGCGCGACTCAAGGAGGCCGAGGCCGCGGTCGTCTTCGGGTCCGGTTATCTCGCCAATTCGGGAATCATCCCGGTGCTGATCGGACGTGACGGCCTGGTGCTGCTCGACGAGCTGGCGCATGCCTGCATCTTCGCCGGCGCGCAGCTCTCGCGCGGCAAGGTGATCGCCTTCCGCCACAACGACGTGCTGCATGCGCGCGAACTCTTGGCGCAGCATCGCGCCGCGCATGACCGCGCGCTGATCGTGACCGATGGCATATTCTCCATGGACGGCGATCTTGCGCCGCTCGATGATCTGCTGGCGCTCGCTGAGGAGTACGACGCCTGGCTGATGACCGACGACGCGCACGGCATCGGGGTCGTCGGCGGCGGACGCGGCTCGAGCTTTTCTGGCAACAGGCACATTCCAGTGCCCCTGCAGATGGGCACGCTGTCGAAGGCGGTCGGCGCCTATGGCGGCTATCTCTGCGCCTCCGGCCCGGTCATCGACCTGATGCGCAACCGCGCGCGCACCGTGATCTATTCGACCGGCCTGCCCCCTTCCGCCGTCGCCGCGGCCATCGCCGCCCTCGACGTGATTGAGCGCGAGCCGGACTATGCCGCGCTGCCGGTGAAGAAGGCGAAGGCTTTCACGCAACGTCTTGGCTTGCCGGAGGCGCAGAGCCCGATTGTGCCGGTGGTGATCGGCGAAGCCGACGCAGCCGTCTCGGCGTCGCAGGTCCTAGCCGATGCCGGCTTCCTCGCCGCGGCGATCCGCCCGCCGACCGTGCCGCAAGGCACCGCACGCCTGCGGCTCACCTTCACCGCACTGCATCCGGACGAGGAGATCGAACGGCTCGCGGATGTGGTGCGCAGTAAGATACTGGCCTGAACATGAGCGCCTATTTCGTCACATCGACCGGAACCGACACCGGCAAGACTTTCGTCACCGCCGGGGTGATCCGATACCTGCGTCAGTCGCATCAGCCCGTGTCGGCACTCAAGCCGGTCGTGAGCGGCTATGATTCGTCCGTCGTCGAGACCAGCGATCCGGCGGTGCTGTTGCGCGCGCTCGGCCGCGCCGTATCGGCGGACGAGATCGCCTCCATGGCGCCGTGGCGCTTCCGCGCGCCGCTGTCACCCGATCTCGCCGCCGCGCGCGAGGGACGCAGCGTCGATTTCGACGAGCTGATCGCCTTCAGCCGCAAGGCTGTCGCCGACTCCCTGGGCATGCTGTTCATCGAAGGCGTCGGCGGGATCATGGTTCCGCTCGACGGCAAGCGCACGGTGCTCGACTGGATGGCGGCGCTCGACATCCCGCTGCTGCTCGTGGTTGGCGGCTATCTCGGCACCATCAGCCACACGCTCACGGCGCTCGACGTGCTGGCGCAGCGCAAGCTGACCATCGCCGGCATCGTGGTGAGCGAAAGCGAGCGCGATACCGTCGAGCTCGACGACACCGTCGCCAGCATTTCGCGCTTCACCAAGGGCGTGGAGGTCATCGGCCTCCCCCGCCTGCCCGGCGGACTCAACCAGCATCCGGCCTTCGCCCGCATCGCCGCGCTGCTGTGAGCACTACTGTGAGTGCTTCAGTCACCGGTGCAGGCCGATCACGGTCTCCAACATGCCTTCCAAATTGATGACCGCATGCATCAGCATGGTAACGATCGCTGACCCGGTCGCCCATCGCATCCAGCCGACCAACAGGCCGAAGACGAAGACCTGGGCGATGACGAACCAGTCGTACTGCACGTGCAGAATGGCGAACAGCGCCGCGGTGACGATGATCACCGGCCATGTGTCCTTCGGCTCGCGCAACCAGCCGGCGAAGAGCCATCCGCGGAACAGCGTCTCCTCGCCCATCGGCGTCACGACGACAACTGCGATCCAGAGCAGCGGGAGCCAGCCCGCGTCGCTAGCCGTGCGATAAATGTCGGTCTGGAACGAAGTGACGAGGTCGCGTCCCATCACGGCGCTAGCCGCGTCACCAATGACAATATAGGCGACGGCCGCGAGCACGGCGAAGATCGCCTCGGTGCGCTTGGGCCAGACCCAGCCGAGTTGGATGGCGCCATTATTGCCGCCGCGACTGGCGAAGGCCCACAGCAGCGCGACCTGCACAGGCGTCGAGACGATGATGATCAGCGCGACCGCCACGCCATCGGCAGAGAGATCGGGCAATCGTGCAACGTCGACGCCGTACCAGGACGTCAGCACCGCCAGCGCGGCCGCCTGACCGGCCATCAATGCGACCACGCCGAGGGCGAAGGTGAGGATCCGTCCCCAGGGTTTCGGAATTGTATTGTTCATTCAGATGTCGTTCCCGCGAAAGCGGGAACCCAGTACTCCGCAGCATAGCGATCGGCTGCGGCGTACTGAGTCCCGGGTCTCGCTAGCGCTCGCCCGGGATGACCGCATCACTCACGGAATGAGGATCGACGAGCCGGTGGTGTCGCGACCTTCCAGGTCTTGATGCGCCTTGGCCGCATCCTTGAGTGGGTACTTCTGGTTGATCGGAATTTTCACCGCACCGGAGCCGACCTTCTCGAACAGGTCGTTGGCGCAGGCGAGGAGATCCTCGCGCTTGGCCACGTAGTGGTTGAGCGTCGGGCGCGTGGCGAAAAGCGAGCCTTTGGTCTGCAGGATGTTGATGTTAAAGGCGTCGATCTGGCCCGAGGCGCTGCCGAAGCTGACGAAATAGCCGAGCGGATGCAGGCAGTCGAGCGAGGCCGGGAACGTGGTCTTGCCGATGCCGTCATAGACGACATCGCAGAGCTTGCCACTGGTGATCTCCTTCACCCGCGCGACGAAGTCTTCCTCGGTATAGAGGATCGTGTGATGGCAGCCGTTCGCTTTGGCGAGCTCCGCCTTTGCCTTGGAGCCGACGGTGCCGATCACCGTCGCGCCGAGATGGTTCGCCCATTGACACAGGATCAGGCCGACGCCGCCGGCAGCGGCATGCATGAGCACGATCGTGCCTTTGCCGACCTTGAATGTGCGATTGACGAGATACTGCACGGTCATGCCCTTGAGCATCATGCCGGCTGCCTGCTCGTAGCTGATGTTGTCGGGCAGCTTCACAGCGCGATCGGCGGGCACAACGCGCTCGCCCGCATAGCCGCCGAGGGGCGCGACAACGGCAACGCGATCGCCGACCTTGACGTCGGTCACGCCGGGGCCAACCGCGATCACCTCGCCGGCGCTCTCATTGCCGGCGATGAAGGGCAGACCAACCGGGGACGGATAGGCGCCCGTACGGAAATAGGTGTCGATGAAATTGACGCCGGAGGCGTGCTGCTTGATCTTGATCTGGCCCTGGCCGGGAGCGGGAATCTCGACATCTTCATACGTCAGAACTTCGGGCCCGCCAGCCTTGTGGACGCGTACGGCCGCAACCATGTTTCACCCCTTCAATGAGTTTTGTTCGGTATCCGGAATTTCGCCGGCGATCATAGGCAGCGGCACGCCGGGCGCAAGCAGGCTTGGTGCACTGCCACTGAGTCGTTACCGCGCGCCCGACACGCGTAAGTTTGCGCCGTTGATGTAGGACGCTGCATCGGACAGCAGGAACAGGACCGCCTCGGCGACCTCGTCCGCCTGCCCTGGCCGGCCCATCGGCAACATGGGCGTGACGCGCTCGACTCGGCCCGGCGGCTGGATGTCGGTATCTATCACGCCGGGCGAGACGGCGTTGATGCGCATGCCTTCCTTGGCGACCTCGCGCGAGGCGCCGATCACCATGGAATCGACGCCGCCTTTGGCGGCCGCGTACCAGATGCATTCGTTGGCGCCGCCGATCGACGCGGCCATCGACGACAGCATCACGACCGAACCGCCTTTGCCGCCGTGCTTGGTCGACATGCGGCGGATGCAGGCGCGCAGGCACAGAAGCGCGCCCAGGGTGTCGACCTCCAGCACTTCGCGCATCTTGTCGGCCGACGCTTCGTCGAGCCGCGAATATTGTCCGTTGATGCCGGACGAGTGCACAAAATGCGTGAGCGGCCCGAGCTCGCTCGCGGCGGTATCGAAGACGCGCTCGATGTCCTGCTCGATCCCCATTTGCCCCTGGATGGCGACGGCCTTGCCGCCCGCTTCCTTCACGGTGGCGACCACGCCCGCCGCCGCGTTGGCATTGGAGTTGTAGTTCACCGCGACGTCGTAGCCTTGTTCGGCCGCAAGACGAGCGGTCGCTGCGCCAATGCCCCGGCTGCCGCCGGCGATGAGAAGAACGGGTCGCGGCATTTCCAACTCCCTGTAACTTTCGTCGATGGCAATCGATCAGATCAGACGCGCCGCGGCAACAGGCCCGCGGCAAAGAAGTAGAGCGCGATGATGATGAGCGGCCAGGTGACATATGGGCCGGGCGTCAGTTGCGTGACGATGGCATCGAATGCCAGCAAGGCCCAGGCCACGAGCAGGATGATGTTGAGCGGACGCAGTTGCTTCACGCGCAGCGGGTGCACGAACTTGATCGGCGTGAAGCTCAAGATCGCGAGCACGACAATCAAGGCAAAAGACGGCCAGGGCGAAGGATTGAGGACGTAGAGATAGAAGGCGGCGAAATTCCACAACGCCGGGAAGCCGCGGAAATAATTGTCGTCGGTCTTCATGGCGCGGTCGGCAAAATAGAGCGCGCCGCAGATCACGACGATGATGCCCGAGGCGATCGCCAATTCCTCCGGCAGCAGTCCGCTCGCCGCGATGGCGTAAGCAGGCACGAACACATAGGTGACGAAATCGACCACCAGATCGAGCGTGTCGCCCGACCAGCGCGGCAGCACCTCGGCGACGTGGAATTCGCGCGCCAACGGACCGTCGATGCCGTCGACGATCAGCGCGAACCCGAGGCAGAGAAACATCGCCTCCCAGTGTCCGCCGGTTGCGAAGATCAGCGCCATCAGCGCAAGCGCCGCGCCGCAGGCGGTGAGCCCGTGAATGGCAAAGGCACGGATTTCGGCGAAGCGTGGCACTTACGCGTTGCTCCAATCGAGCTTGACGATCTCGGCCGAGCGGCCGGCCAGATTCCAGTTGCGGCCGAAGCCGCGGAAGCGCGACTTGTCCGACTTCGC
Organism: Pseudolabrys sp.; assembly: GCA_036494425.1. Taxonomy (GTDB): domain Bacteria; phylum Pseudomonadota; class Alphaproteobacteria; order Rhizobiales; family Xanthobacteraceae; genus Pseudolabrys. The sequence continues at coordinate 8,740 of DASXOK010000314.1, forward strand.
GACGATCACGTCGGGGCCGATCCAGTATTGGCTGTTGCGGATCACGACGTTCCGGCCATTCTCTTTGCCGCGCACCGGGGTGATGGCGCCGTCGACGTATTTCTCGATGCGGACGCGGCGTGTCTCGCCCTCGGTCTCGTAGCTGATCGGAACCTGATGCACGCCGAGGAATTGGCCGACCAGGATGGACAACAGATGCGTAGTGCCGCCGACACGGCCGGTGAAAATGCGCGTGAGGCCCTTCACCGCCTGGATCGGCGCCTTGTCGTCGACGAACAGCGCCGCGGTCCAGTTGCCGCGCGCCATGATGCCGGGCAGGTCCATCATCAGGCCGACATTGATGCCGGAAAGATCGACCTTGTCGAAATGTCCCTCGTCGATGCGGATGCCGGCCCAGGTCTGGCAGCGATCCTCCGTCGGTGGATGTTCGCCGAGCGAGAGCACGCAGGGACAGAACACCGTGCAACTGCACGACAGCGCCATCTCGCCTTTCAACGTCCAGCTTTCCGCCAATGTTCACTCCCCGGCTTTTCGCCTTCCTAGCTCAATTCGCGGGAGCCGGCCAATGGGGGGCTGTCGCCGTCACAATGAAGACCACGCCGGCGACGATCAGCACGACGCCGACCGCATGCGAGAAGCGGCGGCCGCTGCCAATCTTCTCGATGGTCATGACCATGCCGAGGGCCGCCATCCAGATCACGTTCATGACGCCGACGGCGAACATCACCAGCATCATCGCCCAGCAGCAGCCGAGGCAGAATAGCCCCTGTTTCAGCCCGAGACGGAACACGCCGCGCGGCGTCGTTTTCCAGTTGGCGAAGAAGAAGGGAAACGGATGCTGGCACTGGCGCAGGCAGGCATGCTTGAACGCGGAGAACTGATAGACGCCGGCGGCGATGAAGATCGCGCCGGAGAAGAGCCCGCTGGCCGCCATCAGGCTGGTGTCGAGCAGCGCCACCCGTGTGAGCGCGATCTGTGCCACGGTTGCGATCGACGCAAAGCCGAGCCAGACCAGGGTGTAGCCGGCGGCCAGCACGAAAGGCGAGACGATGCGCTCGCCCTTCCTGGCAGCGGTGTCGGCGATCTCCGCGTACGTGTAGATCATCGGCGCAGCGCTCGGCAGCATCATGGCCAGCGTCATGGCGCCCCACATCAGGGCGATGAGTGCGATAGTCGTCGGCCGGAGCGTGCTGTCGGCCATCGCCCGGCAGAGGACCTCGAACGCACTCAACGTGTCGCTCATGCCGGCGGTCAACAACGCGAGGTAGGCCCAGCCAAGCCCGGCGAGCAGGATGACGCAGGCGATCGCGACAACCTTCGGACGCGCGAAGACGGCGCCCAACCGCCCGGCGGCGGGCGAGAGATGGGTCAGGTTGCGATCGGCGGCGTCGCTCATGCGTTATCCATAGCGCCCCAGCGCGGGCCGCGGTACCAGGGCGGCTGGGGCGTGGTTTCCGGCCCGGCGCGGTGCTAAACCAGTAAACGCGAAACGGAGCGTAACAAATTGATGCCGGACAAATTTTCGGATCACGAGCAGGCCATCGTGGTGGGCGGCGGACCCGCCGGCCTGACCGCGGCCATCGCGCTGGCCGAGGGCGGCGTCGGCACGGTCCTAGCCGGCAAGCGGCCAGCGAAGCCTGACAACCGCACCACGGCTCTGCTCGCCGGCTCGGTGACGGCCCTGGAGACGCTCGGCGTCTGGGGCCTCTGCGCGACGCAGGCGGCGCCCCTCCGGATCATGCGCATCGTCGACGACACCGGCCGGCTCTGGCGCGCGCCGGAAGTCAAGTTCGAATGCGGCGAGATCAGTCTCGACGCTTTCGGCCAGAACATCGAGAACCGGTATCTGGTGGCGGCGCTGGAAGCCCGCGCCCGCGCTTTGCCCGGCCTGCGCATTGTCGAAGACGAGGTGCGCGACGTCTATCCGGACGAAGACGTCGTGACGGTGACGCTCGCGAGTGGCGACGTTCTGCGCGCACCGCTGGTCGTCGGCGCGGATGGCCGCCGCTCGATATGCCGCGACGCTGCCGGTATCGGCGTCGATACCCGCACCTACCGGCAGACCGCCCTCACCGTCTGCCTCACCCATTCGCGCCCGCATCGCGACACCTCGACCGAATTCCACACGCCAAGCGGCCCCTTCACGCTGGTGCCGCTGCCGGGCAACCGCTCGAGCCTGGTCTGGGTGCTCGATCCGGCGGAGGCCGATGAACTGGCAGCGCTCGATGACGCGGCGTTGGCGGACGGGATCGAACGCGCCTCGCATTCGATCCTCGGCAAGATCACAGTCGAGCCCGGCCGCGGCCTGTTTCCGCTCAGCATCGCCACCGCGCGGCGCTTCACTGACCGGCGCATCGCGCTCATCGGCGAGGCCGCGCATGTGATCCCGCCCATTGGCGCGCAGGGGCTCAATCTGGGCTTACGCGACGCGGCGACCATCGGCGAAATCGCGGTCGCCGCTCATCGCGCGCATCACGATATCGGCGGCGCCGACGTGCTGGCGCGCTACGACAAGATGCGCCGTGGCGACGTCAGCAGCCGCAGCATCGCCATCGATCTGTTCAATCGCACCCTGCTCACCGACTTCCTCCCGGTCCAGGGCCTGCGCGGCATCGGGCTCTATATGCTCGACCAGATCGGCCCACTGCGCCGCGCCGTCATGCGTGAAGGTGTCGCCCCGCGCGCGGTGCAGCCGCGCCTGATGCGCGGCGAAGCTTTGTAGGCGCGGCTCACTGGAATAGCAGCGCCGGCAGCGTGTGGGTCTTCACCATCCACATCACGCTGGTCAGCGTCACCACCGAGACCACCGTGCCGATAAGCACCGCGCTCGAGGCCTGCTCGACCCAAGTGTCGTACTGCCGCGCAAACACGAACACGTTGAGGGCCGGCGGCAGCGCCGCCATCAGCACCGCCGTATAGACCCAAGTCTGGTCGAACGGCCCGAACAGCGACAGCAACACGAACACGATCGCCGGGTGCAGCGCGAGCTTCACCAGCGTGAGGAAAGGCACCTCCCACGGCATCTTCTTTAACGGCCGCAGTGCCACCGTTACGCCGAGCGTAAACAGCGCACAGGGCGCCGAGGCATTCTGCAGGAATTGCATCAGACGATCGAGCGCGACCGGCGGCTGGAAATGGACCACGGCCGAGGCGATGCCGGCGGCGGTCGCGATCACCAAGGGGTTGGTGACTATGCGCCTGACCACCTCCATGGCCACCGACGCGACGCTCTTCTTCTGCGGGCTAGCCAGCGCCATCAGGAACGGCACCAGCGAGAACAGCAGCAGCGTGTCGAAGCAGAAGATCAGCGCCACCGGCACCGCGGCCTCGGCCCCGAGCGTCGCCAGCGCCAAGCCCGGCCCCATATAGCCGATATTGCCGTAGCCGCCGGCCAGTCCGGCGATGGTCGAGGGTCCGATTCTCCCGCGCATCACGGCCATGCTGATCACGAAAGACACCGCGAAGGCCGAGAAGGTCGCCAGCGACGTGGCCAGCACGAAGTCGACCTTGGCGAGCTGTTCGAGCGGGGTCTGCGCCAGGATGCGGTAGAACAGCGCCGGCAGCGACACGTAGACGATGAAAAAATTCATCCAGCCCAGCGCCGTGTCGGCGATCTGCTTGAGCTTGCCGCAGGCGAAACCGATGAAGATCAGCCCGAAAAACGGCAGGGCCAGATTGAGGACGTCGATCATGGGCTGGTAATTCCGGCGGGCGCCCAATTCGCCTTGGAATGCCGGCTTTGAGGCCGACTTTGAAGTTCGCTTGGCGCGGGCTTTGCTTTCCTCTAAAGGGCAGAGCGGCCTTTTGGAAGGACAAGAACCGTGAAGCTGCCCCGCCAGTTCTTTGCCCCTCTTGCCATCGGCGCGCCGGCGCCCTTGCGCGAACTGCCGGTGCGCATCGAGCGCATGATCCATTTTGTGCCGCCGCACGTGGAGAAAGTGCGTTCCAAAGTGCCCGAACTGGTGCGCCAGGTGGACGTCGTGCTGGGCAATCTGGAGGACGCCATCCCGGTCGAGCACAAGGGCGCCGCGCGTGCCGGCTTTATTCAGATGGTGAAAGAAACGGACTTCGGCGCGACCGGGCTGTGGACGCGCATCAATGCGCTCAATTCACCGTGGGCGCTCGATGACATCACCGAGATCGTGGGCAATGTGGGCGACAAGCTCGACGTGATCATGCTGCCCAAGGTTGATGGGCCATGGGACATCCATTACCTCGACCAGTTGCTGGCGCAACTCGAAGCACGCTACAAGCTCAAGAAGCCGATCCTCATACACGCAATCCTGGAAACGGCGCAGGGCGTCAACAATGTCGGGGCGATCGCCACCGCCTCGCCGCGCATGCACGGCATGAGTTTGGGCCCGGCCGACCTCGCCGCCTCGCGCGCGATGAAGACCACACGCGTCGGCGGCGGCCATCCCGACTACAAGGTGCTCGCGGACGCCTCCGGTGATGCATCACGCGCGGCCTACCAGCAGGACCTGTGGCACTACACCATCGGCAAGATGGTCGACGCGTGCGCTGCCGCCGGCATCAAGCCGTTCTATGGCCCTTTCGGCGATTTCTCCGACAGCGCCGCCTGCGAGGTGCAATTCCGCAATGCCTTCCTGATGGGATGCTTAGGGGCCTGGTCGCTGCATCCGTCGCAGATCGGCATCGCCAAGACCGTGTTCTCACCCGACTCGGCGGAAGTTGCTTTCGCCAAGAAGATCGTCGATGCAATGCCGGACGGGGCCGGCGCGGTGATGATCGACGGCAAGATGCAGGACGATGCGACTTGGAAGCAGGCCAAAGTGCTGCTCGATCTCGCCAAGTTGATCGCCGCCAAAGACCCTAACATGGGAGCGCGTTATGGCCTCTAATCCTCGCACTGGCAGCCGCCGGAGCAAGGCACTATCTGACTATGGTATGAATAAGATGCGTGTTGCCAAGTACAAGATCGGCCAAGTGGTGAAACACCGGCTTTATCCCTTCCGCGGCGTGGTCTTCGACATCGATCCGGTGTTCAGCAACACCGAGGAATGGTGGCAATCGATCCCGACCGAGATCCGCCCGCACAAGGACCAACCGTTCTATCACCTGTTCGCCGAGAACGAGGAGACGGAATACGTCGCCTATGTCTCCGAGCAGAATCTCCTGCCCGATACGTCCGGCACGCCGATCCGTCATCCCGATGTCGCCGAGGTGTTCGAGCAGGACGACAGCGGCGCTTACCACCCGCGCAACAATCAGATGCATTGAATTATCA
>DASXOK010000315.1:0-15359 GCA_036494425.1 Pseudolabrys sp.
GAGGCGGGCAAGCTGACCCCGATCGACGTGAAGGCCGGCGACCGCGTGCTGTTCGGAAAGTGGTCCGGCACCGAGGTCAAGATCGACGGCGAGGAGCTCCTGATCATGAAGGAGTCCGACATCATGGGCGTGATCGCGTAACGCTCCTCCTCGTCCTGAGGAGGCGCGCATCGCGCGCCGTCTCGAAGGACGAGGGCAACAAGTCATCGGCCTCATCCTTCGAGACGCGGTTTCGCCGCTCCTCAGGATGAGGGTCAACCCCAAAATCCCACTGGAGCAAATTCAAAATGGCTGCCAAGGACGTAAAATTCGCCGGCGAAGCGCGCGAGCGCATGCTGCGCGGCGTCGACATCCTCGCCAACGCGGTGAAGGTGACCCTCGGCCCCAAGGGCCGCAACGTCGTGCTCGACAAGTCGTTCGGTGCGCCACGCATCACCAAGGACGGCGTCACCGTCGCCAAGGACATTGAGCTCGAGGACAAGTTCGAGAACATGGGCGCACAGATGGTGCGCGAAGTGGCCTCGAAGACCAACGACATCGCCGGTGACGGCACCACTACCGCCACCGTGCTCGCCCAAGCGATCGTGAAGGAAGGTGCCAAGGCCGTCGCCGCCGGCATGAACCCGATGGACCTCAAGCGCGGCATCGACCTCGCGGTCGCCGCCGTGGTCAAGGACATCGAGAAGCGCGCCAAGAAGGTCGGCTCGTCGTCGGAAGTGGCGCAGGTCGGCACCATCTCGTCGAACGGCGATGCCACCATCGGCAAGATGATCGCGCAGGCGATGCAGAAGGTCGGCAACGAGGGTGTCATCACCGTCGAAGAAGCCAAGGCGATGGAGACCGAGGTCGAGATCGTCGAGGGCATGCAGTTCGACCGCGGCTATATCTCCCCCTACTTCGTCACCAATGCCGAGAAGATGGTGGCCGAGCTCGAAGACGCCTACATCCTCCTGCACGAGAAGAAGCTCTCCGGTCTGCAGTCGATGCTGCCGGTGCTCGAGGCGGTGGTGCAGTCGGGCAAGCCGCTCATCATCATCGCTGAGGACGTCGAGGGCGAGGCCATCGCCACGCTCGTCGTCAACAAGCTGCGCGGCGGCCTCAAGGTCGCGGCGGTGAAGGCTCCGGGCTTCGGCGATCGCCGCAAGGCCATGCTCGAGGACATTGCGATCCTCACCGGCGGCCAGCTCATCTCTGAAGATCTCGGCATCAAGCTCGAGAACGTTACCCTCAACATGCTCGGCCGCGCCAAGAAGGTGCTGATCGAGAAGGAGAAGACAACGATCGTCAACGGCGCCGGCAAGAAGGCCGACATCGAGGCGCGCGTCGGTCAGATCAAGGCGCAGATCGAGGAAACCACCTCGGACTACGACCGTGAGAAACTGCAGGAGCGTCTAGCCAAGCTTGCCGGCGGCGTCGCGGTGATCCGCGTCGGCGGCGCCACCGAGATCGAGGTGAAGGAGAAGAAGGATCGCGTCGAAGACGCGCTCAACGCCACCCGCGCGGCGGTCGAGGAAGGCATCGTCCCCGGCGGCGGCGTCACCTTGCTGCGCGCCAAGAAGGCGGTCGGCCGCATGTCCAACGACAACTCGGACGTCCAGGCCGGCATCAACATCGTGTTGAAGGCCCTGGAAGCCCCGATCCGTCAGATCGCCGAGAACTCCGGCGTGGAAGGCTCGATCGTGGTCGGCAAGATCCTCGATGAGAAGTCGGAGACCTTCGGCTTCGATGCCCAGAATGAAGAGTATGTCGACATGGTCGACAAGGGCATCATCGATCCGGCCAAGGTGGTGCGCACCGCGCTACAGGATGCCGGCTCGGTCGCCGGCCTGCTGATCACCACCGAAGCGATGGTCGCCGAGCTTCCGAAGGAAGCCGCGCCGATGCCGGCGATGCCGGGCGGCGGCATGGGCGGCATGGGCTTCTAGGCGTTAACCCGGGCGCAGCGCACTACGAAGTGGTGCGCTGCAGACCCGGGACCACCAAACGCCCGCTTATACAATCGACGAAAAGGCCGCCGCGAGGCGGCCTTTTTGCTTTCGGACGAGCAACCGGAACCCCGTAAGTGCGTTGACGGCGCATGGCCGCGGGACAATCGAAGACCGTCGTCTATGCGGCGTTCACCGGCAATCTGCTGGTCGCGCTCACCAAATTCATTGCCGCGTGGTGGACCGGCTCCTCGGCCATGCTGAGCGAGGCGATCCATTCGCTGGTCGACACCAGCAATCAGCTTCTATTGCTCTACGGCATGCGCCGCGCCGACCGGCCGCCGGACGCCGCACATCCGCTCGGCTACGGGCGCGAGCTCTATTTCTGGAGCTTCATCGTTGCGCTCCTGATGTTCAAGCTGGGCGCCGGCGTCGCCTTCTACGAAGGCGTGCAGCACATCCTGCATCCGAACGACATCGTCGATCCGAAAGTGAACTACATCGTGCTCGTGGCCTCGGCCCTGTTCGAAGGCGCAACCTGGTTCATCGCGCTGCGCGAGTTTCGCAAAGCGAAAGGCGATCTCGGCTACTTCGAGGCGGTACGGCGCAGCAAGGACCCGCCCTCGTTCATCGTGCTGTTCGAGGACTAAGCCGCACTGCTCGGTCTGCTGATCGCCTTCATCGGCACCTTTGCCTCGACAAATCTGGCGATTCCCGAACTCGACGGCGTGGCGTCGATCGGCATCGCGCTGCTGCTCGGCATCACGGCGCTCGGCCTCGCGCGCGAAAGCAAAGGCCTGTTGATCGGAGAGCCCGCGAGCCGCGCGTTGCGCGATTCCATCATCGCCATCGCGCGCCGCACCACGGGCATCGAGCGGGCGCACATCGTCTTCACGGTGCATCTCGCGCCGGACCAGGTGGTCGCCGTGCTGAGCCTTGAATTCAACGACAGGCTCACCACGCCGGAGATCGAGCGCGCGATCGACGGGCTAGAGCACGACATCCATCAGGCGCATCCGGAGGTGATCGCGGTGTTCGTCAAGCCGCAAGCGGACGTGCTTGAGCCGCGCTGGCCCGTGCGTGTTCCTGGCGGACGGCGCAGGCTCAGTGACTTGAAGCGAGGAAGCGCAACGTCGTCGGCCCGCTGAGCACAAGACGATCGCCCGCATGCGACCAGGTCGTCATCTGCGTCAGCGTGGCAAGCGTGTCGGCATCGGCCTGCATGCGTTCCGGCGTGCACTGGCCTTCGACCATCATCGCCGGCAATGCGTCGGGCAGCTGCCCGGCTTCGATGTGGATGGTGTTGTCGGACAGGTCGACGTGGCCGGTCATGTCCTTGCACCAGAGCTGGATCGTGGCATTGCCGTTCGGCTCGACGATCAGCATCGGCATGCGCTTCACACGGCCCATCTGCGGCGCGTCGAGCAGCATTTCCCGGTCGAAAGGGAACGTTCCGGCCGCGACCACCGAGGTCGGAACTAGCATCAGCAAGGCGGCGGCGATAACGCGCACGCGTTTGAGACGGCGAAGGGCCGGACGAAACGTCATCGGAATGTGCTCCGGATCGGCGCGCATGAAAGCGGCGCCAGGGACGTCTGCACATGCAGGTTGATCCATGTTCAGTCAAGACCACTTTTGCGCTAACATGCACGCGACGGGCCGCCGCAGAACCCCAGCCGGAGCCGCTCCATGGATCAGCGCATCATCGACCTTTACGACGACTTCACACACGGCGGCATGAACCGCCGCGCCTTCCTCGATCGTCTCGCCGAGATCGCCGGTTCCGGCGCGGCCGCGCTCGCGCTGCTGCCGTTGTTGCAGAACGACTACGCGCGCGCCGCAACCGTGCCGGCCGACGACCCGCGGCTCGCGATCGGCACCGTGTCATATGACGCCCAGGGAACGCGTATCAGCGGCTATCTCGGGCGGCTCAAAAGCAAGGGCAAACGGCCGGCGGTGATCGCCATCCACGAGAACCGCGGGCTCAATCCGCACATCCAGGACATCGCGCGCCGCCTCGCGCTCGAAGGCTTTCTTGCTTATGCGGTCGACATGCTCTCGCCGCTCGGCGGCACGCCCACCGACGAGGACAAAGGCCGCGACATGATCGCCACGCTCGATGCTGGCGAGACCGCGCGACGCATCGCCGCGGCGGTGCCGTTCCTCGCGGGGCACGCCGAGTCCACCGGTAAAGTCGGCGCAGTCGGCTTCTGTTGGGGCGGCGGCATGGTCAATCGCATCGCCGTGTTGGCGCCCGACCTCAAGGCCGGGGTCGCCTATTACGGCGCGCAAGTGCCGGCCGATCAGGTCAAGTCGATCCACGCGGCGCTGCTGCTGCATTACGCCGGGCTCGACCAGCGCATCAATGCCGGCATCGCTGCCTACGAGGCGGCGCTGAAGGCCGCCGGCAAACAGTTCAGCGTCTATATCTATCCGGACGTCAACCACGCGTTCAACAACGACACCGGCGACCGCTACAATAAGCGCGCCGCCGATCTCGCCTGGACCCGCACTATCGCCTTCTTCAACGAGCAGCTCGGGCCGCCGCCGAAATCGTAAGCCTAGTCCGCCTCGCCGAGCGATGCGATCAGCGTACGTGTGGTGCGCAGCAGGCGCTCGTCGCGGCCCGGCGCGCCGACGAGCTGGACGCCGATGGGCAGTCCTTCCGCGCTCTCGAGCAACGGCACATTGAGCGCGGGAAAGCCGACAAGGGTCCACAGCGAGCAGAACACCGGATCGCCGGTCGCGCCAAGACCCTGCGGCGCGGGGCCACGCGCCGACAGCGTGATGATGGCGTCGGCGACCTGCTCGAAGATGCCCATCATGCCCTCGGCGTAACGCCGCGCATCGCGCTGCGCCGCAAGATATTGGGCCGCGCTGATGGAGCGCCCCTCCGCGACCAGATCGCGGAATTGCTGGCTGGCTTCGCCGCCTGTGTCGAGATGAGGCCCAAGATTGTGCGCCATGTCGACCGCCATGATCGCCCGTAACGCGTCCCACGCGCCCGTATAATCCGGCGGAAGCTCGACCTCGCGCGCGCCCACCTCTTTGGCGAATTCTTCCAGAGCCGTGCGCGTCTCGGCGTCGGCTTTGTCCCACATCGGCGTGCGCACGAAGGCGAAGCTTGGTTGCAATGGCGAGGGCTCGGCCACCGCGGCGGCAAAACCCGGCGCCGCATAAGCCTTCGTATCGGCATCTGCAGAATCCTGGCCCACCAGCGCGTCAAGGATCAGCGCCACATCCTCGATCGAGCGCGCATAGGCGCCAACGTGGTCCAAGGTGCGCGACAGCGTGAGCGCGCCGGCGCGCGAGATGAGACCATGGCTCGGCTTGACGCCGAATACGCCGCAGAAGGAGGCGGGACGGATCATCGAGCCATTGGTCTGCGAGCCGATCGCCAGCGGCACCATGCCGGCGGCGACTGCGGCGGCCGAGCCCGACGACGATCCGCCCGGCGTGCGCGCGAGGTCGCGCGGATTGCGCGTCTTGCCGGGGTGATAGTAGGCGAACTCGGTCGAGACTGTTTTGCCGAGGATGACGGCGCCGGCCTCACGCAATTTGCGCACGGCGGCACAGTCCGCGCCCGGCCGATTGCCGGCAAAAATCGGCGAGCCGTATTCGGTCGGATAATCGGCCGTGTCGAAGATGTCTTTGATGCCGACGGGAATGCCATGCAACGGACCCACACGCTGCCCTTCCGCCTTCTGCCGGTCCAACGCGCGCGCCTGTTCGAGTGCATGATCGGCATCGAGATGGGCGAAGGCTTGCACCTCGGGCTCGACCGCGGCGATGCGCTCCAGACATGCGGCTGTGTAGTCCTCGGCGGAGATCGCACCGCGCGCAATTTCGGTCGCGGCCTCGGAGGCCGAGAGCGAGATCAGGTCAATGTAAGGCAAGGCGTGAGGTCCCTCATGAACGAAGCTCGCCCATGAAACCACTCCCGGCGCACTCCGTCCATTATTCTTTGTTCAGCCGCCGTAGAGATAGTTCGGCAGCCACAAGGTCATGCCCGGCCAGAAATACATGATCACCATGCAAATAATGACGATGACCATATACGGCATCATGCCGCTGAAGATCTGGTTGAGCGTCACGTGTTTCGGGGCGACGCCCTTGAGATAGAACGCCGACATCGCCACCGGCGGCGACAGGAACGCCGCCTGAAGGTTGACGAAGACCAGCGTGCCCCACAGAACGGGGTCGATGTTGAAGTGCTTGAGCAGCGGCAGGAAGATCGGGACGAAGATGACGATGATCTCGGTCCACTCGAGGGGCCAGCCCAAAACGAAGATGATCGCCTGCGACAGGATCATGAACTGGATGGGCGACATGTTCAGCGACAGCACCCACTGTTCAACCAAAGCCTGCCCGCCGAGGATCGCGAACACCCCGGAGAACAGCGCCGACCCGACGAACAGCCAGCACACCATGGCGGTGGTCTTCGCCGTCAAGAACACGGCTTCCTTGGTGCGCTTCCAATCGAGCGTGCGCGCCTGCAGCGCGAGCAGGAAAGCGCCCGCCGCGCCGACCCCGGCGGACTCGGTCGCCGTCGTGATGCCGAACAAAATGACCGCAAGCACGACGACGGTGAGAAGGCCAAGCGGCATGATCGACGACGAGAGGAGTTTGATCACCTGCAGGCGGTCCGCGTCGAGCCTCGCGTAGTAGCGGACCTGCAGAAGAGCGCAGATCGCCGCGATGATGCCGAACCACAGGTAGAAGCCTTGCGGCGGTCCCAGTTCGGCCGGCGTCGCCGGGCCATTGGCGAGGCCCGGCGTGCCGAGCTGCTCCACGCCGGAATAAACGGCTTCGGCTGCGGCCTGCTGGTGAATGACGACGTACCACCAGACGAGCGCGAGCGTGCCCGCGGTCAGGATGAAAGGCACGAGCGTCGCCGAGAAATTCTTGACCAGCTGCACGTAGGTGAGACGGCCCTGCCCGGTGTCGATTACCATGGCTTTCGACGGCGAGATCAATGCCGTCAGCAGCCCGACAAAGACGTTGTTCGAATAGGCCGCCTGGAACTTACGCATCCAGTCGGGCACGGGGACGCGCGTCTGCTCCTCCGGCAAAGGCGGCGCGATCTTCGGGTTAATCATCGCCCAGCCGACGATGTAGATGAGATAGAGGAACGAGAGGAAGAAGCCGGGAAACATCGCCGCCGCGTATAGCTTGACGACCGACTGCCCGGCGACCGCCGCGTAGACGATGATCATCACCGACGGCGGAATGAGAATGCCGAGCGTGCCGCCGGCGGTGATGACGCCGGAGGCGAGCTTTACGTCATAGCCGGCGCGCAACATGGGATTGAAGGCGATGACGCCCATCAGCACCACCACCGCGCCGACCAGGCCGGACGCGATCCCCCAGAAGGTGCACACGATCAACGTCGCCACCGCGAGCGAGGCCGGCACTTTCCGGAATGCGAGCTGGATCGAATAGAACATCTTGTCGACCAGCGCTCCACGCTCCATCACGTAGCCCATCAGCACGAAGAGCGGGATGGAGATGAGCACGTCATTGGTCATCGCACCGTAGGTGCGCTGGACCATCAATTCGAACACCTTGTTCTCGGTGAACAGGTGCGTCGGATCATAGAAGGCGATGAATCCGAAAAACATTCCGAGGCCCATCAGCGTGAAGGCCGTTGGGAATCCCATCATGATCACGACCACGATGAGGCCGAGCATCAAAAGTCCGAGTGCGGGGTCGCTCATGTGTTGAGGTCTCCGCCCATGCCACGCTGCCGCGCCACTTCATCGATCTCCTTGGCGCGCTCGATCGCGACCTTGCGCGATTCGTCGTCGACGTACTCGCTGTGCGCGAGCTGTTCTTCGATGACGTCCGTCTCCGCGACGTCGCGCAGACGGCTCGGCCATACTCCGGTCTTGAGGCAGACGGCGGCGCGAATGATCTCGGCGATGCCCTGGAGCATCACCAGCGCGCCCGCGATCGGAATGACCGTCTTGAAATGATAGACCGGCGGCCCGTTGGACGTGACGTTGGAATGTTCGGCGATGCGCCAGGAGTCGGCCGCGTAATCCGCGCCGGCGTAAATGAGCGCGGCGATGCCGGGGACGAAGAAGACCACATAGAGCACGAGATCGAGCGCGGCCTGCGTCCGCGGCCGCATCGAGCTATAGAGGAAGTCGCCGCGGACATGGGCATTTTGCGCCAGCGTGTAGGCGCCGCAGAGCATGAACAGCGAGCCGTAGAGCATGTTGTCGAGATCGAATATCCATGCCGTCGGCGCGTTCAAGAGATAGCGCTTCACGACTTCGACGCAGACGACCGTCATCAGAATGATGATCAGCCAGGCGGCTGCCTTACCGAACCACGTACTGATGCCGTCTATCGTGTGCAGAACGCTTTGAACGTTCATTGTTCAGTTGCCACTTTGTAGAACAGGTGGATAAGAACAAAGCACCATTCCACCTCCGCGGAATGGTGCCTTGGCAGTTCGGCGCGCCTTTAGGTCGGCGACTTTGCGTTCGGGCCGAAATAGTGGTCGAACGCCATTCTGCGGTTGGTGATGTAGTCCTGCTCCCATCGCGTCGCCCGTTTCGCAAACGCGAGCTGCGACTCGATGATCTCCTTGAAGAGCGGGTTGGTTCCCAGGTACTTCTTGACGATCTCGTCGTAGAGCTCGAGCTGACGCTTGAGGATTGGGTCAGGTGTCTTGAAGAACCGGACCTTGTCCTGGGTTTGCAGCGTGATGTAGTCCTGCGAATTGCGATCGATCGCCTTCCACTGCATATTCTGCGAGCAGGCCTCGACCGCGCCTTCGATGATCGCTTTCATCTTCGGCGCAAGACCATTGAACTTCGTCTTGTTGAAGCTGATCTCGAGTTGCTCGGAGTTCTGATGGTAGCTCTGCAGCATGCAGATCTTGGAGACGTCGGCGAAGCCGAGCGCGCGATCGGACGAAGCGTTGTTGAACTCGGCGGCATCGAGCAGGCCGCGGTCCATCGCCGCGACGATTTCGCCGCCGGGAAGCGCGTTCACCGCGGCGCCCATGGCCGTGAACAAGTCGATCGAGATGCCGACGGTGCGGTATTTCAGACCCTTGAAGTCGTCGACGGTCTGGATCGGCTTCTTGAACCAGCCGAGCGGCTGCGAGTAGAGCGGCGCATAGGGGAAAGACACGACGTCGGCGCCGATGGTTGAATAGATTTTCTCGAGCAGCGCCTTGCCGCCGCCGTACTTGTGCCAGGCGAGCAGCATGTTGGCGTCCATCCCGAAGCCCGGACCCGAGCCCCACAGCGCCAGGGCGGTGTTCTTGCCGTAGTGATAGACGAGCACGCCATGGCCGCCGTCGAGCACGCCCTTGGAGACGGCATCGAGCAGGCCGAAAGCGGGAACGACCGCGCCGGCGGGCAGCACCTCGATCTTGAGGTCACCGCCGGTCATGTCGTTGACCTTTTTGCCGAAGTCGAGCGCGTATTCGTGGAAGATATCCTTCGACGGCCACGTGCTCTGGAAGCGCATGCTGATCGCGCCTTGCGCTTTGACGACGGCGGGTGCGGCAAGCGTCGCCACGCCGGCAACGGCTGCTCCCCCGAGAAATTTGCGGCGAGTCGCAGACGTAGTTTGCTTATTATTGGCCATGCGGTTTCCCTCCCTGGGCTGTCAGGCCTTCCTCGTTCGGCTTTTCTTGTGTTTATACAGTCGGTAAACACCAAAGCATTAGCCCTTAGTCTGTATTTATTTTCAATTGCGGACAAGCCAAAAACTATCGCCTTGCGTGTGTCTCCCACGTAAAAGGGTGGCGTTACCCCCACCGCGCTACGGCGGGCGCCCAAATGCGCTTAAGCGCCGCACCCATTGGGCACGGCGCTCTGCGCTCACAAACTCTGTGAAAGAAGGAAGCCGCCTCTAGGGGTGCGAGCCTTCCGGCTCCCAGACCTCGGCGCTGGCCCCCGCCAGGGCGCGGACGCGCTCTTCGTCCTTGGCGAACTCGGCTGCGCTGCCGGAATAGACCACCTTGCCGTCGTCGAGCACGTAGGCGCGGTCGGCGACTTCGACCGCCGCGCGCACGTTCTGCTCGACCAGGAGCACCGAGATGCCCTCGGCGCGCGCCGACGTCACCACTTTGAACACTTCCTGGACGATCAACGGCGCCAAGCCCTGGCTCGGCTCGTCGAGCATGATCACCTTGGGATTAAGGAGCAGCGCGCGGGCGATCGCCAGCATCTCCTGCTCGCCACCGGAGAGTTGGCGCCCTTTGTTCGACTTGCGCTGCGCCAGCCGCGGGAACAGCTCGTAGACGCGCGCGATCGTCCACGGGCCCGGCCGATCGACCGGGACCTTCAGGTTTTCCTCGACCGTCAGGTTGGGGAAGATCTTGCGCCCTTCCGGCACGTAGCCGACGCCGAGCGAGGCGATGCGATACGGCGGCCAGTCGGTGATGGCGTGCCCGAAGGCGCGCACCACGCCCTCCCGAGCCGGCGTCAGCCCCATCAGGCTGCGCAGCGTCGTGGTCTTGCCGGCGCCGTTGCGGCCCATCAGCGCGACGATCTCGCCCTCGCGCAGCTCGAGGCTGACGCCGTGCAGGATGTGGCTCTTGCCGTAGAAGGTGTGGAGGTTCTCGGATTCCAGAACGACGGTGCTCATGCGGCGGCCTTCCCGAGATAGGCCGCCTGCACGACCTCGTTGGCGGCGATCTCCTTCGGCGTGCCCTCGGCGAGCATCTTGCCTTCGGCCAGCACCATGATGCGGTCGGCGAGATGGAAGACGACGCGCATGTCGTGCTCGATCAGCACGATGGTGAGCTTCTCATTGCGGTGCAGTTTCCGGATGAGCTGCGTGATGTCGTAAGTCTCCTGGTCGCCCATGCCGGCGGTCGGCTCGTCGAGCAGCAGGAGGCGCGGCTTGAGCGCGAGCGCCATCATGATCTCGGTGGCGCGCTGGTCGCCATGGCTGAGCTCGCCGACGAGCCGGTCAGCCTTCTCGCTCAAGCCGCCCATGTCGAGCAACTCGCTCACGCGCGCACGCATCTCGCTGCTGGCGTCGCCCGACATCCAGGGACTCAGGCGATGCCCGGCCGCGACCTCGACTGGCACGCGCAGGTTCTCGCGCACGGACAGCTCCGGGAAGACTTCAGTGATCTGGAACGTACGCGCCATGCCGCGCCACACCCGGCGCGCGGGCAACAAGTTCGAGACGTCCTCACCATCGAAGATGATCTTGCCGGAGGTCTGCGTGAGGAAGCCGCTGATGAGATTGAAGAACGTCGTCTTGCCGGCGCCGTTCGGGCCGATCACCGCGCGCAATTCGCCCGGCTCCACGGTCATCGACACCTGGTCGACGGCGACGAGGCTGCCGAAATGCTTGGAGACGTTCTCGACACGCAACAAGCTCATGTCGTCACCTTGCGCCGGATGATGCCGAGCACGCCGCGCGGGAAGAACAGCACGACCAGCACGAAGAACAGGCCGACAAAGGACATCCAATTCTCCGTCTGGCTGGACAGATAATCTTGCAGGACGACGAAGATCGCCGCGCCGATCAGCGGACCCCAGAACGAGCGCATGCCGCCGAGCACCGCCATGATCACGAAGTCGCCCGACTGGGTCCAATACAGGGCGCGCGGATCGACGAAGTTATTGAGCAGCGCGTAAAGCGCACCGGCCACGCTGACGAAGGCGCAGGAGATGACCCACGAGATCCAGATGTGCTGGTCGACTGGGATGCCGAGGAAGCGCGCACGCCGCTCGTTCTCTCTGATGGCGATCAGCGTGCGTCCGAAGGGCGAGCGCAGGAGCCACGCCATCACGGCGACGGCGATCGCGAAGACGACGAGGACCAGGTAGTAGAAGGCACGCGAGTCGTTCTGGATGTCGATGGTCGTGAAGCCGAGGTTGAGTGGCTGCCGCGTCCAGCCGGTGAGGCCGTCGTCGCCGCCCGTCACCGAGTTCCAGCGGAAGGCGATGAAATAGAACACCTGGCCGAAGGCGATGGTCACCATCGCGAAGTAGACGCCGCGCAGCCGGATAATCAGCGGGCCAATGATGGCGCCCGCAATCGTGCCGACCAGCATGCCGATGACGATGCCCAGGCTCGTGCTCGGCACGAGGTAGCGGATGGTCATGCCGGCGCCATAGGCGCCGAGGCCGAAATACGCGGCGTGACCGAACGAGAGCACGCCGGTGTAGCCGAGCAGGAAGTTGAGCGCCATCGCAGCGAGGCCGAGCACAACGACACGGCTGCCGAGTTCGACATAGCCGCCGACGGCCGGCAGCCAGAATGGCATAGCCAAAAGCAGCAGCCAGACGACGACGTTCGGTGCCTGTTTCTGAAGATCGACGGGCCCCATCAGAATCGTCCTTCCTCACCCAGAAGCCCGCGCGGGCGCACCAAAAGCACCGCAGCCATCATCACGTACATCACCGCTTCAGTTGCAGAGGGAAAGAACACCGTGGTCACGCCCGAGGCGACGCCGATCAAAAGGCCGCCGAGCAGCGTGCCGGGAAGACTGCCGAGGCCGCCGACAATGATGGCGACGAAGCTCGGCATGATCAGCGAGGAGCCAATGGTCGGCTGCAGCCCGAGCTGACCGACCGCGAGCACGCCGGCAAGGCCGGCGAGATAGATGCCGAGGCCGAAATTCATGTTGCGCAGCACGCGTACATTGACGCCGAGCACGGACACAGTCTCGAGATCGAGCGTACCCGCACGGATGCGGATGCCGAGCCGGGTCCAGTTCAGGATCACGAACAGCGCGGCCACCGCGACGGCCACGATCACGACCATGAACAGGCGATAGCCTGTCAGGAAGAAATAGTCGCCGGAGAGCGGCGACAAGAGCCAGCCTGGCACCTGATACGGCAGGCTCTGCGCGCCCCAGATGAAGCGCGTGCCGTCCTCGAACATAAATGCGAGCCCGAACGTGAGCAGCAGGCTGTAGAGCGGATCGCGCCCGTAAAGCCTGCGGATCAGCAGGCGCTCGACGATGAGGCCGATGAACGCGGTGAGGAACGGCGCAAGGATCAGCGCGCCCCAGAATCCGACATAGGGGATGAGCGTGAATGCGAGATAGCCGCCGATCGCCAGAAACCCGCCATGGGCGAAATTGATCACGCCCGACAGGTTAAGGATCAGCGACAGCCCGAGCGCCATCAGTGCGTAGAACGCACCGACGATCAGCCCGTTGAATACGTTGAAGAGGATGAGTTGCGTCATGCTGTGATGCGTATCATGACCGTTACGTCGTCAAGCCGCACAGTAGACGGCGTGCGCGAATGCGGTCTCCACACTTCTCAGTGAATCGGGCAAGGATTTGGCCAATGGCGGTTGCCGCCGTGTTGCCAGGCGCCGCAATAGCGCGGCGCCCGGCTAACGCGGTTCTTAGGCCGGCCAAGTCATCTTGCAGCCGGTCTCTTCCAGAGTCCCGGCGGCGTCGATTCCCTTGACGATCTCCTTCACATTGAAGAGATCCTCGGGATCGCTGCCTTTCGCCTGCGCTTCACCAACATACAGGTTCGGTATGAGCTGGTTCTGACCGGAGCGGTAGAAGGCGCCATCAGGCATCAGCGCAACTTCCGGCGGCAGTTTGAAGCCCTGCAGGAACTTCGCCATCTTCTGTGCTTCGAGCGACTTGGCACCGTTGGCGGCGAGTGCGCAGGTCCAAGTCGAGGCGAAACCGAACCAGGTGCGCGCAGTGGGAACGTGGCCGCCGGTCTTCTTGCGGATCGCGTCGACGAACTCGTTCACGTGCGGCACATTAGGCTGTTTCCAATACCACTCAAACACCCACGTTCCGATGCGAGCCTCCGGCGGCAGGCCGATCATAACTTCCAGTTCTTGCTGAGCGCCGGCAAGATGGAATTTCTTGTTGAGGCCGAACTGCACTGCCTGCTTGAGGGCGTTGATCATATCATCGCCGGCATGCAGGAAGATGATCACGTCCGGATTGGCAGCCTGCGCCTTGATCAGGTAGGAGGAGAAATCAGTGGTGCCGAGAGGGGTCAGATCGCCGCCGACCTTGGTGCCGCCCAACTTTGCCGCCGCCACTTCCAGCCCAGCCTGCAAGGTGTGGCCGAACGCGTAGTCTGGCGTGATGTAGTACCACTTTTTGCCCGCATTCTTGATCAGCGAGCTGGCCACCGCATTCGCCTCCATCTGCGTCGTGTTGCAGACGCGGAAGACGTTCCAGTGGCAGTTGGTGCCTGTGACCGGGTCGGTGTGACCGCCTGGCACGACATGGAAGATGTTCTTTTCGTAGGCGACATTCGCCATGGCTGCCGCCAAGGCGGAGTTCACATTGCCGAGCAGGAAGTCGATCTTGTCGCGGTCGATCAGCTTGCGCGCCTTTTGCACTGCGGTGCCCGCGTCGCCGCTGGTCGAATCCTCGACAAGCAGTTCGACCTTGCGACCGAGAATGCCACCCTTGGCATTGATCTGCTCAACAGCGAGCTGGCAGCCGATCAACTCGTTCTTGCCGACCGCGGCGTAGGTGCCGGTCAGCGGATTGTCGAGGCCGATCTTGACCGTGTCGGCGGCGCGTGCGGTGATGACGAAGGGCGAAGCGATCTGCGCAACGCCGGCAAGCGCGGCGCTTTTGAGCACCGTACGGCGGTCGAGCGACTTCGAGAAGAAGCGATCCGTCATGTGTCCCCTCCCGAGGGATGATGTGCGTTCTTATGATTCTTAGGAGGCGTCTCTGCGCCGATGCCTTGGATGGCATCGATGTCGCATGCGCCTTTCTTGCGCGGCACACTAGTGGGTGTTCCCGATGCAACGCAAGGCTTCAAAAAAACTTCAGCAAAGTTTTTGCAACAAACGACAGCCTGCGTCGCTTGTCGCGTTGAACTTTCGCCGCGTTCTCACGACATGCTGACTATCGGCGACAGACGCACACGAATAATAGACTTTCGTCTAAATATGCCGGCTATACCATCGATTCGTAACGATCATTTCGTTCTCGCGTTCGCTGGGATATCGCATTCGCATGCCCCTTGCATGCGACGTGAGGCGTCACGGACTTGACGGTGCGCTTTGCGGGACTGCTCCATAGATAGTTCGGCTAAGACGCGGCGACGCGGACCAAAATGGATGATCAACTTTTGGCTAACACATTACTTTAAGTTCATGCATGGATGGGATAATTTGTGATCTAAGTGGCGCGCCACGCCGCCCCCTCGGAACAGGGCCGCGCGCAAACTTCGCATCGCCGCCACACGCACAGGCCGCGTTCAACGACCCCTCTGCCCGTCCGGCGAACTGCCCGGACCCAACAGGAGACCTCCCGTGAGAGGCATCATCGCGACCCTCGCCACCGTCTGGCGTATCTCCAGCCCCTATTTCAGCTCTGAAGACCGCTGGTCAGGGCGGTTGCTCCTCGCCGCGGTGATTTCCATCGAATTGTCGATCGTCGGCATCACGGTATTGCTTAACAGCTGGAACGCGAATTTCTACAACGCACTTCAAAACCGG
>DASXOK010000316.1:0-4578 GCA_036494425.1 Pseudolabrys sp.
GAGTGTCTCAGAAGTTGGGACAGTTACGTGGCCGTCATGGCCGGGCAAAAGGGGCGAAGCGCCGTCATCGCGCCTGAAGTCCCGGCCATCTCGCTTAGGTGGGCACCGTGCCATCCTAAGCGGGATGCGCGGGTCAAGCCCGCGCATGACAGCGGAGGGTCACACCCTCTCCACAAAACTATCCACCACGCGCTTTTCCCCCGCCTTGTCGAAGCGGATGGTGAGCTTGTTGCCATCCACGGCTGTAACGTTGCCGTTGCCGAATTTGAGATGAAAGACGCGGTCGCCGACGCTGAAAGATGACGCGGTGCCGGTGGATTTCGCAACGAGTTCGCCTTCGATGGTAAGGGGCGTGTGCTTTGCCTTCACCCCCTCACGGCGCGCTGCGCGCGCCGACCTTCCCCCTCCAGGGGGAGGTGAAGAGGGCACATCGTCATCGCCGGAATCATCGAACACGCCATCCGGCACATAACGAGGCGTGCCGTTCTCGCTGAAGCCGCCGCGGCCCTTACGCGCCTGTGCGCGCTGCCAGCCGGGCGTCGAATAGCTGGAGCCGAACGAGCCCATCTCGTCGAAGCGCGAGGGGCCGTAGCGCGACATCCCGAAGCCGCCGGTGCCGCCAGCGGCCTCCTTCACCTCGACGTCCGCCTCCGGCAACTCGTCGAGGAAACGCGAGGGCACGTTGGTGCTCCACAGGCCGTGGATGCGCCGGTTGGAGGCGAAATAGATTTTCGCCCGCTTGCGCGCGCGCGTGAGCCCGACATGGGCGAGGCGGCGTTCCTCCTCGAGGCCGGCGCGGCCCTGGTCGTCGAGCGAGCGTTGATGCGGGAACAGGCCTTCCTCCCAGCCGGGCAGGAACACGGTGTCGAATTCGAGTCCTTTGGCCGAGTGCAGCGTCATGATGTTCACCGACTGCTCGCTTTCGCCGCGGTCGGTGTCCATCACCAGCGAGATGTGCTCGAGGAAGCCGGCGAGGTTCTCGAACTGCTCCATCGAGCGCACGAACTCTTTCAGGTTCTCCAGGCGGCCGGCGGCGTCGGCGGAGCGGTCCTTCTGCCACATCTCGGTGTAGCCGCTCTCGTCGAGGATGATCTCGGCGAGCTCGGTGTGCGGCAGAGTCTCCTTCTGTTTGGACCAGCGCGCGAAGTTGTCCATCAGGCCGCGCAAGGCCATGCGCGGCTTCGGCTTCATCTCGTCGGTGGAGGAGACCGTGCGCGCCGCTTCGCTCAAGGGGATGCGTGCTTTCCACGCCACGTCATGCAGCATCTGCACCGTGGCGTCGCCAAGGCCGCGCTTGGGCACGTTGACGATACGCTCGAACGCAAGATCGTCGGCCGGCTGCGCGACGACGCGCAGATACGCGAGCGCGTCGCGGATTTCCGCGCGCTCGTAAAAACGCGGACCACCAATGACTCGATAAGGCAGGCCGAGCTGGATAAAGCGGTCTTCGAATTCGCGCATCTGGAACGAGGCGCGCACCAAAATGGCGATCTCGTCGAGCGGATGATCCTCGCCGCGCTCGCGCGCGTCGCGCCGGAACTGCTCGATCTCCTCGCCGATCGCGCGCGCTTCTTCTTCCGAATCCCATGCGCCGGTGACCTGCACTTTCTCGCCCGGCTCGTCCTCTGTGCGCAACGTCTTGCCGAGGCGGCCTTCATTGTGCGCGATGAGGTGGCTTGCTGCCGCCAGGATATGTCCCGTGCTTCGGTAATTTCGTTCGAGGCGCACGACCTTGGCGCCGGGAAAATCATGATCGAAGCGCAGGATGTTATCCACCTCCGCCCCGCGCCATCCATAGATCGACTGGTCGTCGTCACCGACGCAGCAGATGTTTTTTTGTTCTTGCTTTTCTTCCCTCTCCCCGCTTGCGGGGAGAGGGTGGCTTCCGAGCGCTTCGCGCGAGGAAGTCGGGTGAGGGGGCGTTTCGACCGCCTGAGCCTCTCGAGGCACCCCCTCACCCGACGCGTCCTCACTGCGTTCGGACGCGTCGACCTCTCCCCGCAAGCGGGGAGAGGTGGGAGGAGAAGTCTGCGCCAGCAACCTCAGCCACAAATACTGCGCGACGTTCGTGTCCTGATACTCGTCCACCAGGATGAACCTGAAGCGCTGCTGATATTGCCGCAGCACGTCCGGGTTCTGGCGGAACAATCTGATGCATTCCAAAAGCAAATCGCCGAAGTCGGCGGCGTTGAGCGTCTTCAGCCGCTCCTGATAGGCCTGATAGAGCTTCTTGCCCTTGCCGTTGGCGAAGGTCGCCGCTTCGCCGGCTGGCACCTGCTCGGGCGTGAGGCCGCGGTTCTTCCAGCCGTCGAGGATCTGTGCGAAGACGCGCGCCGGCCAGCGCTTATCGTCGAGCTTCTCGGCTTCCAGCAGCTGCTTGAGCAGGCGGATCTGGTCGTCGACGTCGAGGATGGTGAAGTTGCTCTTGAGGCCCACCATCTCGGCATGGCGGCGCAGGATCTTCACGCCAATGGAATGGAACGTGCCCATCCACGGCATGCCCTCGACGATCTGCCCGACCATGGCGCCGATCCGGTCCTTCATCTCGCGCGCGGCCTTGTTGGTGAAGGTCACGGCCAGGATCTGGCTCGGATGCGCCCGGCCCATGTTGAGGATATGGGCGATGCGCGTGGTCAAAACGCGCGTCTTGCCGGTGCCGGCGCCGGCCAGCACCAGGACCGGGCCGTCCAGCGTCTCCACCGCCTCGCGCTGTTCCGGGTTGAGGTCGGCCAGATACGGCAGGTTGCTCGCGCGCGCGGCCATCGCCCGCGCGGCGATGCCGCCCGGCGCCGGCGGCGGGCTCATAGAAACAGGGTCGTTGCGCTTGGGCTCAGCCATATTGTCGGTGATTCCTTCAGGCCCAAACATGGCATTCGTAAGTGCCGATTTCGAGGGCAGGGCCGCCTTGCCGGCCCCTTCTCACCGCTTTAGCGTTGGATTTCGGCACATTTCATAACAACTTAGGGGGGAACTTGTGCGCCTGAAGGACAAAGTCGCCATCGTTACCGGCGGTGGCCGCGGCATCGGCCGCGATATCGTGCTCGCCTATGCGCGTGAGGGCGCCCATGTCGTTGTCAACGACGTCGATCCGGCGACTGCCGAGGCCACGGCCAAGGAGGCCGCCGCGCTTGGCTCGAACAGCCTCGCCGTCGTCGCCGACATCGCCAAATCCGCCGACATCGCGCGCCTGGTCGAGACGGCGGTGAAGGAACGCGGCCGCGTCGACATCCTGGTCAGCAACGCCATGAAAATCGTCCCCGGCAAGCTCGAGGCGCTGCCCGAAGCCGCCTGGGACACGACCATGAACATCGGCCTCAAGGGCGCCTTCCTGACGAGCCAAGCCTGCGCGCAGCACATGATCGCGCAGAAATCCGGCGTGATCGTCAACATCGCCTCCATCGCCGGCCTGTTCCCGTACAACTGGGCCGGTGCCTACAGCGTGGTGAAGGCGGGGTTGATCATGCTGACGAAACTGCAGGCGATGGAATGGGCGCCTTACGGCATCCGCGCCAACGCCATCACGCCCGGCTACATCCGCACGCCCGGCACCGAAGCGATGTATGCCGATCCGGAGATCTACGAAGGCCGGCGCAAGGGCGTGCCGATGGGCCGCGTCGGCTCGGGCGAGGATATCGCGGGGCCGGCGGTGTTTCTCGCGTGCGATGACTCGCAATATACGACCGGCAGCGTGGTCGGCGCCGACGGCGGCCAGGCGGTGGGCTATTTCCTCACCGTTCCGGGACGGCGGTTTTCGGGCGGAAGGATCGATTGACGCAATGGACCTTATCCCCCACGACACATCCCCATGAAACACATCGGCTTCCTCTCCTTCGGTCACTGGTCCCCGTCGTCGCAGTCGCAGACGCGGTCGGCGTCCGACGCGCTCTTGCAATCGATCGACCTCGCGGTCGCGGCCGAGGAACTCGGCGCGGACGGCGCCTATTTCCGGGTGCATCATTTCGCCCGCCAGCTAGCCTCGCCGTTCCCGCTCTTGGCCGCGGTCGGCGCGCGGACGAAGCGCATCGAGATTGGCACCGCGGTCATCGACATGCGCTACGAGAACCCGCTCTACATGGCGGAGGACGCGGGCAGCGCCGACCTCATCGCTGGCGGTCGCCTGCAACTCGGCATCTCGCGCGGGTCGCCCGAGCAGGTGATCGATGGCTTCCGCTATTTCGGCTACGTGCCGCCGGAGGGCATGACCGATGCCGACATGGCGCGGCGCCATACGGAAGTCTTCCTCGAGGTGCTGCGCGGCGAAGGCTTCGCCAAGCCCAATCCGTCGCCGATGTTTCCGAACCCGCCCGGCCTCCTGCGCCTCGAGCCGCATTCCGAAGGCCTCGTCGATCTTGAGCGTCGAAGACTGCAGGTTCATGCCGAGCTTCGCCGCCCACTCCGCTGTCGCATTCGTCCCGGCGCCCCACCAGATGCGGTCGCGCAAGCCGTTTCATGTCCAGCAGGCGGAGCAGATCCGCCTGTTCCGCGCGGCGTGGACAGAGGCCGGGCACACGCGGGAGCCGCGCGTGTCGGTCTCGCGCAGCATCTTCGCGCTCATCGACGATCGCGACCGCATGTATT
>DASXOK010000317.1:0-6601 GCA_036494425.1 Pseudolabrys sp.
ATCGACATCGAACCAGGTGTTGGCGAGTTGCGAGCCGACGTCGGCCTTGTTCTGATGATCGCCGCCAACCACCTCGACCCTGACGTTGGGGTTATCCTTCATGAAATCGGCAGCCGCCATCTTCGCGGCGATCAGCGAGCCCGGGCCCGTGACGTCAGCGTAAAGGCTCGACATATCGGTCAGCACGCCGATCTTGACGCTCTGCTGCGCCGCGGCGCTGCCGCAGGCCAGTCCGGCGGCAATCGCCGCCATGATTATTGTTTTTTTCATGTCCCCTCTCCTCCCAGATTTTATTGTTTGACGACGTCTATGGTCACACTCCCAAATATTCGTGCAGCTTTCCGACATTGGCATCCAATTCGCTGTTCGCGAACTGGTCGATGATACGTCCATGTTCCATGACGTAGTAGCGATCCGCCACGGTCGACGCGAAGCGGAAATTCTGTTCGACGAGCAAAATCGTGAAGCCCTGCTGCTTGAGCGCGCGGATGGTCTTGCCGATCTGCTGGATGATGACGGGGGCCAGGCCCTCCGTCGGCTCATCGAGCAGCAAAAGCCGCGCGCCGGTGCGCAGGATACGGCCGATCGCCAGCATCTGCTGCTCGCCGCCCGAGAGCTTGGTGCCCTGGCTGGAGCCGAGACGCTCCTTGAGATTGGGGAAGAGCGTGAAAATCTGCTCGAGCGAAAGGCCGCCCGGCCGCACCACCGGCGGCAGCAGCAGATTCTCCTCGACGCCGAGGCTCGCAAAGATTCCGCGCTCTTCCGGGCAGAAGGCGATGCCCGCGCGCGCAATCTTGTCGGAGGTGCGGCCGATGAGTTCGTTGCCCTCGAAGCGGATCGAGCCCTTGCGGTTGCCGACGATGCCCATGATCGACTTGAGGGTCGTCGTCTTGCCGGCGCCGTTGCGGCCGAGCAGCGTGACCACCTCGCTCTCGCGCACCTCGAAATTCACGCCGTGCAGAATGTGCGACTCGCCGTACCAGGCTTGCAGGTCCTTGATCGTCAGCAGGGAGGAAGCGTCAAGCATGACCCACTCCCATATAGGCCTCGCGCACGTCGGCGTTGCTCGAGACGGTCTCGTAGTCGCCTTCGGCCAGCACGCGCCCGCGCGTCAGCACGGTGATCGTGTCGCACAGGTCGGAGACGACGGAGAGGTTGTGCTCGACCATCAGCACGGTGCGGTCGGCGGAGACACGCTTGATCAGTTGGGCGATGCGGTCGATGTCCTCGTGGCCCATGCCGGCGGTCGGTTCGTCGAGCAGCAGCATTTCCGGATCGAGCGCCAGCGTGGTGGCGATCTCCAGCGCGCGCTTGCGGCCGTAAGGTAGTTCCACCGCGACCCAATCGGCGAAGGCCGATAGGCCGACATCGGCGATCAGCGCCATCGCGCGTTCGTTGTATTCATCGAGCACGGACTTCGGCCGCCAGAAATCGAACGAGCCGCCGCGCCGCCGCTGCAAGGCGATGCGCACGTTTTCCAAGACACTCATGTGCGGAAAGACGGCCGAGATCTGGAACGAACGCACGAGGCCGAGCCGCGCCACGTCGGCGGGCGCCATCGCGGTGATGTCCTCGCCCTTGAACAGGATGCGGCCGCGCGTCGGCTGGAGGAACTTGGTCAGCAGATTGAAGCAGGTGGTCTTGCCGGCGCCGTTCGGTCCGATCAGCGCGTGAATGGTGCCGCGACGCACCTGCAGGTCCACGCCATTGACGGCGATGAAGCCCGCGAACTCCTTGGTCAAATCCTCGGTTGCGAGGATCGTGTCGTTATTATTCATTGTTGAGCGTTCCCCTAGGCCCGCATTGTGGGCATTTTTCACGGGGCGGCAAGTGCTACTAAGG
Source organism: Pseudolabrys sp. (assembly GCA_036494425.1). Classification (GTDB taxonomy): domain Bacteria; phylum Pseudomonadota; class Alphaproteobacteria; order Rhizobiales; family Xanthobacteraceae; genus Pseudolabrys. The sequence continues at coordinate 1,843 of DASXOK010000317.1, forward strand.
GCTTGATTTTGCCCATAAAGCGGTCACCGCAGGAGGGGCATTTCGTCATTTCGCGGTGACGGACTACGGCTTTCGCTGCGCTTTTTGCCGCCCGATGCGGGCGCGCGAGGCAACGGCGCGCACGCCTTTTGGGGTGCGCCGGAATGCCGCGCCTGTGCGTGTCCCCGGCGCGGCGCAGCATGAGCGCAGCGAATGGTGCGCTGCAGACTCGGGACCGAAGCGAATTCAGAGTTTGGTACGGCCCCGGATCTGCGACGCGCCACGAGGCATTCGCTTCGTGCAGCATCGCGTCCGGGGCACGAGGCTGTCAGCCTTTAAACTTCTTCGCCAGCGCATCCGCGTTCTTGGCGAGCAATCCGACATCGGCGCCGACGGCAACGAACTGGTAGCCCCAGTCGATGTAGCGGCGGATTTCCTCGTCGACGCCGGTGAGGATGCCGGCCGGTTTGCCGAGCGCCTTGAGTCGCTTCACGGCGTCATGGATCGCGGCCTGAACATCGGCATGCGCGGGATTGCCGAGATGACCGAGGGAGGCGGCGAGATCGGACGGGCCGATGAACACGCCGTCGACGCCGGGGACCTTGGCGATCGCTTCCAGATCTTTCAGAGCCTCTCGCGTCTCGACCTGCACCAGCACGCAGATCTCCTCGTTGGCCTTGCCGAGATAGCCCGGCACGCGGCCATAGCGGCTGGCGCGGGCGGCGACCGATACGCCGCGGATGCCCTGCGGCGGGTAGCGCGTCGAGGCGACGGCGCGCTTGGCCTCTTCCACGTTCTGCACATAGGGAAAGAGCAATGTCTGCGCGCCGATGTCGAGGCAGCGCTTGGCCAGCACCGCATCGTTCCACGCCGGACGGATGATTGGCGTCGCCGTGCCGCGCTGCACGGCCTGCAACTGCGTCACCAGATCGGGAATTTCGTTCGGCGAATGCTCCGTGTCGAGCAGGATCCAGTCGAAGCCCGAGTCCGAGAGGATCTCGGCGGCGATGTTGCTGCACAGGCTCGACCACAGCCCGACCTGGAGCTTTCCGTCGGCGAGCGCGTGCTTGAAGGCGTTGATCTGAAATTCCGGCATGATGTTGTGCCTTAGATGAACTGAATGGCGATGCCGCCGAGCGGCCCGAAATCGGCGTGCAGCGTATCGCCCTTCTGCGCGAAGACCACACGGGTGAAGGATCCGGCGAGCACGATGTGGCCGGGCTCGAGCGCATGGCCGTGCGGGCCGATCTTGTTGGCGAGCCAGGCGACGCCGAGCGCAGGATGGCCGAGCACGCCGGCGGCAAGGCCGGTCTCCTCGATCTCGGAATTGCGATACATGATGCCGCCGACCCAGCGCAGGTCGACATCCATCGGGCCGACCGGGCGGCCGCCGAGCGCGATCCCGGCGGCGGCACCGTTATCGGCCACCGTGTCGACGATCTTGCGCGCGTCCTGCAGGCGCGCATCGACGATCTCGATGGCGGGGATGACATACTCAGTGGCGCGCAGCACATCGGCGAGGCCGACGCCCGGACCCTGGAGACGCTTTCCCATGACGAAAGCGAGTTCGACCTCGACGCGCGGCTTGCAATAGTCGGCGTGCTTCACCTTGGCGCCGTCGCCGATCATCTGGTCGTCGAGGATGTAGCCGTAATCCGGTTCGTCGATCATCGAGGAGCGCTGCATCGCCTTGGACGTGAGGCCCACTTTATGGCCGATCAGCTTGGCGCCCGCCTTCATCTTGCGGTTCGCCACTTCCGTGGAGATGGCGTAAGAGTCCTCGATGGTGATGTCCGGAAAGGTGACGTGAAGCTGCACCGCCTGTCTGCGCTCGTTCTGGGCGGCCACCAGAATATCGGCGGCTTTCATGCGGTCGGCATTGGATAACATCGGGTCACTCCTTCCGGGTCGTTGTGGTGTTCCTCTAGCCGCTCTCGCGTAAAAATAAAATGGTCCTCGGCGGCCGTCGCCGAAGGCGCTGCATCCGGTCCATGCGCAAATCCGGCGGATCAATAATGAGGCGGCGGCGGTTCGGGGCCTTCAGGGGCGCGGTCCCGCACCTCCTGCAACTGGTCGCCCAGCCGCACGACCTGGCGGGTGAGGCTGTCGATCTCCTTCCACTGGGCGGTGATCGTCTCATTGAGGTCCTCGATCGCGCGGTCCTGATGCGCCACGCGCGCCTCCAGGGCATCGATGCGCGCGATTAACGTTGCGATATCGTCCATGTCAGGCCCTTGCGGTGAATGCATCGGTGGCGCGACCATGCGGCCGATACGCGTGCTGAATCAACCGCCGGACACAACGGGAAGACGCATGCTGCCCCGGACAAACCGCCAGGTTCGCCTGAAGTCGCGCCCCAGCGGAATTCCGCAGGCCGAGCATTTCGAGATCATAGAGGCGCCGGTTCCTCCCCTGCGCGACAAGGAATTTCTCGTGCGCAACGAATATCTCTCGGTCGAGCCGGCGATGCGCGGCTGGGTCAGCGCCGTCGCCAACTATGCGACGCCGGTGGGGATCGGCGAGGTCATGCGCTCGTTCAGCGCCGGGACCGTCATCGCCTCGCGCCATCCCGGCTACGCCGAGAGCGACCAGGTCATGGGCATGCTCGGCTGGCAGGACTACGCGGTCTCGGACGGCGGCAACATCACGCGCAAGGTGACGGAGAGCGACCTGCCGCTCTCGCTGTCGCTGGGCGTGCTGGGCTTGAACGGCGTAACTGCCTATTTCGGACTGCTAGACGTGGGCGTGCCGCGCGCGGGTGACACGGTCGTCGTCTCGACCGCGGCCGGCGCGGTCGGGTCGGCGGTGGGTCAGATCGCCAAGCTGTCCGGCTGCCGCACTATCGGCCTGACCGGCGGGCCGGAGAAGGTCGCGCTCTGCAAGGACACGTTCGGCTACGACGCCGCGATCGACTACAAGGCGGAGAATGCGCCCGCCGCGCTGGCCGCTGCCTGCCCGCGCGGTGTCGATGTCTATTTCGACAACACCGCGGGCGCGATCAGCGACGCCGTGCTGGCGCAGCTAGCACCCGGCGCGCGCGTGGTGATCTGCGGCACCGCGTCGATCTCCAGTTGGGACCCGCCGCCGATGGGCCCGCGCGTCGAACGGCATCTGCTGGTCAAGCGCGCGCGCATGCAGGGCTTCCTCATCTTCGACTATGCGCATCGCTACGAAGAAGCGGTGGCGCGGCTCGCCGCCTGGGTGCGCGAGGGGGGTCTTAACTATCGCGAGGACATCGTCGACGGAATCGAGCATTGCCCCGGCGCCATCGCCGAGCTGTATCGCGGGGAAAATTTGGGGAAGAGGTTGGTGAGGCTGCATCATTAGGCCATCGGCGATGACGCCGCGCCTTGGACGGTGCCTGGAAGATATCCGCCGCATTTGCTATTTTGAGGGCATGCGCCGCGGCGATGTCATCGCCAGATTGAAAGAGGCCGAGCCGGGCTTGCGGGCGCGCGGCATTCGCCGTGCCGCCGTCTTCGGGTCGGTCGCGCGCGGCAAGGAGCGGTCCGACAGCGATATCGATATTTTGTCGAAATCGACCCGGACGTACCTCTCTCCGTCTTTGAGTATGCCGGCCTTAAAGAATTTGTCGCCGGCTTTTTCGATGGCCCGGTCGATGTGATCGCCGAAGATGGCCTGAAGCCTTTCGTCCGGCCTAGCGTATCCGCCGACGCGATCTATGCCTTCTGATGCTGTCGAAGTCGCGTTACGCGACATTCTCCGACACATCGAACTCGCCGAACAATTTGTGCACGGATACGACTGGAGCCGATTTCATACCGATATAAAGACCGTCTATGCGGTCACCCGCTGCCTCGAAATCATTTCCGAAGCTTCGCGGCGCCTGCACGCCGACTTGAAAGCGCGGCATCCTTCGATCGGCTGACGCCAGATGGCTGCGGCCGGCAATATCTATCGTCACGAACACGAGGACGTGGCCGAGCGATTCGTGTGGGATGCGTTCGCTATCGCCACTGCGAGCCGTTGTCGAATTCGAACTCGCGAGCGATTGAGCACGATGGCCGGGACGAGCCCGGCCATAACAATTGCAAGGATGCGCGCAAATCGTGGCGAGATCAGTGCTTCAGCTTCGCATCAACCGAAAACTTGGCTTCGGTCTTCTTGGTGATTTCGTCCACCGTCACGCCGGGGGCGAGCTCGATCAGCGTCATGCCGCCGGCCTTGCGGTCGATGGTGAAGACGCCAAGGTCGGTGATCACCATGTCGACGACGCCGGCGCCGGTGAGCGGCAGCGTGCACTGGTGCAGAAGCTTCGGCTCATCCTTGGCGGTGTGCTCCATGATCACGACCACCTTCTTGACGCCGGCGACGAGGTCCATGGCGCCGCCCATGCCCTTCACCATCTTGCCCGGGATCATCCAGTTGGCGAGGTCGCCGTTCTCGGCCACCTGCATGGCGCCAAGGAGCGCGATGTCGATGTGGCCGCCGCGGATCATCGCGAACGAGTCGGCCGACGAGAAGAAGCTCGTCGTCGGCAATTCGGTGACGGTCTGCTTGCCGGCATTGATGAGGTCGGGGTCTTCCTCGCCCTCATAAGGAAACGGCCCGAAGCCGAGCATGCCGTTCTCGCTCTGCAGCTGCACGGTCATGCCGTCGGGGATGTAGTTCGACACCAGCGTCGGGATGCCGATGCCGAGATTGACGTAGAAACCGTCGCGCAATTCCTTGGCCGCGCGTTCGGCCATCTGATCGCGATTCCAGGGCATTAGACTTCCTCCCCCGTTGCCGCGGCGGCCACGCGCTTGCGCACGGTGCG
>DASXOK010000318.1:0-2739 GCA_036494425.1 Pseudolabrys sp.
CGGGATCAACGCGGCCACCAGATGCATCTTGCCGGAGATCACGCCGCGCCGCGAGGTCATCTGGTCCGCGATCGCCTGCAACTTGTGCGCCGGCCCCTGCACCAGCACCACTTCCATGGTCTGGTTATGCATCAAGTGCACATGCAGCGAACTGATCACTTCGTCAATGTAGCGGACTTGCAGGTCGGACAGTTGCTTCTGCAGGCCGGGAATCGAATTGTTGTAGAACAACGCAATTACACCAACCATGACGTCGTCGCCCACGTAATTCTTATGCTCCACCAGCGCCTGATGCAGCATGTCGTTGACCGCATGCGAGCGCGTGGCAAAGCCGCGCGCAGCCACCATACGGTCGAGATCGTTCAGCAGTTCCTCGGGGAGTGAGATGCTGATCCGGCTCACCGGCCGGTTCCCGTTGCGTGCGGTGGCGGTCATGATTTTCCCCTAGAACAGGTGACTGTAACGTTCAATTTCCCACGGACTCACCGACAGGTGATACGAGTCCCACTCCATCGTCTTGTACTTGATGAACTCATCCCGCAACGCCTTGCCCAGCGTCTTTTCGATCAGCGGATCGGCGGCGAAGGCACTCACCGCCTCCTGCAGCGTCTGCGGCAGGAAGGCGATGCCGCGCTGTGCCCGCTCCTCCTCCGAAATCGTGTAGAGGTTGTCCTCGTTCGGCGCGCCGGGATCGATCTTCTCGCGCACGCCTTCGAGGCCGGCCGCCAGCGCCAGCGTCGCGGCCAGATAGGGATTGACCGCGCCGTCGGCATTGCGCGACTCGCAGCGGCCGCCGCCGGCCGGCACGCGCACCGAATTGGTGCGGTTGTTCGAGCCATACGAGTTGAACACCGGCGCCCAGGTGAAATAGCTCATCGCGCCCTGCCGCACTAAGCGCTTGTAGCTATTCACCGTCGGCGCGAAGGCCGCGCACAAAGCACGTCCGTGGCGCAGGATGCCGCCGATGAAATGATAGCCGGTCTCGGTCAAGCCCAGGCCACGGGGATCCTTGGACGGATCGCAGGCGAAGACGTTGCCCCCGCTCTTGAGGTCGTACAGCGACATGTTGAAATGCGCGCCGTTGCCGGTCTTATCGGCAAAGGGCTTCGGCATCATCGTCGCCAGAAGCCCCTCCTCCTTGGCGTAGTGCTTGGCCATGTAACGGAAGAAGGTCAGCCGGTCGCAGGTGGTCAGCGCGTCGGCATGTTTGAAGTCGAACTCGTACTGCCCGTTGGCGTCCTCGTGATCGAACGAATAGAGGTCCCAGCCGAGATCATTGATGCAGCTCGCGACCTTGTCGAGCCAGGTGAAATTATCGAGGAACGGCCTCAGGTCGTAACAGGGCTTGGTCAGCTTGTCGTCCGGATTCGGCACCGACAAAGAGCCATCGGAATTCTGCTTAAGAACGAATATCTCGCACTCGATGCCGAGATTGAATCCGAATCCCAACTCCGCCGCCTGCGCCAGGACATTCTTCAGCGCGACGCGCGTGTTGAGCGGATAGGGCTTGTTCTTGAACGTCAGATCGGCCGGCATCCAGGCGAGCTTCGGCTCCCACGGCAACTGGATGGCGCCGTCGAGATCGGGCACCGAGGAAAGCTCATCATCGTTCGGCGCTTGCCCCAACCCGTCGAGCGCGTAGCCCGTATAGCGCTCCGAGCCTTGCGCCATGTGATCGAGATGCGCGAGCGGCACCACCTTCGCCTTGGGCACGCCGTGGATATCGACATAGGCCCCGATGCAATATTTCACGCCCTTCGCGTTCAGCTCCTCCTGCGTCTGCTTGATCTTCTCAGCCGTGTACATTGACTCGATGTCCTTCTGACTCTTCAACACGTTTAGTGAACCGCGCCGCCCTACCGGACGGCTTCGAAGTACGATTGCCGGAGCGGCGGGACCTCGCGCTTGCCGCGCTCGATCAGTGCGCAGAGGTCCTCGACCATCCATTCGAACCAGAGATGCCCGTTCGCCGCCGTGGCGCGGCTCGGCATGCCGGTGACGCCGTTGCGGCTGGTTCGGTTGACCGGATGCGCGAAGACGAGACCCTGTGTGCGGTCGGGGTCGTCGGCGTCGTCGAGCAGATCGGCGCGCACCATGTCCGGCGCCAGCGCCAGCATCAGCGAGGTCTCGGCGTCGTTGGCGTGCCAGTCCTCTGCGTCGGCGAAATGCACGTCGCGCACGCGCGGGCTAAGCTGCGCCGAGTTAAACAGGCCCACCATCAGGTCATCGTGCTCGGCGCGCAGCACTTCCAGCGCGCAGCGCAAGGGTGCGGCATTGGTCACATGCGTATTGACGATGAACAGCCGCCGCACGCCCGAGTAATAGGCGCCCTCGCCGATCTCCTTCACGAGAGCGATCAAAGTCGGCGGCTGCACCGGAATCGTGCCCGGCCAGCGCCGGCTGTGTCCGAGCGAGCAGCCGTAAGGCAGCGCCGGCAGCATCGGCACCTGCGTGCGTTCGGCCGCCGCCGCGCAAAGTCGATCGGCCAGCACGGTGTCCATGCCGCAGCCCATATGCGACCCGTGCTGCTCGGTCGCGCCGACCGGCAGGATGGCCGCTTGCGACGCCGCCACGACGTCGTCCTTCAGCTCTGCCCAAGTCCGCTGCGCCCAAAGCATAGTCATTCGACTTCGTCGGTAACGTCGGTCAGCCGCGCGACCATCTGATAGGTGCCGGCATCCTCGCCGTCCTCTTCCGCCTCGCCGCCATGGATCAGCTCCTCAAGGCGCGCCTTCGTGG
>DASXOK010000319.1:0-3241 GCA_036494425.1 Pseudolabrys sp.
ATCCGCTTTTCGGTCGACGGCGAGGTCTTGCAGGACGGGACGACCGCGACAATGCTGTTTTCGGTCGCCGAGTTGATTGCGCGTCTGTCGCGCAGTGCGCCGCTGGAGCCCGGCGATATTATCGCGACCGGCACTCCCGCGGGCGTTGCTCCCGTGCGTCGTCCGCCAACCTGGCTGCGTCCCGGCACCACGCTGACGACCGTCGTGGAGCGCCTGGGAACGCTGACCAATCCCGTCTCCGAGAAAGGCTATCTCAATGCCTGATCGTCCTACCGTCCTGCTCACCAACGCCATCCATCCGGACGGCGAAGCCATATTGGCGCCGCATGCGCGCCTGCTGACCGCACCCGACACCCGGCCGGAGACGCTGCGCGACTGGGCGCGGGAGGCCGACGGCATCGTCGTCCGGGCCAAGCTTCCCGACGACATCGCCGACCACGCTCCCCGCCTGAAGGGAATTGTCCGCCACGGTGTGGGCCTCGACTTCATCCCGGTCGAGGCGGCGACCGCGCGCGGCATCGCGGTCGCCAACCTGCCGGGCAGCAATACCCAAGCGGTGGCGGAATATTTTTTCTCGGCGTTATTCGCGCTGCGCCGCCCGGTGACGCGCATCGACGCGCGTTTCCGCGCCGACGGCTGGGCCGCCGCGCGCGCGATCGCCGACGACGCCTCCGAGGTCGCGGGGACCACGGTCGGCATCATCGGGGTCGGCGCGATCGGCGGACGCATCGCACGCATCGCTCGTGACGGCTTCGGGATGACGGTGCTGGGGGTCTCGCGCCGCAAGGGCCGGATGCCCGCCGGCGTCGAGGAGGCCGCGCTCGACGACCTGTTCGGCCGCAGCGATGCGATCGCGGTCACCTGCGCGCTGACCAACGAGACCCGCGGCCTCGTCAGCGCCGCGCTGATTGCCGCGATGCGGCCCGATGCCGTGCTGATGAACATGTCGCGCGGCGCGGTGATCGACACCGCCGCGCTGATGCGGGCGCTACACAGCGGCGCCATCGGCGGCGCCGCGATCGACGTCTACGACGCCCAGCCGGTGCCGCCCGACAGCCCGCTGTTCGCGTGCCCGCGCCTCCTGATGACGCCGCACGTGGCGGCCATCACCGCCACCAGCTTGCGCCAGATGAGCGTCGGCGCGGCGGAGGAGATGCTGCGCATCCTGCGCGGCGAGAGCCCGATCAATCTGGTCAATCCCGAGAGCCTTTCCGCCTAAGGGGCCGTCATGCGCATCCGCAGCCTGCAATCAGTCCCGATTTCCTACCGCGTGCCGCAGGGCCAGAACGTCAGGCTCGGCATCGGCCGTGCCGTCAAGCGCGACGCCGTGCTGGTGAAGGTTGAGACCGACGAGGGCATCACCGGCTGGGGCGAGGCCCATCACGGCCGCGCGCCGGGCGCGATCGCGAAGCTGATCGACACCACGATCAGCGAGCTGGTGACCGGGATGGACGCGCTTGACGTCGTCGGCGTGTGGAACCGCGTCTACCAGATGCAGCTTGCGAGCCACGGTATGGGCGCCGCCGCGACGATGGCGCTGAGCGGGCTCGACCTGGCGCTGTGGGACATCCGCGGCAAGGCCACGGGCTGGCCGCTCTACCGTCTGCTCGGGGGCGCGTCGCGGCCGATCAAGGCCTACGCCGGCGGCATCTCGCTCGGCTGGCAGGAGCCCGCGTCGCTGGTGGAGGAGGCGGCCGGCTACGTCGCACAAGGCTATCGCGCGCTGAAACTGCGGGTCGGCGACAATCCGCGCAACGACATCGCGCGCGCCACCGCCGTGCGCAAGAAGCTGGGGGAGGCGATCGAGATTCTGGTCGACGCCAACACCGGATACAGCCTCGACGATGTGCGCCGCGTGATGCCGGCATACGAGGAATTGCAGATCGGCTGGCTGGAGGAGCCGTTCCCGCCGCACGACTACCGCTCCTATAAGGTCGCCGCTGCCCTCGGCACGGTGCCTCTCGCCGCGGGCGAAAACCATTTCACCCGTTTCGAGTTCACCCGGCTGATCGAGGACGCGGCCGTCTCCTTCGTGCAGCCGGATCTGTCCAAGACCGGTGGTGTGACCGAGACCATGCGCATCGCGGCTTTGGCTTCGGCCTGGAAGCTCCCGCTCAATCCTCACACCTCCGCGACCGGCATCAACATGGCCACGACCATCAATGTGCTCGCGGCCGTGGACAATCCCGGCTATTTCGAAGGCGACGTGGCCAGGCACAATCCGTTTCGCGACGAGGTCGGCGGTGTGCCCTACACGCTCGACGGCAACGGCTGTGTCCAGCCCTCGGAGAAGCCGGGCCTCGGCCTAGATGTCGATGAGGCGTTCGTGCGCTCCCATTCGCTCATCGACGGGCCGTGTTACGTGTGAGGCATCGCGTAGGCTTGAGCCACGCAGCTGGATTATTTTCGCGTTCCGCCGAGGAACAGATGGACTGACGCCCGCACGGTCACGTCCAAAGCCCTCGCGGACGGTTTGCGGCCGGACGTCAAAAGGCGAGTTGGTGTTCACCGATCAGCATGTCGAGCATTTCACGATCTCGAATCCTTCCTCGCTCTCGCGTGGACAGAAGGAGGCCTGCGCACTCTCTCTGACGACGTCGTGCATGCGTTCGCAGCCAAGCACGCCATTGTTTCAGTGAACCCAACCAGGCTGCCTAACCGATCCAGGATCGACGACGAGCCTTCCTGGAGACGGTCGTCGATAGGTTAGGGGGGCCTGCGCCCGTTCATACCGTCACGCTGTCGTCCGCCCCGGTCGGAATCCTCCCGCCGCTGGTGCTCCGTGCCGGCTTCAGCCTATTCGAGATGCATGCCGGATTTGGCGACGACCGACCGAGAGATTGCCAATTCGGTCTTCAGCCGCGTCGCGAGTTCGCTCGGTGTGGACGGAATGACCAGCACACCTCCCGACGCAAAGCGTTCCTTCACATCGGGCGCGTTGAGGGCCTTGACGACGTCGGCATTGAGCTTATCGACGATCGCCTGAGGGGTTCCCTTCGGCGCGAATAATGCCGTCCAATTTGAAGCGTTTACGTCCGGCACCCCCTGCTCCTGGAGCGTCGGCCACTCGGGATTGAGTGTCGACCGTTTCACCGAGGTCACTCCCAGGACGCGCAACGTCCCGCTCTTCACGTGCGGAGCGACCGAGGAACTGGCCATTATGCCGAGCGGCACAACACCGGAAACAAGCGCCTGAACAGCGGGACCGCCCCCTTTGAAGGGCACATTTTGAAACTTCGTG
>DASXOK010000320.1:0-2051 GCA_036494425.1 Pseudolabrys sp.
CACGCGTCCAAATTAAAGTCTGGATTTCGAGATAGAGTCCAATCGGCTGCGTAATCCACGGGATCCTGAGCGCCGATTCCAGACGATCGTGAGCACTCAGTCCACGCCATCCTGAGCAGCGATTCCACGCGATCCTGAGCACGGATTCCACGGGATCGTGAGCAGCCTGTGGAAGACCTCTGGCAGAGGCGTCCGCCGGCAATCCCCGCGGCCTATGGCCCCTTCGTTCAGCAGCGAGGGGTCCATGCCAACCGAGAGATTGTCGATGCGGAAAATCCGCGATGTCCTGCGTTTGAAGTTCGAGGGGGGGCTGAGCGAGCGCATGATCGCGCGTTCGATGTCGCTCAGCAACGGCTCGGTGAACTCCTATCTCCAGCGCGCCCGCATGGCGGGCCTGCGGTGGCCCTTGCCCGACGATCTCGACGACGGGGCGTTGGAGCGTCTTCTGTTCCCGCCGGCAGCGACGGCGGAGACGGCGCGCGCGCGTCCTAGGCCGGGTTGGGCGGACGTCGACAAGGAAATGCGGCGCAAAGGCGTCACCCTGGCGCTACTGTGGGAGGAATATCGCGCCGCGCATCCGGACGGGTTTGGCTACAGTTGGTTCTGCGAGCATTACGACGCCTTCAAGAGCCGATTGCGGCCGACGATGCGTCAGAGCCACGCCGCCGGCGAGAAGGTCTTCGTCGACTTTGCGGGCGACACGATCGACGTCGTCGATCCCACGACCGGCGAGGTGCGGCCCATGAAGCTGTTCGTCGCCGCCATGGGCGCGTCGAACTACATCTTCGCGCAGGCGCGGCCGAGCGAGCAGATTGCCGATTGGATCGGCGCGCACGTGGACCTGTTCGCCTTTCTGGGCGGCGGCCCAAAGTTCGTGGTCTGCGACAATCTCAAAGCGGCCGTCACAAACCCGGACCGCTACGAGCCGGGCTTGAATCGCAGCTATCTGGAGTTCGCCGATCACTACGGCGTGGCGATCCTGCCGGCGCGGCCGTACAAGCCTCGCGACAAGGCCAAGGTCGAGCAATCGGTCCTGATCGCCGAGCGCTGGATTCTGGCGAGATTGCGCAATCGGCGGTTCTTCAGCGCCGCCGATCTGAACGTCGCGATCGGCGAACTGGTCGGCGACATCAACGCCCGCGTCATGAAGGGTTACGACGCTAGCCGGGTCGAACTGTTCGCGGCCATCGACAAGCCGGCGTTGAAGCCTCTGCCTGGCGTGCCCTACGCTTTCGCGGTCTGGAAGCGCTGCCGCGTCGCCCCCGACTACCACATCGAGATCGACGGCCATTGGTATTCGGCGCCCTTCCGCCTCATCAAAGAATTGGTTGATGCGCGGATCGCCGACAAGACGGTCGAGATTTTCCACAAGGGACAGCGGGTCGCCAGCCATTTGCGCGCGCCGAACCGGCGCGGCCATACGACGATCGCCGAACACATGCCGAGCGCTCACCGGCGCCACGCCGCTTGGACGCCGGCCCGCATCGTCGCCTACGCCGAGAAGATCGGACCCTCGACCGCCGCCTTGTGCGAAGCGATCATGGCCGCTCGCCCCCATCCCGAGCAGGGCTTTCGGACCTGCCTGGGCATCCTCGCCCTGACGCGAACTTATGGCGCCGCGCGCGTCGACGCCGCCTGCCGGCGCGGCGTCTCGATCAAGGCGCGCTCCGTCACCTCCCTTCGCTCGATTCTCCAGAACGGCCTCGATCGCACCTTCCTCGACGATGGGGAACAGGGCGAACGCGAACCCGTGCGCCACGGCAACATCCGCGGCCGCGACTACTTCCACTGAAAAGAAAGGATACGCGATGCTTTCCCATCCCACGCATGAACGTCTGATCTCCCTCGGCCTGCCCGGAATGGCCAAGGCCTTCGAGGACCAGCGCCGATCGCCGGACATCGCCGCTCTCTCCTTCGAGGAGCGGATCGGCCTGATGGTCGATCGCGAGGCGGCCGAACGCGACAGCAAGCGTCTGTCGACGCGCCTCGAGTTCGCGGCGCTGCGGCAGAACGCCGTCGTCGAGGACGTCGACCTGCGAACGCCGCGCGGC
>DASXOK010000321.1:0-4971 GCA_036494425.1 Pseudolabrys sp.
GATGCGCGCGGTCACCGGGTGATAGTTGCCGGTGCCGACGTGAACGTAGGTCGCGAGCGTCCCGCCCTCGCGCCGCACGACGTAAGAGAGCTTGGCGTGCGTCTTGAGCTCGATGAAGCCGTAGACCACCTGCGCGCCGGCGCGTTCGAGATCGCGCGCCCAGCGGATATTGGCTTCCTCGTCGAAGCGCGCCTTGAGCTCGACCAGCGCGGTCACCGACTTGCCGGCTTCCGCGGCTTCCACCAGCGTCTTGACGATCGGGGATTCCGCCGAGGTGCGGTACAGTGTCTGCTTGATGGCGACGACGTTGGGATCGCGCGCCGCCTGTTGCAGGAACTGCACCACCACGTCGAAGGATTCATACGGGTGGTGGACGACGAGATCCTTCTGGCGGATGGCGGCGAAAGCATCGCCGCCATGATCGCGGATACGCTCCGGATAGCGCGGATTGTAAGGCACGAATTCGAGGTCGGGCCGGTCGATGCGCGTGAGCTGCGACAGATCGTTGAGCGCCAGCACGCCGTTGACCATGAAGACTTCGTCGTCGGCGACCGCCAGCGCGCGCTGCACGAAGCCGCACAGCTGCGCCGGCATCTTGGCGTCGAGCTCGAGACGGATCACCGATCCGCGGCGGCGCTGCTTGAGCGCGGTCTCGAACAGCCGCACCAGATCTTCCGCCTCTTCCTCGATTTCCACTTCCGAGTCGCGGATGGCGCGGAAGGCGCCCTGCCCCTTGACCGTATAGCCGGGGAACAGGCGGCCGACGAACAGCGCGGTCGCGTCCTCGAGCGTGATCAGGCGAATGCCGTGGTCGGTCGCGCTCGGCAGGCGGATGAAGCGCTCGATCTTCTGCGGCATGCGGATGAGCGCGTTCATCGCCCTGCCGTCCTTGGCGCGCGCGAGTTGCAGCGCGATCGAGAAGGCGAGATTGGGGATGAAGGGGAACGGATGCGCCGGGTCGATGGCGAGCGGCGTCAGCAGCGGGAACACGTGGGTGAGGAAGTGCTCCTCGACCCAGGCGCGCTCCGGCTTCTTGAGGTCGTGGCCGTCGACCAGCGTCACGCCGGCGGCGGCAAGATCGGGCCGCAATTCCAGCCACCGCTGCTGCTGGTCGTGCGACAGGCTCGCCACCGCCTCGCGAACGCGGGCGAGCTGCTCGGACGGTGAGAGCCCGTCCGGGCTCTGGGTCAGGATGCCCTGCCGCACCTGGCCCTTGAGACCGGCGACACGCACCATGAAGAATTCGTCGAGGTTATTGGCCGAAATCGACAGGAAGCGCACCCGCTCCAGGACCGGGTGGTGCTCGTTGGCGGCCTCTTCGAGAACGCGCCGATTGAAGTGGAGCCACGACAATTCGCGGTTGATGAAGCGCGCCGGACTGTCCGCCAACCGCACATCGACCGACGTCAGGACCGTCGCGGCGATCGCCGCGCTGTCCGGCGCCGGCGCAGTTTCGTCTTTCACGTCAATAGCTTGAGCACGATCTGCCATGGAAAAGACATTCCAATGAATGCGATTGGGGTAGCGGAGAATAGTGGCGTCCGGATGACAGTTCGCGCCGGGATCGCTGTCGCAGTCAAGACTGGCCGATGGACTGCGTTAAGCCCCCGTCTCGCGGAAAAGCTCGGCCGCCAGCGCGCGCGTCACCGGGCGATGCTGGCGCATCGCCTCTTCGTCGAGCAGAGCCACCGCCGCGCGGGCGGCGGCGAAGGAGCGCTCGATGCGGTTGGCGAGGTAATTCACCAGCGGCTCGTCCACGGCAAGCTGGCGGTCGGCGGCGAGCTTGATGATCAGTGAGCGCAACAGCGCGTCGTCGGGCGGCGCCAGCGCCACCACCGGCAACGCGCGCAGCCGTGACGCCAGGTCGCGGATGGTCACCGTAAAGCTCGCGGGCGCCGCGCGCGCTGTGACGAGCACATAGGCGCTTTCCTCGCGCGCCAGGTTCAAGAGATGGAACAGCGCGCGCTCGTCGAGCCCCGCCGGCTCGAGGTCTTCGACCACCAGCGCGCCGGTAGCGAAGGCCGAGGGCAGATCGGTCTCGCCCAAGAGTTTGGCGGAGAGCGTGCGCGCGCCGGCCGCTTCCGCCCAGATGGTGGCGAGATGGCTTTTCCCCGCGCCTTCCGGCCCCGTGAGCGCCATGACGCGATTGGGCCAATCCGGCCAGCGGTCGATCAACGTCAGAGCCGCGGTGTTCGACGGACCTTCGAGGAAATCCTCGCGGGCGTAGCTGACGGCGTGGTCGAGCGCGAGCACAAGCTGGCGCGGGGCGAAGGACGCAGACATCGGCTCAACCCGTCTTTTCGCCGGTGTAGAACGAGCTCTCGAGATAGCGCCGCAGCGCGAAGCGCGCGAGCACGCCGATGGTCGCGGCGAGCGGCACCGCGACCAAAAGGCCGACGAAGCCGAACAGATAGCCGAAGGCAAGCAGCGCGAAGATCAGCCACACCGGGTGCAGACCGACGCTTTCGCCGACCAGCTTGGGCGAGAGCACATTACCTTCGAGGAACTGACCGACCAGGAACACGGCGAGCACCGCGATGATCGAATAATAATGCGGCCAGAACTGCGCCACCGCGACGCCGAGCGAGAGCACCAATCCGGTCATCGATCCCACATACGGGATGAACGTGATAAGGCCTGAGATGAGCCCGATCAGCAGGCCGAAATTGAGCCCGCACAGGGTCAGCGCCACCGCGTAGAAGGAGCCGAGGATCAGGCACACGGCGCTCTGCCCGCGCACGAAGCCGGCAATCGCGGCATCGACCTCGCGCGCGAGTTGGCGCACGGTCGCGCGATGCTGCACCGGCACCCAGGCGTCGACCGTCGCGATCATGCGGTGCCAGTCGTAGATCAAGTAGAACGCCACCACCGGCGTCACCACGACCAGCGAGAACAGCGACACCAGCGCTTGCCCGCCCGACCACAGCGATTTCAGGAATGCCGTGAACCAGCTCACGCCCTGCGACACCAGGTCGCCGAAGCCTTTGTCGGGACTGAAGCCGGCCCCGAGCAGCTTCTGTACCCATGGCCGGCTCGGATCGCTGAGCAGCGACTGCAGCTTGCTCACATAGCCGGGGATGTTCTCGATGAAGGAGCCGAGCTGGCTGCCGAGGATCGGCACGACCAGGAGGATGATCACCACGAAGGCCAGCACCAACAGGGTGATCAGCAGCAGCGACGCCACCAGGCGGTTGAGGCCGAGCCGCGTCAGGCGATCGGTCGTGGGGGTCAGCAGATAGGCGATGGCGAGGCCGACGACGAAGGGCAGCAGTATCCCGCCCAGCAGCCACAGCAGCAGCACGAACACGACCAGCGCACCGAGCCAGAAGACGATCTGCCGTTGGAACGATCCGCGTCCGCCCCGAGGGGAAGCCGGTGGCACCTGCGCTGGTGCGCGCTCGCTCACGGTCCCGCCATCGTCTTGTTCATGTGCCGCGCCCATTCCGCGACATAGGCGGCCACCGAGAGCAAGGTCAAGACCGCCACCAGCCCCGTCAACACCAGGGTCACGAGCGGCACCTCGAGCCCGAACCCGAGCGAGCCGAGTACCGCGCAGGCGAACACGATCTGCGCCACGGTGTTCAGTTTCGACACAAGCAGCGGCCTGATCTTGAGCGGATTGCCCATCACCCAGGACAGCATGATGCCGCCGATGATCATGATGTCGCGCGACACCACCAGAATGACCAGCCAGCGCGGGATCAGCCCATTGATCCCTAGCGTCACGTAGATCGAGACGATCAGCGCCTTGTCGGCGAGCGGGTCGAGATAGGCCCCGAGCACCGTGGTCATGCCGAAGCGCTTGGCGAGGAAGCCGTCGACGGCATCGCTCACTCCGGCGGCAACGAAGAGCACGAAGGCGAGCCACATCAGCCCTTGCGCGATCGCCCAGACGACGACCGGCACCAGCAGAATGCGGCCCAGCGTAATAAGATTTGGAATACTCAAGGCGGTCCCGGCTCGCTGGCCCGCCCCCACCCAGCCGGAAACGCGCCAAACCCTTCGGCAGAGTATAACGGCGGGCGGACCATTGCACGACCGACGATTTCAACGTAGGACCCCGGCGCGAACGAGGGCCATCATGGCAGAAAACGAGCGCGGGCTGACTTACGCGCAGGCGGGTGTCGACATCGACGCCGGCAACCGGATGGTTGAGTTGATCAAGCCGCTGGTGCGGGCTACCGCGCGGCCAGGCGCCGACGCGGAAATCGGCGGCTTCGGCGGCCTCTGCGACCTCAAGCCGCTCGGCTTCAAGGACCCTATCCTGGTGGCGGCCAATGACGGCGTCGGCACCAAGGTGAAGATCGCCATCGACACCGGCCGCCACGATACCATCGGCATCGACCTGGTCGCCATGTCGGTGAACGATCTGGTGGTGCAAGGCGCCGAGCCGCTCTTCTTCCTCGACTACTTTGCCTGTGGAAAGCTTGAGCCGGAGATCGGCGCCGCCGTCGTCGCCGGTATCAGCGTCGGCTGCCGCGAGGCGGGCTGCGCGCTGATCGGTGGCGAGACCGCCGAGATGCCGGGCGTCTACCAGGGCGACGACTACGACCTTGCCGGCTTCGCCGTCGGCGCCGCCGAGCGCGGCGACCTGCTGCCGCGCAAGGACATCGCCGAGGGAGACGTGATCCTCGGCCTCGCCTCCTCCGGCGTGCACTCCAACGGCTATTCGCTGGTGCGCAAGGTGGTGGCGAAGAGCGGTCTTGCGTGGACCGCGCCCGCCCCTTTCGCACCGAAGCAATCGCTTGGCGAAGCGATCATCACGCCGACGCGCATCTATGTGAAGTCGTGCCTCGCCGCACTGCGCGAGACCAAAGCGGTGAAAGGCCTCGCGCACATCACCGGCGGCGGCTTCCCCGACAATATCCCGCGCGTGCTGCCGAAAGGCTTGGGCGCGCGAATTGATCTTACGCGCGTGCCCGTGCTGCCTGTGTTCAAGTGGATGGCGGCGACCGGCAACATCGCGCAGAA
>DASXOK010000322.1:0-6712 GCA_036494425.1 Pseudolabrys sp.
AGAAGGATGCCGGACGTCCGCTGCGGATATTGCTTGTCGACGACGACCTGAGCATCCGCAATCTCATCGAGAATTATCTTTCCGGTCACAACATGCGCATCGTCGTCGCCAACGGGCGCGAGGCGATGCTCAGGCAGTTCGCGGCCGAGGAACCCGGCCTGGTCATCCTCGATCTGCAACTCGGTCAGGAGGATGGTCTCGATCTCCTCCGT
The DNA here is from genome assembly GCA_036494425.1 of Pseudolabrys sp. Lineage (GTDB taxonomy): Bacteria > Pseudomonadota > Alphaproteobacteria > Rhizobiales > Xanthobacteraceae > Pseudolabrys. The sequence goes on from DASXOK010000322.1 coordinate 213, forward strand.
GAAATTCGCACGCGTTCCGATGTTCCCGTAATCATCATGACAGGCCACCGGCGCGACGAAATCGATCGCGTCGTCGGCCTGGAACTTGGCGCCGACGACTATGTGACGAAGCCGTTCGGCTTGCGCGAGTTGCTGGCTCGCATTCGGGCCGTGATGCGTCGGCACCAGGGCGCGCATCACGTCAGCCAGCGTGAAGCGGAGCGTGGGCGGTATCGCTTCGGCGGCTGGCAGTTCGATCGCCGTTTGCGCAAGTTGACCGATCCCGCCGGTACCCAAGTGCCGCTGACCAAGAGCGAATACGCCCTTCTCGTCGCCTTTATCGAAGCGCCGCAGCGTCCGCTCACGCGCGAATACCTTCTCCAGGCGACGCGGATGCATGAAGACGTCTTCGATCGCAGCATCGACGTCCAGGTGTTGCGGCTGCGGCGTAAGCTCGATGGCGATGCAAGCATGCCGCGCGTTATTCAGACGGAGCGCGGCGTCGGCTACACGTTCGCTTTGCAGGTCGAGACGGTGTGACTCCGTCGGTGTAGGGTTCTGCGCCCAATGGATCGCTTCCCACGCCGACACCAGCAGTTCCAATGCTACATTTGTAACGCCGCCGGCCAATACTGGAATGCTGGCGCAACATGCGCCCGGCACAGTCTCCTCGGTCAACGGACTGCAGGAGCGGACAAATGCAACATGATGAGTCGCCTTTCGCGCGGACAACACTCCACCACCGGGAGATGACGGCCGCGGGCGCCGTCCACTACCTGCCGCTCCGCAGTGCGCCTTCGCACTCGCTCGAGGAGAGCGCTCCGCCCCGCCGGACATTCTCACATCTAATGGGGGCGGCGCTGTCGTGGTTGTTCAACGAGATCGTGGAGGGACTAGCGGCCTACGCCGACACGATTCATCCAATTGTTCCGCTGGCCGGAACCCTGGCCGGGCAGGACGCGGACGCTGAAGAAATTGCCGAGGCGCACCGTGCGAATTCGCAATCATGCGAAGCGGCCAGACGTCGCGAGGCCTAAGTAAAAGCAATGATGGTGCGTTCAAATGCGTGGATCCCGCCGACCTCCGGAAGCGGTTCGCGGTAATGGGGCGCTGATGGGGGAAGCATTCGGCGCCCGGGGCAAGTACGTCGCGTCACGTCTTTGGCTTGGCGTCGCGGTTGGCGTCTGCCTTTTTTCGCTCGTCTATTTGCGCCTGGTGCCCGCGCAGACCTCGCAGCTCGCTGGCGACGTGCCAGCCGTTGCCGTCGTTGCCGAACCGATAACGCCAATTCCAGTTCCCTCGGGCATCGATCCGCTCAAACGGATACTCGGAGAGGAGCTCTTTGCGGATCCGCGGCTCTCGCATGACCAGACATACGGCTGCGTCGCGTGCCATGACATCCGTACGAACGGCGCCGACGCCCGGAAGATCGGAACCGGCCCCCATGGCCAGCAACTCAGGTTTAATACGCCCACGATCTTCAATGCGGCCTTGAGCTTTCGCATGAACTGGGACGGCGGGTTTCGCACGCTCGAGGCGCAGGCCGAGGCCTCGCTGCTCAGTCCGCGCATCATGGCCACCAGCATTGCTGAAGTGTTGCCGCGATTGAACGCCGATCCGAAGATGACGAGCCAATTCGCTAAGGCGTATGGCCGAGCGCCCGACCGCGCGAATGTTCTCGACGCGATCGCGACCTATGAGCGCTCGTTGCTCACGCCGGGCAGTCGCTTCGACAAATGGCTGGCCGGCGATGCCGCGGCGCTTTCACCGGCGGAAGTCGACGGATACCGGCTCTTCAAATCACTCGGCTGCGTCTCTTGCCATCAGGGCGTCAATGTCGGCGGCAATCTGTTCGAGCATCGCGGCATATTCGGCTCCCTCGGCTCGGAGAAGCCGGAGCTCCTGCGGGTACCAAGCCTGCGCAACGTCGCCACGACGCCACCGTATTTCCACAATGGAAGCGCGCCGACGCTCGATGACGCCGTGCGCAGGATGGGCCGCGCGCAGCTTGGTCAGACGCTGTCCGACTCGCAGGTCGCTTCGATTGTCGCATTCCTGAAAACGCTGACCGCTCCGCCGTGGCATCCGCAGGGGGAGGCCAAGCGATGAGGATGATCGCCGCCCTCGCGGCCGTTCCACTCCTTATCCTCTTGTTGAGCTGGCTAGCGCTGCGCGCCAACCATCCGGATGCGGAATTGATCGACCACGCATTGAACGACATCGAAGAATTCACCACCTCTGAAGCAGCGCTGCATCGCGACGTTCTCGCCGCGCGCGCGGGCATTCTGCGCAATTACGATCCGCTGGTCGCCGAGATCAGCGCGCTGTACAAATCGACCGGCAAAGTACGCGACGCTCTGGGCAATGATCGACGGATCGCCGACGCGGTCGACCGCCTCGACCTCTCGGTTCAAGTGCAGGAACAGACGGTCGAGGCTTTCAAGACCGACAATGCGCTCTTGCAGAACTCCCTTGCGTATTTTGCGTTGTTCAGCCGCCGGCTGGAAACGACTGCCGGAAGCGAGCCGCCGGCGCCGCAGGCCAATGCGCTCTCTGTCGCCATGCTGCGGTTTACGCTCGACGTAACGCCGGAGAACGCGAAAGAGGTCGAGGACCGCATCGTGCGCCTGGAACAGCAGGCAGGTTCATTCGGTGATGAAGATCTGATTCGTGTGCTGGCGGCGCATGGAACGATGCTGCTTCGCGTTCTGCCCGCGACAGACGCTGCGTTGAAGACGCTGCGAGAGCCGCAGGAAAAGATCAACAGAGAAGCGCTGCGCACGCTCGTCGTGGAGCGGCAGGCGCATTCGCGGAACGAGGCCCGGCGCTTCCGCGTCTACCTCTATGTCGCCTCGCTCCTTCTCGTCGGTGTTCTGGCCTATCTAGGGCTCCAGCTTCACGCGCGTGCGCTTGCAATCCGGCGCCGCGCCGCGCTGGAGCATGTCATCGCGAGAATATCCATACGCTTCATCAACTCCCCTCCGTCGGAGATCGACGGTCTCATCGACCGGGCGCTGGCGGAGATGGGGGAGTGCGTCGGTGCGGATCGGGCCTATTTCCTTGTGCGCGGCGCAAGCCCGCGGACGCGTGTTTGGCGCCGGATCGGCACATCCTTGCCGCGCAACTGGCCGGACGAAGCCCCGGCGCTCGCCGCCGAGTTCGAACCTGCGTTGGAGGATGTCGTTCAAGTCCCCGATGTGAAACGCCTGCGGAAGGGCCGGGCCCGGGAGGCCTGCTTGGAATTTGGGTTGCGCGGATGGGCTTGTGCGTCACGGACCACCAGGGAGGGCGCTGATATTGTCTTGGGCTTTGATGCGGTGCATCGGCCTTGTCGCATTACCGCACCCGGCGAACTTGGTCTCCTGCGAATGGCGCTCGATACCCTCTGGTACGCGGTAGAGCGCCGGGCTGTCGAAGCGGAGAAGGCAAGATTGGAGGCGCGGCTGCAGCAGACGCATCGGATGGAAACCGTCGGTGCGCTCGCCAGCGGCATCGCGCACAATTTCAACAACATCATCGGCGCGATCTTAGGCTACGTCGAGGTCGCCGAATTGCACACCAAGAACGGCAGCAAGACCGCTGGATATTTGGATGGCATCCGCCGGGCGGCGGAGAGAGCCCATGATCTGGTCGACCAGATCCTCGCCTTCGGACGCCGCCGTGAGGCCAGGCGCAGGCCGGTCCGTGTGGGTCCGCTGCTGACTGAAACCGCGGCGATGTTGCGCGCGTCCTTGCCGTCCAAGATCGAACTTGTGATCCAGCCGCCGCCGGACGAAGCGGTCGTGTCGGCCGATCCGGTGCAGTTGCAGCAGGTCATTCTCAATTTCTGCATGAACGCCGCGCAGGCCATGGACGGCGTAGGGCAAGTCGAAGTCAGCGCCCAGATTCATGACATCCAACGTCCGCGCAGGCTCAGCCACGGCACGGTGAAGCCGGGCCGGTACGTCTGCATCGCCGTGCGCGACACCGGGCGCGGCATGGACAAGGCCGTTCTGGAGCGCATCTTCGAGCCGTTCTTCACGACACGCGCCGCCGGGAACGGGCTCGGGCTGGCGACGGTCCGTGAAATCGTGCGCGAGCATGGTGGCGTCATCGACGTGCAGAGCGAGCCGGGGGCGGGGACGCGCTTCGAGGCGTGGTTCGCCTGCGTCGCTGCCGTCGCGTCCGCGGTCAATGCGGAACTGGCGCCGCGGTCCTTCGGCCGTGGCGAGACGCTGCTGGTCGTCGATATGCCGCGCGAACAGTTGCTGCACAACGAGGAGATTCTGGCGGCGCTTGGGTATGAGCCGGTCGGGTTCGGTCGCCTCGAGGACGCTCTTGAGTCGTCGCGGAAAACGCCGAATAGGTTCGATGCCATCGTGATCGGTCAGCTTCGCTCGGTCGGGGCTTTGCTCGAGGCGGCGGCCGCACTGCGGCAGGCAAACCCGCATCAGGCGATCATCGTGGCCGCTCCCGCGCAGGATGTCGACGCCGAGGCCCTGATGGCGGCCGGCATCTCCGAGATCGTGAGTTGGCCGCTGCACGCCTCCGAGATCGGAGCGGCCTTGGCACGCAGCCTCGAGGCCGGGCGGCTGCGTTCCGCTACATCTGTAACGCACGGGGCTGGCGCTGACATCAACGGGTAGCCGTGCCGGGTGACGCTCGCTCTCTCAACGAATGAGGAGGGTCACCATGAAGCCACAGATCGTTTCTTTGAGGCCGCAAAACAGCCCGGTCCGGCGCCCGTTCGTCACCCGGGTCGATGACATTGTCCCGCTCGATACAGTGCCCGGTGAGCAGGTGTCGGTATGCGTCCGCGGGGCGGACGTGGGAGGCGCCTATACGATCCTCCGGTCTTTGATCGTCCCGGACGGCGCGGTGCCCATGCACATCCATCAGAATGAGGATGAAGTTTTCCACATCATCGAAGGCTGCCTTCACTTCCACATCGGCAAGGCCGAGTTCAATGCATCGCCGGGAGCCACCGTCGTCGTCCCGAAGGGCGCTGCGCACGCATGGCGCAACATGACCGAGGCGCGTGTTCTGGCGCTGATCGTGTTCACGCCGGGCGGCATTGACCGCATGTTCGATGAAATCGCCGGCCGGTCGCCTCGCGATATCGAACTTATCGCGCTCCGCTACGGGACCATCGTTGTCGGTCCATGATCCATGATTCGCGTCACGTTACGATCGCAACACAATTTCGCTGAATCGAAATGATGCCGTAGCGGCCTTCCTCCAGTGTCTTGCCCGCAAGCATGGAGAGTTGAGATGACGATCGTGAAAGTGGCGTTCCGTTCTGGTGTGGCTGCGCGCGAGCTGCGTGCGCGCATGCAGGGTGAGGTGATCCTGCCGGAGGATGGGGCGTACGATCGCGTCCGCAAGATCTGGAACGGCGCGGTCGAGTATAGGCCCGAGATATTTGCCGTGTGCGAGAGTGTTGGCGACGTACAGGCCGCGGTTCAGGTCGCGCGCAGGCACGGCATGCAGCTTTCGGTGCGCGGCGGCGGACACGATTGGGCCGGGCGTTGCCTGTGCAGTGGGCTTGTGATCGATCTCTCGCGCATGCGCGGTGTCGCCGTCAATGCGAGGGCGCAGACCGCGACCATTTGGGGCGGCGCCACGGCGCATGACGCGGCCGCGGCGGCCGGAGAGCATGGGCTCGCTTTGGTCACCGGGACCTGCGGCACGGTCGGAATGACCGGCCTGACGCTCGGCGGCGGCTACGGACCGCTGACCGGACGCTATGGCCTCGCGCTCGACAATCTGCTCCGCGTCGAGATCGTCCTATTCGACGGGCGGCTTGTCACCGCGGATGCGACACAAAATTCCGATCTGTTCTGGGCTGTGCGTGGCGGCGGCGGCAATTTCGGTGTGGTGACCTCGATGCGCGTGCGCCTGCATCCGGCCCGGGGGTTGCTGTCCGGGCTGATCGCATTCCCGTGGTCCGAAGCTGAGAAGGTCTTGCGCGGTTACGCGGTGGCGGCGGCGTCGGCGCCTGACGAACTCACGACTTTGGCCGGAATCCTTCCTCTACCGGACGGCACTCCCTCCGTGTTCCTTGCGCCCGTGTGGGCCGGCGATCAGGCGGAAGGCGGCCCGGTCATGTCCGGTCTGCAACGTCTCGGATCGCCGCTCATGGTGGATATCGCACCAACGACATTACCCGACATCTTGAAGCGCTTTGATGCGCATGTCGTGAATGGCCGGAACTACGCGATCCAGACCCGCTGGCTGCCGCGCCTGACCAGAGACTCGATCCGCGCGCTGATCGCGGGCGGCAGCACACGAACCTCTCCTTACTCGGCGCTCGTCCTGCATCACCTGCACGGCGCCGCGACGCGCATTCCGGTCGAATCGACGGCCTTCGGCTTGCGGCGGGAGCATTACCTCGTCGAGATCATTTCCGCGTGGGACGGCGATGGCGATACAGACGCGGCCGGCGATTGCCATCGGCAATGGGCGCGTTCGGTGTCCGATTGGCTCGCCCCGACCGCTCTTCCCGGAGGCTATCCGAACCTGCTGGGGCCGGACGATCACGC
>DASXOK010000323.1:0-7076 GCA_036494425.1 Pseudolabrys sp.
CCCTATGGCCACTACAAGGCCAAGGTGTCGATGGATTATGTGAAGTCGATGGCCAGCAAGCCGAACGGCAAGCTGATCCTCGTCACCGCGATCTCGCCGACGCCGGCGGGTGAAGGCAAGACGACCACCACGGTCGGTCTCACCGACGCGCTCAACTACATCGGCAAGAAGGCGATGCTCTGCCTGCGCGAGCCCTCGCTCGGCCCGTCCTTCGGCGTAAAGGGCGGCGCGGCCGGTGGCGGCTATGCGCAGGTGATCCCGATGGAGGACATCAACCTCCACTTCACCGGTGACTTCCACGCGATTACGTCGGCGCACAATCTGCTCTCGGCGCTCATCGACAACCACATCTACTGGGGCAACGCGCTCGGCATCGACTCGCGCCGCGTCGTCTGGCGCCGCGTGATGGACATGAACGACCGCGCACTGCGCGAGGTCGTCTGTTCGCTCGGCGGCGTCGCCAACGGCTATCCGCGCGAAGCCGGCTTCGACATCACCGTGGCCTCGGAAGTCATGGCGATCTTCTGTCTCGCCAAGGATCTCGAGGATCTCAAGGAGCGTCTCGGCAACATCATAGTCGCCTATACGCGCGAGCGTAAGCCGATCCGCGCCAAGGATCTCAACGCGCACGGCGCCATGGCGGCGCTCTTGAAGGACGCCATCGCGCCGAACCTGGTGCAGACGCTGGAAGGCACACCCGCCTTCATCCACGGCGGCCCCTTCGCCAACATCGCGCACGGCTGCAACTCGGTGTCGGCGACGAGCACCGCGCTGAAACTCGCCGACTACGTCGTGACCGAAGCCGGCTTCGGCGCCGACCTGGGCGCCGAGAAGTTCATCGACATCAAGTGCCGCAAGGCGGGCCTCAAGCCCGATTGCGTCGTCATCGTCGCCACCATCCGCGCACTGAAGATGCACGGCGGCGTCGCCAAGGCCGACCTGAAGAAGGAAGACCTCAAGGCGCTCGAAGCCGGCATGTCCAACCTTCAGCGTCACGTCGAGAACATCAAGAAGTTCGGCCTGCCGGCCGTGGTCTCGATCAACCGCTTCTCCGCCGACACCGATGCCGAGATCAATCTCGTCAAGGAGAAGTGCAAGGCGCTCGGCGTCGAGGCGCTGATGGCCGATCACTGGGCCATGGGCGGCGAGGGCGCGGCCGACGTCGCCAAGGCGGTCGTGAAGATCATCGACAGCGGCAAGGCCGATCTCAAGCTGCTCTATCCCGACGACATGCCGCTGTTCGAGAAGGTGCGCACCATCGCCAAGGAGATCTACCGCGCCGACGACGCCACCGCCGACAAGTCGGTGAAGGACCAGCTCAAGCAATGGGAAGAGATGGGCTTCGGCAAGCTGCCGGTCTGCATCGCCAAGACGCAGTATTCCTTCTCGACCAATCCGGACGCCAAGGGCGCGCCGACCGGCTTCTCGATTCCCGTGCGCGAGGTGCGGCTCTCCGCCGGCGCCGAGTTCATCGTGGCGATCTGCGGTGAGATCATGACGATGCCGGGCCTGCCGAAGGTGCCATCCGCCGACTCCATCGACGTCAAGGACGGCAAGATCGTCGGGTTGTTCTAGTAGTTTCGCTGTCTCGCGATAGAAGGGCCCGCTGCGAAGCGGGCCTCTTTTTTGGAGGGCCACGCCGTCCAAATTCATTAAAATTTTCGGCTTTTTTCGGCGCTGCGGGTGAGCGAACCTTTGCAACTCTCCGTTATGACATCCCTGTCTTTCACCCGGCCGTACTCTCAATGGCGGTCGCGTCGCAGTCCTCATGTGGAATTGCAGTCAGTGATCATGTCCTCAGTGCCCGTGTCCGAAATAGCCCTCGCCACCGACGTCCAGGCCGCTCCCGAAAATCCCACGCTGCTCGACGAACTGATCGACGCGGTCGGCGCCGGCGACGTCAAGCGCCGCCTGCGCATCCTCCTGCGTATCACCGACCTCTTCGCCGCCGGATCGCGCAGCTATTCCGCGGAGCAGATCGCGCTGTTCGACGACGTGATGCGTGAGCTTGCGGCCGATATCGAAGTCAAGGCGCGCGCCAAGCTGGCGCAGCGGCTGGCGGCCATGGACAATGCGCCGCCGCGGGTCGTCCGCACGCTCGCCTTCGACGACGCGATCGCGGTCGCCGGGCCGGTGCTCACGCATTCGCAGCAACTCACCGACGAGGACCTGGTCGAAAATGCCGCCAGCAAGAGCCAGGAGCATTTGCTCGCCATCGCGGAACGGCTCACCGTGAGCGAGGCCGTCACCGACGTCCTCGTCGAGCGCGGCGACAAGCGTGTCGTGCACAAGATCGTCGCCAACGAGGGCGCGCACTTCTCGCTCGCCGGCTATGGCAAGCTGACCATCCGCGCCCGCAACGACCGCAAGCTGACGCTGGCGCTCGGCCGGCGCAGCGACATTCCTCGCCAGTATTTCCTTAAGCTTCTGGAGACGGCATCCGCCTCCGTGCGCGCAAAGCTCGAGGCGGATAATCCGCAGGCCGCCGAGGCGATCCGAGAGACCATCGACGATGTCGCCACCGGGCTCCAGCGCGAGGTGCGCGACGCCTCGCCGGAGCATGCGACGGCGGTGCGCGAGACCAACCGCCGCCTGCGCGTGCGGCCGATCTCGGAGGCCAGCGTCCACGCCCCGGCGCGGGCGCAGGAGTTCGAGAAGACCGCTGTGGCGCTCGCCCGTCTCGGCCGCTTCCCGCTCGATCTTGTCGAGCGCGCGCTGCTCGACGAGGGCGACGACATGGTCCTGCTTTTCGCCAAGGCCGCCGGCTGCTCCTGGACCACGGCGCGCGAACTGCTCACGATGTACGCTGCCAATCGCGCCTTGAGCGCAGACGATGTCTCGCGCAGCTTCGAGCGGTACAAGAAGCTGAGCCAGAAGACGGCGCTGAGCATCGTCAGGTTCCACGAGCGTTCGACGCGAAAAGCGCCCGCCGAGGGCGAGGCGGGTGCATCAGCGCCGGCCGATCTGCCCGAACTGGCGGCGGCGGTCTAAAACAACGTGCGGTCCTACCACTCGGCGGCCTGATCGTGGGCCGCCGGGCCGAACTTTGCCATTTTCGCTTCACGAACACACAATTTCGCCTTACCAAATTGGCATGGCCGGGTTTCGCCTGGACGGTCTCGTTTCCGCAATCCGCATGCCCTATGAAGCGGCATGCAATCCACCACATCCCGCACGGAGCGGCTCGCCATGGACCTGACACTCATCTCCACCGGCCGTAATCCGCCGAAAGACGTCCACGCTGTCATCGAGATTCCCCTCGGCGGCGTCCCCGTCAAATACGAATTCGACAAGAAATCGGGGGCGATCTTCGTCGATCGCTTCCTGCACACCGCGATGTTCTATCCCGGGAACTACGGCTTCATCCCGCACACGCTATCCGAGGACGGCGACCCCTGCGACATCATGGTGATCGCCCAGCACTCGGTGGTGCCGGGTGCGGTGATCCGCTGCCGTCCGGTCGGCGCGCTGCTGATGGAGGACGAGGCGGGCAAGGACGAGAAGATCCTCGCTGTGCCGGTGGACGCCCTCTATCCGTTCTATACCGGTGTCAACAGCTACCGGGACCTGCCCAAGCTGATGTGCGAGCAGGTCGCCCACTTCTTCGAGCACTACAAGGATCTCGAGCACGGGAAGTGGGTGAACGTCGTGAAGTGGCTGGACGCCGAGGACGCCGAGCGCCTGATCCTCGAAGGCATCGAGCGCGCGAAGAAGTAGATATCAGTTCGCCTCGACGCTTGCTCCGCTCATCCCCGCGCAAGCGGGGATCCAGTGATGGGCCCCCGCTTTCGCGGGGCGAGCGGCTTATCCTGTTTGCCTTGCCGCCGGGGCCGATTCACACTCCCTGAATCGCTCCCAGGCACGCAGGCTCTCCCATGACATCTCCCGCGACTTTCGTTCTCGTGCACGGCGCCTGGTGCGGCGGCTGGTGTTACGCCCGCGTGGCCGACATTCTTCGCGCCAAAGGCCACAGGGTCTTTGCGCCGACGCTGACCGGCCAGTGCGAACGCTCGCACCTCTTCACCGGCGCGCTCAATCTCTCCACCCACATCGACGATGTGCTCGGCGTCCTCCGCTTCGAGGACCTGTCCGACGTCGTGCTGGCCGGCCATTCCTATGGCGGCGTGGTTGTCACCGGCGCCGCGGACCGCGCGCCGGAGCGCATCTCCTCGCTGGTCTATCTCGACGCCTTCATTCCCGAGGACGGCCAGTCGTTGTTCGACGTCAACATTCCCGCGAACGTGCAGCGCTACATCGCCAATGCCGGCGACCTCGGCGGGCTCGCCATTCCGCCGCCGCCAGCGACATACTTCAATGTCAACGCCGCCGATGCCGCGCGCGTCGATGCGCTGGCGACGCCGCTTCCGATTGGCTGCTTCTCCGAGCGCCTCAAGCTCACCGGCAGGCATCGCGATATCCGCAAGCGCACTTACGTCTATGCGACCGAGCGGCCGGCAGTCAGTGCATTCAAGCCGTTCTATGAGCGGCTCAAGGACGATCCGGCCTGGACCGCACACGCGCTCGCGTGCGGCCACCACATGATGCTCGACATGCCGGAGAAGACGGCCGAGATTTTGGAAGCGGCGATCAGACGCCCCTAGCTACCCACTGATCGCCGTAGCCACAGCCCGTCCCACCGCGGCAATCGCCGCATTGCGCTTGTCGGCAGGCGCCGAGGTCTCGGTCAGATAGACCGCGATGAGCACCGGCGCCCGGTTTGGCGGCCATACGATGCCGATATCGTTGGTTGAGCCGCGCTCACCCGCCCCGGTCTTGTCGCCGACCTTCCAGCCGGCTGGTAATCCCGCGCGCAGCCGCGTGTCGCCGGTCTTGTTGCCGGCCACCCACTTCGTCAGTTGCCCCTTCGAGGCCGGCGACAGCACGTCGCCGAGCAGAAGCGTCTGCATGTTCTTCAGCATCGCCAAAGGTGTGGTCGTGTCACGCACGTCGCCGGGGACGGCCTCGTTCAGCGTCGGCTCGTTGCGGTCGAGACGCGTCACCGCGTCGCCGATGGACCGCGCATAAGCTGTCAGCGCCTGCGGGCTGCCGAGGGTCGCGAGAATGAGATTGCCCGCCGTGTTGTCGCTATAAGTCATGGCCGCTTCGCAGATGGCGCCGAGCGTCATGCCATCGCCGCCGGTGTGGTCCTTGGTGATCGGCGAATTCACGACGACGTCGGTGGCTTTGAACGTGATACGCCGGTCGAGGCTTTCCTTGCCGGCATCGACACGCGCGAGCACGGCGGCGGCAGCCAGCATCTTGAAGGTGCTGCACATGGGGAAGCGGTCCTCGGCATGATGGCCGGCCTGCTCGTGCGACTGCGTATCGAGCATGGCCACCCCGAGGCGTCCCTCGCTTTCCCGTTCGATGCGCGTGAACTCTCTGCGCAGCGAATCCGCCAGCCCAGGCTCGGCGCGCGCGAAAAGCCCCGTCCCGGGCAATCCGAATCCGGCAATGGCGCCAGCACCGATGATGAAATGTCGTCGCGTCGTCATATGTCGCTCCCTTCGCCGGTCCGTCCCGGCAGACGGATGCAAGAGCGGCGACGATCGCGGCAAAATGTGGATTGATTTGCGGTCGCGGTATGATGCCCCCCTGCAATGGTAAACAGGAGACGTCAGCGGCATGTGCTCAATCGAAGTCGATCTGCGTCCGGCGGATCGCGGAGTTGAACATCGCCGCGCGCACGAGATTCACGGCGTATGGCGCGCCGAACAAAGCCAGCGTTTCCTTGCGTTCCCCTTGCACGACGACCACCTCCGGCGTGACTTCGCCGCGCGCCTCGATGCGCTCGCGCATGCGCGCCGCGAGTTGATCGATTTCGTCGAGGCCGAGCAACTCGTCCTTCACGCGCACCGCATGGATCGCGCCGCTCGGCGCTTGCCGTACTGTGCCGTAGACATAGCTGCGCTTCATTTTACAACGGCCCGAGTGACCAAGCGCCGCCCTCACCAGGGAGGGCGGCGCCTGCATTCTATCTAAAGCTTATTGGAAAAGCTTCATCGCATTGGCGATCGTCTGGATCACGCCCCAGGCCAGCGGGATGCCAACAAATCCCCAAGCGAGAAAAAGCTTCAGCTTCACCGAGCCGTCTTGAGCTTCGTTCGTCATTTTGATGTCCCCAGGTCCTAGACGCGGGCCGGGCTTGCCATTGCGCCCGCAGGCGCGGCGTTCCGGTCGGCTTGTTCATCCTTCATGTGGAAGCGCGCATGCACGGCCTCGATCATGAAGTTGCAGATGAATCCGATCACCAAGAGGCCCGCCATGATATACATGGTGGTGTTGTAGGCCTGCGCTTTCGGCACGCCGTGTCCGATCTGGTATTCGCGGATATAGTTCACCAGAACCGGACCGAACACGCCCGCTGCCGACCAGGCGGTCAGCAGAAGGCCATGGATGGCGCCGACATAACGCGTGCCGAACATGTCCTTCAGGTATGCCGGCACGGTGGCAAAGCCGCCGCCATACATGCTCATGATCACCACGAAGCAGAGCACGAACAGCGTGACACTGCCGATCGAGCCGGTCCACGGCACCATGCAATAGAGCACGGTGCCGATTGCGAAGAAGCAGAAGTACGTGTTCTTGCGGCCGATGATGTCCGAGGTCGAGGCCCAGAAGAACCGGCCCAGCATGTTGAACAGGCTGAGGAGGCCGACGAAGCCGGCGGCGGCGATCGCCGTAACGTGGCCAGGAAACATCTCCTGGCTCATGGCCGATGCCTGGCCGAGGACGCCGATGCCGGCGGTGACGTTGAGGCAGAGCACCCACCAGATCAGCCAGAACTGCGGCGTCTTCAACGCGTCGTAGACGTAGACGTCGTTCTTGGTGATGAGTTTCTGCTGCACCGCCGGCGGCGTGTAGCCTTCGGGCTTCCAGCCCGGTGCCGGGATGCGCACGATGGCGGCGCCAACCCACATGAAGATGAGATAGATGACGCCGAGGCAGATGAAGGTCTCGGCGACGCCGATATGGCTTGGCGTGGTGAATTTCGCCATAAGCCAGACCGACAGCGGCGAGGCGATGAAGGCGGCGCCGCCGAAGCCCATGATGGCCATGCCGGTCGCCATGCCCGG
>DASXOK010000324.1:0-2121 GCA_036494425.1 Pseudolabrys sp.
GCTCGGGGATTATTGGAAGTGTACCCGCCCGGGCGCGTGGCTGTTTCCTGGTGAGCGCCTTGACCGACCGATCTCCCCTCTCCGTCAACCGGACCTGTCGGGAGGTGCGGTCGCAGTGCGGGATCAGCAAACCGGTCGCACCACAGCGCCACGCCTTCGCCGTCCACCTGCTAGCCTCAATATCTCAAACGCGAGTAAGTTGGGTCTGTGAAGATGGCTGTTATCGGGCATTTTAGTGGTGTGTACGATCGGGTTGGCTGGCTATGTTACGACGTTCGCCGAATGCGCGAGCGGTAACCTCAAGCTTCCCGTAATGCGAGTCCCTCAGGGCGCGCGTCGGCAAATCAGAGAGCAGAGCCTGGAGTTTTCAGTGCGCCCTGTTGCTCAAGGCAAACTGAAAGCGCGCTGAAGGTAGAGGTAGGCGAGCTCGAACTCGTCCTTGTTTGGACATGCCGAGGTGATGGCGAAGTGGATGCGGCGCACGCTGGTGCGCACCTGCGCTCCGAGCTTGAGCAGCTTGAGACGAATGGTCGCGACGGCGGCATCGGCGAATTGAGTAAAGCGCAGACCGACACGGCGCAGAGTGTCAACGAGAACATATGCCATGGCCGAGAACCACATGCGGAGCTGATTGGCCTGCATGGTGGCCGACGAGGCGCGATCGGCGAACAGTTCGAACTGCTCGCCGATGCGGTTCTCGGCTTCGCCGCGGGCGCAATAGAGGTCCTCATAGAGGGCGCGCGCATCGTAGGCGAGGCGGGTGCGCTTGAGGGAGGTGACGACAAAGCGAGGATTGGCGCCCTCCAGCGTATGCTCGGCCTTGGCAACGACGCGGCGGGTGCCGCTCCAGCTGTCGATGGTGCGATACTGGAAGTCGCGGAACACGCGCGCCGGCTGGCCCGAGGCGATGCATAGGCGTTTGGCCTCGGCAAGTTGATCGACCAGTGCTCCCTCCAGGCGGCGATTGCGCGCCAGGCCAAACACGAAGTCGACGCGGTTCGCCTCGCACCATGCCATCAGTTCGTCGTTGGAGAAGCCGCTGTCGGCGCGCAGGATGATATGCACCCGCGGCCAGCGTTGGCGGATCTGCGCAATGATGCGCGCCATCTCCTCGACCGCGCCATCGCTGCCCGCGACATTCGCACGCCGCTGGCGGGCCAGCAGCAGGTGTCGGCCACAGAACACATAGAGCGGCAGGTAGCAGTACTCGTCGTAATAGCCATGGAAGAACCGGCCTTCCTGCGCTCCGTGCAATGGGATGTCGGTATTATCGAGATCCAGCACGATCTCGCGCGGCACACGCGCATGCGCTTCGAGGAACAGATCGACCAGCAGCGCATCGACCTGCGCTCCGTCGCAATCGATCTTGTGATACTTCGACGCATGGCGCCGGGGCGTGTGCTCCAGGCGATTGAGCGTACTCTTGCCAGCCAACGCCTCACAGTCACTCCGCAGCACCGGGCTCAACTTGCCCGCCAGCACTGCAAAGGTTGGGTCCTTGCGCAGTTCGTCATGATCGTTGAGATCCTCATATCCCAACGCCAGGCCGAAGATGCGCTGTCCCACCAGCGTGTCGACCTGATGCTCGACATAGCGTGGGTCGCGCCGATCGATGAAGCAGTCGGCGAAGCGACGCACCAGCCCAAGGTCTCGGTCAACCTGGCCCAGCAGCAGCGCCCCTGCATTCGAGGTAATGTTCCCACCATCGAAACCGGCCACCACCGAACGCCGTTCAACCGCTTCAAATTCCAACAACTTCGCCGTACACTCTGTCTGCATCGGGGCACACCTGGGATCGTGGAGAAACTGTTGCTGCACAACGACTTTCTCAGATTCTCAGCCCCGATGCACCGCCCGCGTAGTAGAGTCGAGGAGAGGCGCGGTACCGCACGTGCGATCCGTTTCCCCTCCCCGCTCATCGAACGCAGCATGCGGATTTCCCGCACTACGCTCTCCGACTGGTTTCATCGCGGGCATACGACGGCTGGTCACATGAGCGTCCACCATGCTCACCTCCGTCTTGGCGTCGCGACACAGCCTGCTCGGAAGGTTCCAGGTTTCATTCAGTGGTTTGCAGGCTCACGCCAATCCACACACCGTCACCCTCTTCGACAAGCACAC
>DASXOK010000325.1:0-13784 GCA_036494425.1 Pseudolabrys sp.
CTTGTCACTCACGCTGCCGCGCTCGATGAAATAGGCGCGCGCGAGCAAGTCAAGCACGTGCACCTCGTTCGACTCGGCGATCAACACCGATACGCCCTCGCTCTTGAGGTTGGCAAGCACCTCGCCGAGGCGGCGCGCCAGCGCCGGGGCAAGCCCTTCGAAGGGTTCGTCGAGCAGGAGGATGCGCGTGCCGGCCATCAGCGCGCGCGCCAGCGCCACCATCTTCTGCTGGCCGCCGGAGAGTTCCAGCGCGCGGCGCGTGCGAAAGCGCGCCACTTCCGGCATGATCGAGAAGATCCATTCGAGCCGCGCCTCGACGCCGTCGGCCTTTGTCGTCCAGGTCGGCAGGCGGATGTTCTCCTCGACGGTGAACTCCGGCACCAGGCGGCGATCCTCCGGCATGTAGCCGATGCCGTGGCCGGCACGGCGGTGCGCCGGCAGCGTGAGCAGGTCGATATGACCGAGTTCGACTTTGCCGCGTGCCGGCAGCGCGCCCATCATGGCGCGCAAGAGCGTCGTCTTGCCGGCACCGTTGCGGCCGATGAGGCCGCACATCTCGCCTTCGTTCATCGTGAGCGAGACGTCGCGGATGATCGGGATCGGCCCGATGGAGACATCCAGATGCGACACGCTAAGCATGCGCGGCTCCCGCGCCGGCGGCCGGCTTCACGCGCACGCCGCTGATGAGCTCCTGGACACGCGGATCATCGAGCGTCTGGTGCGGCGTGCCGTCGGCGATGACGGTGCCGTCGTAGAAGGCGAGCACGCGGTCGGCGAAGCGGCCAACGATCTCCATGTCGTGCTCGACGAACAGCACGGTGATCCTGCGTGTCTTGAGCGCGGACATCACCACCTGCATCAGGTCGAACTTCTCCTCGATGGAGATGCCGCTGGTCGGCTCATCGAGCAGCAATAGCCGCGGCCAGCCGACCACCGCCATGCCGATGTCGAGGAGTTTGCGCACGCCCTGCGGCAGCGTGCTCGCGGGCGTGTCGCGATAGCGGCCAATCTGGAACAGGTCGACTGTGGCCTCGGCCTCCGCGATCGCGTCCGCAGAATGCAGCGGCGTCGCGACGCTGCCGAACAGGCCGCCTTTGCGGCGAGCGATGGCGGCGGCCATGCACATGTTGTCGAACACGCTGAGCGAGGGAAATATCTGCGCCACCTGAAACGAGCGCGAGATGCCGAGCCGCGTGATCTCGCGCGACGGCTTGCCGGTGATGTCCTGGCCCTCGAACAAGATGGTGCCCTTGGTGGGCGTAAGATGGCCGGTGATCATGTTGATGAAAGTGGTCTTGCCGGCGCCATTGGCGCCGATGACGCCGACGGTCTGCTCGGCCGGCACGCTGACGGTGATGTCCCGGGCGGCGACCAGCGAGCCGAAGGTCTTCTCTAGATCGCGGACGGTGAGAATGTCGCTCACGGCTTCGCCTCCGCGCGCCGCCGGAAGCGCTTCACCAGCGAGCCGAGCCCGTCGGGCAAGAATAGGATCGTCAGCAGCAGCACCGAGCCGAGCGTCATCTGCCAGAGGCCGGGCATCACATCGACGGCGAAGGAGCGCAGCGCCTCGAAGGCCAATGAGCCGACGAAGGCGGCGGCGACCGAGCCGGCGCCGGCCAGGATGGTGACGAACACGAAACCGCCGGAGGTCGTCCAGTAGGCCATGTTGGGATCGACATGGCCGATGGACAATGCGGCGAGCGCGCCGCCCAGCCCGCCGAGGATACCGGCAATGACGACTTTGGTGTGGATGATGCCGGTGACGGAAACGCCTAGGAATTCGACGCGAATCTCGTTGTCGCGGATCGGCGCGGCGAGACTGCCCGCGACCGAGCGAAAGTAAGTACCGATGAGCAGAGCGCTGATCGCACCGACCGCGAGCGTCAGCCAATAGAGCGCGAGGCCGAGTCTGTCGCCATGCAATGCGTGGCCGAGAAAGGTCGGCGTCGTCACGCTGAAGCCGTCGGTCGAACCGAGTGACTCCGTCTTCACCAGCACGCCGTAGAGGATCATCGACAGGGCCAGCGACAGCATGGCGAAGAATATCTCGCGATAACGCGCAAGCAGCACGCCGACCAGCGCCGCCACCAACCCCGCCCCGATGCCGCCGAGCAGCACCAGCGCAAAGGCGTCCGTGAAGCCGGTCCAGCGGCCGATCAGCGCCACGATGTAAGCGCCGATGCAGTAATAGAGCGCCTGCCCGAATGAGACGAGGCCAGCGCGCCACAGCACAACGAGACCGAGCACCACGAGCGCATTGGCGAAGGCGATGGTCGCGAGCGAGGCGACCCAATCCGGCAGCACCGGTCCCGCCGCCGCGGCGAGGAGAAACAGCAAAGCCCCGATGAGATGCGTGCGCGCGGCCATGTCAGATCTTCCTCGGCTGCGCGCGCACGAACAGGCCGTAGGGCCGGATGACCAGCACCAGCGCCATCACGCCGTAGATGACGAAGAGTTCGACCTGCGGAAACAGGTGCACGGCGGCGGCGCGGCTGATACCGACGATCAGCGCGCCGATGAGCGCGCCCTCGATCGAGCCCATGCCGCCGATGGCGACCACCGCGAAGGCAAGCACAATCACTTCGACGCCGATGCCGAGCGTCACCGCGATCTTCGGCGCCATCACCGCGCCGCCGAGCGCGCCCAGCATGGCGCCGATGACGAAAGTGACGGTGTAGACCAGCGTGACGTTGATGCCGAAGGCCGCCGCGGTCTCGCGGTCGAAGATCACGGTGGTGAGCAGCCGGCCGTAGCGGGTGAACTTCAGCGTCCAGGTCGCAGCGATGGCAAGCATGGCGGCGAGCGCGACCAGGATGATGTCGTAGTTCGACAGCACGAGGCCGCCGATCTCGATATTGCCGGCGGAGACCATCGGCTGATAGGCGCCCTTGGACTGCGAGCCCCAGATCAGCACGATGACGTCCTCGAGGATGAGGAAGACGGCGTAGGTCACGAGCACGACCACCACCTCGTCGCGGCCATAGACCAGCCGCAGGATGCCGCGCTCGAGCACCAGCCCCATGACGAGGCCGATGGCCATGGCGAGCGCGATCATGAACAGGAAGCCAAGAGCCGCCGGCCAATCGCCATTCGCATAGATGCCCACCGCGGTGGCGGCCCCGTAGGCGCCGAAGGCATAGAACGAGCCATGCGTGACGTTGAGGATCTTCATCACACCGAAGATCAGCGTCAACCCGATGGCGACGATGAACAGATAGGCCGCGTAGACGAGGCCGTCGGTCAGGATGGCGAACGCGGTCAGCAGCACGGGTCACACCCAAAGTTTTGCTCTTCTCCCCTCACCCCGCGAGCCGTGGGGAGGGGTCGGGGTGGGGGGCGAGGATCACGCGGAGCAAGCGATGAAGCGCCCCCACCCCGGCTCGCATGGCATGTGCAATGCGAGCCGACCCTCCCCACGCTACGCCGGGGAGGGTAAAGACCTCACTCGCACCTGGCGTCCTTCATGCCGTTGGCGATCCACTTGTCGGCGTCGACGCCCGGCGGCGGGTTCACGCATTCGGCGGGATAGCGCACTATGTCGACGATCTCCGGCTCCTTCGTCTCCTTGTTGAATTTGTAGATGCCGTAGGCCGTCTCGGTGATGCCCTGGTGGCCGTCGCCGAGCGCCATCTTCACGTGACCGGCGGGGCCGGTGAACTCAATGCCCTTGAACGCCGTGGCGACGGCATCGGTCGTCGGCTTGCCGCCGTTTACCGCCGCCTTCTCGTAAGCGAGCTTCAGCCCGAGCAGCGACTGCGCCATCTGGTAGGACGGATAAGTCGGCGGGATGTTGTAGCGGTCGGTATAGATCTTCTGGAACCACTTGTTGATCTCGGTATCGCGGGCGAGAGGGCCGTTGGCGCCGCGCGCGCCGATGATGGTGCCATCCGGCATCTTATCCCGGAGCCGCCAGATTGCCGTCTCGCCCGTCGTCATGATGATGGTCATGCGCTTGTCGAGACCGCGCGCCTGTTCCTGATAGATGAAGCCCTCGAGATCGCCATCGTAGAAACTGGTGTGCAGCACCTGCGACTTCGAGGTGAGCAGCGTCGACACCTCGGCGCCGTATTCGCCGGAGAACAGTTTCGGGAACAGCACCTTGTCTGCGCTCGCCTTCGGTGCCAGCACCTTCATCGAGGCGTCGAAGTCGCGCCAGCTATCCTGGCCCCAGGCGTAATTCTGGTTGATGCCGGAATAGCTCGTGAGGACCTTCTTCCGCGCGAGCACATAGCGTGCAGCGGCGACGTTATCCATCGTCGCGTGCGGGCTGACACGGAAGACATAACTGCGCGCCTTCTCCTCGAAGATGCGCGGCGTGCCGCAATCATAGAGCACGGTGAGCGCCTTGAGTTCTTCGGCGACCGGCGTCACCGCCAGGCAACTGCCCGAGGAGACGTAGCCGACCACGGCATCGACCTGATCGCGCTGCACGAGATTGCGATATTCGGTGACGACGTTGGCGGCGGAACCCGCCTCGTCGACATATTTGGCCTCGAGCTTGGCGCCGCCGAAGCCGACTTTGTCGAACGGCGGCGGCGCCTTACCGGCGTTGAGCGCCTCGATGACGATCTCGGCGCCATTGCGTCCCGGGATGCCAAAAGGCGACGCGGCGGGACCTGTGAGAAACGATACGATGCCGAGCTTGACCGGCGCGGGCGCGGCGGGTTGTTGCGCATGCGCGGGTGCCGCCCCCACGGCGGCAAGAGCAATTAAGGCAAATGGAATCCGAGCGTAACGAGACATCACAAATTCCTCCCCTGGGCGAGCCCTGTTGGCGGGCTTCGTTAGATCGTGAAGTCTCTCAGGAAAGCCGATGCGGGCGCAAGCCTCATTCGTCTGCGGCATTCGACACCGGTGGCGGCCGTGTTAGGCTCGATGACCTATAGCGTTGAGGTGGAGACTGTCATGGCCGTTACACCCATGCGTCGAGACGACACGGCTGCCGCCGGCAGCGGTCTGGCGGCGCGGCTGACCGTGCGCGAAGGCCGGCATCGCGGACCCACGTCGGGGCTTGCGCCGGGTTATGTGCAGGGCAATCTCGCGATGCTGCCCAAGGACTTGGCCGCCGACTTCCTGCGCTTCTGTCAGCTCAATCCCAAGCCCTGCCCGCTGATCGGTACATCGGCACCCGGTGACTGGCGTGTACCGGAAATGGGCGAAGACCTCGACATCCGCACGGATATTCCGCGCTACCGCGTGTGGCGTAACGGCGAACTCGTCGCGGAGCCTGAGGATGTGCGCGACTATTGGCGCGAGGATCTGGTGAGCTTCGTCATCGGCTGCTCGTTCTCGTTCGAAGAGGCGCTGATGGCAGACGGCATCGAGATCAGGCATGTCGCGCTGTCACGCAACGTGCCCATGTACCGCACGTCGATCGCGACGCAGGCGGCCGGGCCGTTCCACGGGCCGATGGTGGTGTCGATGCGGCCGATGACGCCGGCCGACGCGATCCGCGCGGTGCAGATCACCACGCGCTTTCCGTCCGTGCACGGCGCGCCGGTGCATCTCGGTAAGCCCGAGCTGATCGGCATCCGCGATTTAGGGAAGCCAGATTATGGGGACGCGGTGCCGGTGCGCGAGGATGAGCTGCCCGTGTTCTGGGCTTGCGGCGTGACGCCGCAATCGGTGATCGCGACGGCGAAGCCGGATTTCTGCATCACGCATTACCCCGGCAGCATGCTGGTGACGGACAGGAAGAATAGCGAGTTTGCGGTTGGGTAGTGCGCGCGGCAGTGTCTTTGTGTCCCCTCCCCCTGAAAGGGGAAGGGTCAGGGAGGGGGTCGACTACATGGACCCCCACCCGATCATCATCGCTACGCGATGACGAGCGACCTCCCACTTTCAGGGGGAGGTAGAAGAAAGGCTAAGCCGCATCCCGCGCGGCATTCTTATCCAACAGCCCGGCCTCGATCAGCGCCTGACGGATGCGCGCGATCTCCGCGCGTTCGATTTTCACGAGCGGCGGGCGCACCACGGCGCGCGGCAGTTTGCCGAGCAGCACCAGCGCCTCCTTCATGCGGTTATGCATGTCGACGAAGGGATCGGCATAGAACACACGCGCCACAGGTTCGATGCGGTCGTTGAGCCGCTTGGCCTCGGCGAGATTGTTGCCCTGTACCGCGCGGAACAGCCGAGCCTGCAAATCGGCAATGACGCTGCCCGAGCCCGACAGCAGGCCGTTGCAGCCGAGCACCAGCGAGGAGAACAGCCAGGCGCTGTGCGTCGTCAGCACGTTTACCGGCCGCGCGAGGTTCTGCAACGTGCGCACGTGCCATTCGTGATGCGGCACATTGCCGATCCAGTCCTTGATGGCACGGATGGTCGGCACCTCCTCGCACAGCTTCAACAGCGTGTCCTTCGGATAGCCCTGCCCGGTCGCCAGCGGATACTGAAAGACGATCAGCGGCAGGTCGGTCGTATCGGCGATGCGCTTGAAGTGCGCGAGTGCCATGGCGGGCGACTGGCCGAGCGTGAACGGCGCCGGCGGAAACACCAGCAGCGCCGATGCGCCGCCCTGATCCGCCATGCGGGCGATCCGCGCGGCTTCAATGCTGCCATCGGCCCAGATGCCGTTGACGATCGGCAGCCGCGCGCCGATTTCATCCTGCGCGATGTCGAGCACGCGCCGCTGTTCCTCGAAGGTGCACGACGCGACCTCGGTCGAATGCGCATTCAGCGTGATGGCCGAGAGGCCCTCGACCGCCGCGACATCGCGCAGATGCTTGCGGAAGCTTGCTTCGTCGATGGAGAGATCGTTCTCGAACGGCAGCAGCACCGCCGGAATGACGCCATGGGGGATGTAGCTCGCGTGCCGTGGCATGGTTCACCTCGCTTGAGTGCAGCGCCAGTAAAGCAAGACGTCGATGGCCGGGACAAGCCCGCCCATGACGATTTCTTATTTCGGCGGCGCGGCATCCGGCACGTAACGCTTCCCGAACACCGGCTCGTTGTAAGGCGTCGGCGGCAGTTGCCAGGCGCCGGTCGGGGGCGGGCGCACTTCGGCGTCCACGTGCACGTCGAGCAGGAATGGCTTGTTGGCCTTGATCGCGTGCTCGAGCGCGCCCTTGAAGTCCTCCGACTTGGTGACGGTGAGCGCCTCGACGCCGGCCGCGCGCGCCCAGGCGGCGAAGTCCGGATTGTACGGCTTGGCGTTGGGACCTTCGTGGAACATGGTGCGGAGTTCGCGGCCACCGAACATGCCGAGCTGGATGTCGCGGATCGAGACCCAGCCGAAATTGCTCCAGATCACCCAGACGACCGGAACGTTGTATTCGACCGAAACCGGCGTTCTCGCCGTCATGGCATTGCGGGCGCGAGTTTAGACGCAGCGGCTGGTGCTTGGCGAGGCCGGCGGCGTCAGGAACCGACCAGGCTGCGGCGCACGTCGATGAGATGGTTCTTCATCTCCAGCGCCGCGCGCTGCGCGTCGCGCGCCTTCAAGGCCGCGAGAATCCGGCGATGCTGCTTCTGCGTCGTGGCCCGGCGCGCCGGCGTGAGCACACGTTCCTTCAAGGCGGCCCAATCGGCCTTGCGGCGTACCGCGTTGATCGCGTCGTAGATGTCGATCAAGAGCTGGTTGCGGCAGGCCGCGATCATCGCCTGATGAAACAGCCCGTCCCACATCTCGAATTCGGAAACGGCCGCCGCCGCCTCGCCTCTCTTGAGGCACTCGGCGATGGCGTCGAGCTCGGCGCCGTTGGCGCGGGCGGCGGCGCACTCGGCCGCCTGCGGCTCGATGATCAGACGCACCTCCATGATCTCGGTCGGGCTCGCATTCTCGATGCGGCGCGCAAGATCGTTGGGCTGTGCGCGCTTGCCCGCTTCGACGAAGGTGCCGCGACCGACATGGCGGACGATGCGGCCTGCGTCCTCCAGCTGCTGCAGCGCGCGGCGGATGGTGTTGCGCGCAACGCCGTAGTGATCGGACAGCGCGCGCTCGGTGGGGATGCGCTCGCCGGGTTTCCAGCGGCCGGAGTCGATCGCCTCTTCGAGCGTGAGAACGAGACGGTCGGATGGCGTTTGCTTGGGCGGACGCTGCGCGGTGTCGATAGCCATGGTCAATCGTGTCCGATCGTCGGTGCCGGCAAGGCGAACAGCGCTTTCTCGATGCACCGCACTATACCATTTGAGCCAATCTGGACCAAGGAATTTTGTGAAGCTTTCGCCTGCTGAAACGAATTCTGCGTACGAGACTTCAACATTCGTGTCGTCTCTGACGCCGCTCTTGACGGCCCCACGCGCCCCTGTCAGCATGGTACCCAGATATTGGCTCAATTGGTTCACTTACCGCTCAAAGAGCCGATCACCGCGACAACAAACGTGCGAGGAAGCAAACATGACCACCGCATTCACGCCCAACGCCAAGAACCACCAGGGCATCGGCCCGCTCGCCTCGCGTCTCGTGCACGCCAACGACATGGAGTGGGAGCCGATCCGTTATCCGGGCTGCTACGTGAAGACGCTGATGGTCGACAAGGCGTCCGGCCTGCTCACCGTGCTCTTGAAGATGGATCCGGGCGCCGAGCTGCCCGACCATGAGCACGTGATGCTGGAGCAGACTTACGTGATCGAAGGCCGCCTGGTCGACAAAGACGGCCAGGAGACCGGCCTCTCCTGCGGTCCGGGCGAGTTCATCTGGCGCCCGGCGGGCAGCCGTCATTCGGCCTGGACGCCGGAAGGCGGGCTGATGATCGCCATCTTCCAGATCCCCAACAAGTTCTACGAAAAGGACGGCCGCACGGTCGACCTGCTCGGCGACGACTGGGGCCTGAAGTGGGGCAAGGCGCTCAAGCAGGCGTCGTAAGCTCAAGGCGGCGCGTCTATCGCGGCGCGCCGCGCTTTCACGTTCACAACAAGAAAGCACGATCGTCGGGCTCCGCCGGCATCACGCCGGCGTGCCCGCGAACGATCGCGCACACCACGGGGAGGACTTCTCATGACTGACCACACTGCAGGTGCGTCGACACCCGTCGCCGCGCGGGGGGGCGCCGTATTCGGCTGGTACAACGAGCTGAGCACCAAGGAGCGCCGCACCTTCTGGGCCTGCTTCACCGGCTGGGCGCTCGATGCGATGGACGTGCAGCTCTATAGCTTCGTCATCGCCACGATCACCGCCTTGTGGGCGATCAGCCGCGCCGATGCCGGACTGCTCGCCACCGCCACGCTGCTCGCTTCATCGGTCGGCGGTTGGCTGGTCGGGATCCTCGCCGACCGCTTCGGCCGCGTGCGCATGCTGCAGATCACCATTCTCTGGTTCTCGGTCTTCACCTTCCTCTGCGCCTTCGCCAATTCCTACGAGCAGTTGTTCATCTTCCGCGCGCTGCAAGGCTTCGGCTTTGGCGGCGAATACGCGGCCGGGGCGGTGCTGATCGGCGAGATCATCCGCAACGAACATCGCGGCAAGGGCAACGGTGTGGTGCATGCTGGCTGGGCCGTGGGCTGGGGTGTCGCGGCTATCGGCTACACCGTCTTCTTCAGCGTTCTCCCGGAAACGATCGCGTGGCGCGCGCTCTTCGCGATCGGCATCCTGCCGGCGGTAGCGGTGTTCTTCGTGCGCCGCTTCGTCGACGAGCCGGCACTGTTCGTCGAGAACCAACGCCGCTACACCAGCGGCCAGGAGGCGCGGCCGAACTTCCTGGAGATCTTCTCCCCAGCGCTCCTGCGCACCACAATCCTGGCCTCGATCCTCACCATTGGCACGCAGGGCGGCTATTACGCAATCATGATCTGGCTGCCGACCTACCTGAAGACCGTGCGCGGCTTTTCGGTGCTCGGCACCGGCGGCTATCTCGCCGTCATCATCGTCGCCTCGTTCCTCGGCTACGTCATCAGCGCCTACCTCACGGACATCCTCGGCCGGCGCATGAATTTCCTGCTGTTCGCCATCTGCTCGGTGGCGACCGTGCTCGCTTACATGTTCCTGCCGATCAGCGACTCGGTGCTGTTCTTCCTCGGTGCGCCACTCGGCTTCTTCGCCTCGGGCATCTACAGCGGCATCGGAGCGTTCTTCAACGAGCTCTACCCCACGCGGGTGCGCGGCTCTGGCATCGGCTTCTGCTTCAATGTCGGCCGCGCGCTTGGCGCCCTCTTCCCGGCACTGGTCGGCTATATCAGCGCGACAATGCCGCTCGGCCAGGCGATCGGCATCTTCACGGTCGCGGCCTATGGCCTGATCATCGTCTCGGCATTGCTGCTGCCCGAGACCAAGGGACGCTCGCTCGCGTAATGATGTGATAACGACAGGGGCGTCGGGCTCACACAGGCTCGGCGCCCTCCTTTTTCGACGACCACTGAAGGTTCCTCGCATGAAGCTCGCCCGCTATTCGTTCAACGGCTCTGTCCATATCGGCCGCATCGACGAAACCGCACAAACCATCACGCCGCTGGCCGGCGTCGCCGACATGGTCGATGCGATCGTACGTATCGCCGACATCCGCGCGCGCGCCAACGGCGCTGCGCAGGCGGTGCCGCTGTCATCGGTTACGCTGCTGGCGCCGATCCCCGCCCCGCAGCGCAATATCTTCTGCGTCGGCAAGAACTACCGCGACCACGCGCGCGAATTCTCGAACAGCGGCTACGAGGCGGGCGCGGTGAAAGGCGCGGAGATCGACAGCCACCCGGCGGTGTTCACCAAGCCGGCCAATACCGTGGTCGGCCCGAACGACGTCGTGCAATTGCATGCGCACATCACGTCCAGCGTCGACTATGAGGCCGAGTTGGCGCTCATCATCGGCAAAGAAGGCCGCGACATCGCACCGGCGCGCGCCTACGAGCACATCTTCGGCTATACGATCGTGAACGACGTCACCGCGCGCGACCGCCAGCGCAACCACAAGCAATGGTTCCTCGGCAAGGCGCTCGACACGTTCTGTCCGATGGGGCCGTGGATCGCGACCAGCGACGAACTCGACCCCGAGAACCTCGACGTCCAATGCTGGGTCAACGGTGAACTGCGGCAGAACGCCAACACGCGGGACCTGATCTTCGACATTCCCACGCTGGTGTCGACGATCTCCGCCGGCCTCACGCTCAAGCCGGGCGATATCATCGCCACTGGCACTCCCGCCGGCGTCGGCCTCGGCTTCAATCCGCCGAAGTTCCTGCGCACCGGCGACAAGGTGTCCGTGTCGATCAGCCACCTCGGAACGCTGACCAACACGTTCCAGTAGTCGCGGCTTGGCGAGGCCGCCAGCGCCTAATGCTGGGCGATGCCGGCGCGGTCGACGATCTCTTTCCATTGCGGCACTTCGCGCGCGATGCGGACCTTGAGCTCGTCCGGCCCCTCATACTTCACCATGAAGCCGGCGTTGAGCATCTTCTGCTGCACGTCCGGCTTCGCCAGGATCGCGCGCGTCTCTTCCGAGAGCCGCTTGACGACCGGCGCCGGCGTGCCGGCCGGCGCCAGCATCATCTGGGAGGTCTCGACCACGGCGTTGGGTATGCCCGCCTCTTGCATCGTCGGCACGTCGGGCAGATCGTGCCACTTCCCGGCGCCGGTCTGCACCAAAGCCTTAAGCGTGCCGGAGCGGATGTAGCCGACGAGTCCGGCGATGCTGACCGAGGCGATGTCGGTGTTGCCGGCAAGCGCCGCCTGTAACGACGGCGCCGCGCCCTGGAACGGCACATGCGTCATGTCGATCCCGGTACGAATTTTGACCAGCTCGACCGCAAGTTGCGAGACGCTGCCGGTGCCGGCGGTGGCGTAAGTGAGCTTGCCCGGATTGGCCTTCGCCTTGGCGACGAGATCAGCGACGCTGGTGATGCCGGAGGCCGGACGCGTGATCAGCGCATTGGGTGATGCGCCGAGATAGGCGACGGGCGCAAAATCCTTCACCGGATCGTAGCCGGTCTTCTTCACGCTCGGATTGATCAGAACGACGCCAGTGACGACCGTAATAGTGTACCCGTCGGGCGCGGCGCGCGCACCATAGGCGATGCCGAGGTCGCCGTTGGCGCCGACGCGGTTCTCGACGATCACGTTCTGACCGAGCTTGGGCGCGAGTTCCGCGGCGAGCAGTCGGCCGAGCAGATCGTTGGGTCCGCCGGGCGGGAACGGCACGACAATGGTGATGGTGTGATCGGGCCAGGCCGCCTGCGCCGGCGCGGCAAAGGTTAGTGCAAAAAGCGCCAAGGCGCTCAGAATGGTGGAACGATAGCGGGCGAGCGACGGAATCGCCGTGGTCATTGTAACAAGCCTCCCTGCGCCGGGGCTCATTGAGCCGACCCCGAGTCGCGGCGAAACTAGAGGAGCGCGCACGCCCGCGCCAGGGGCGTATGCGCGAAGCGGGTCAGATCAGCCGCTTGCGCACGCGCGCGCTGATCAGGTCCATGACGATCACCGTCACAACCACGATGATCATTTGCGCCGCCGTGTCGGCGTACTGAAAGCTGGTGATGCTCTGGTAGAGGGTCTGCCCAATGCCGCCAGCGCCGACGATGCCGAGCGTGGTGGCCGAGCGGATATTGGTCTCCAACCGGTAAAGCGTGAAGGAGAACCACATCGGCAGCACCTGCGGAATGACGCCGAAGATGACCTCCTGGATGCGCACCGCCCCGGTGACGCGAATGCCTTCCACGGGGCGCGGATCGATCGCCTCCACGGCTTCGGAAAACAGCTTGGCGAAGATGCCGAGATTGTGCACGAACAGCGCCATCACGCCGGCGAAGGGCCCAAGGCCGACCGCCACGACGAACAAGAGCGCAAACACGATCTCGTTGATGGCGCGACAACTGTCCATCAGCCGGCGCACCGGCTGCACGATCCATTGCGGGCAGACATTGGACGCGCAGAGGATCGAGAACGGAATGCCGAAGACGACGGCGAGCGCGGTGCCCCAGACGGCGATCTGGATCGTCACCAGCATGTCGCGGGCGTCGGCCTTCCATTCGTGGAAATTCGGATGGAGGAAGGCATGGCCGAACTCGGCCATGTTGCGCCAGTCAGTGAACAGCGCCGATCCGCGGAACATCTCGGCACCGTTCCACGCCCAGGCCAGCAACCCGAAGACAATGGCCCAGCCGAGCCAGCCACGCAGACGACGTGCGAGCGGATAGTGCGGCACGGCGGGGCCAGGGGCCGTCGCCGTGCGCTGAAAGTCGTTGGGGGCGATGCTGTCGGTCATCTCGCAGCCTGATCCGCATTAGACTGACGCGGACCCAACTCCGCTCGTCCCTGCGAAAGCGGGAACCCAGCGCAAGACGCTTGTGTGCCGGTGGGCCTGGATTCCCGCTTACGCGGGAATGAGCGGAGTGTGTGGTGATTCACGGACAACATCTCTCCAAATACACAAAAGGCGCCGGCTCACGTGGATCCGGCGCCCCTCGCGCGTCTTAGTTGGTCGGCGCCTGCGCCGCGGCCGACGCGAACTCGCCGATCATCTTCTTCAGCTTCGCCTGATCGCCGGCCTTGTCTGCTTCCTCGAAGGCAGCGAGCTGCTTCGGGAACGCGCTCGCGTCCGCCTTCACCGACAGCTCCTGATCCTTCTTGATCTCGGCCTGGAGCGGCTCGATCTGCGCCTGCTTCTCCGCGTCCGACAGCTTGTCGTCGGCCTTGATCTTCATGATCGCCTTGTTGGCCTCGAGGATACGGATCGGCAGGAGCTGGTTGTCGTTCGAGGGATGGAACGGCGACCAGATCAGATGCGCGAGGATCTCCTTCGCCATCTTGATCTCGTCGGGGGTGCCAGTGCGGCCATAGCTCATCAGAAACGTATAGAGCTTGGACTTCACCGCCGGATCGAGATCCTTGCGCCACACCAGCGGATCGAG
This sequence comes from Pseudolabrys sp., assembly GCA_036494425.1. GTDB lineage: Bacteria > Pseudomonadota > Alphaproteobacteria > Rhizobiales > Xanthobacteraceae > Pseudolabrys. The sequence continues at coordinate 13,768 of DASXOK010000325.1, forward strand.
CGGGATGATCGGCGAGG
>DASXOK010000326.1:0-1786 GCA_036494425.1 Pseudolabrys sp.
GTGTTGTTCGACGCGCAGCGCCAACAGATCATGCCGACCGAGCAGGCGCTGGACGAAGCGCTCGACGTGATTCAGCGCGGGACCCAATCTTCGGCTGCTTCCGCGGTCAACAAGCTCGCCGTGCGCATCGCCGCCGGCAATGACCGGCTCGCCGAGCTGGTTCGCCGCGACCAGGATCTCGCCAGCGAAGCCGAGACGCTCAACAAGGCCGTGGTGGCGGCGCTCTCGAAGCAAGGCCAGCGCGATTTAACGGCCGGGCAACGCAGCCGCGAGCGGCTGGCGGCCATCGCGGCCGAGCGTGCGGCCTTGCAAAAGACCTTTGCCATCGAATTCCCCGACTATTCCGCGCTGTCGAATCCCCTGCCGCTCAAGACCAAAGAAATCCAGTCGCTGCTCGCCGGCGACGAGGCGATGGTGCTATTCGCGCTTGCCGACAAGGACAGCTATGCGATCGCGCTGACGCACGATGGGTTTGACTGGAAGCGGATTCCCTTGGGCAGCGACGCAATCTCGCAAAAAGTCTCCGCCTTTCGCCGCGGCCTCGACATCAGCCAGGCCAGCGACGCCTCCGGCAAATCGAAGCTGTTCGATCTCTTAACTGCCAACGAGCTATATGTTGCGCTGTTCGGTCAGATCGAGTCGATCGTGAAGGACAAGCGCAGCCTGCTCGTTGCGCCGTCGGGCGCACTGACCGCGCTGCCGTTCCATCTGCTGGTGACGGAAAAACCTGCCGCCGCGATCCCCGAAAAGCTCGAAGGCTATCGCCAGGCGGCGTGGCTGTTGAAGCGTCAGGCGGTGTCGGTGCTGCCGTCGGTCGCAAGCCTGAAGGCGCTGCGCGGCTTCGCGCGCCGCGATCAGGCGGTGAAGCCGATGACCGGTTTCGGCGATCCGCTGTTCAATCCTGCCGACAGCGGCAGCGAGAAGCGCACAGCCTCGCGCAGCCTGACCAGCGTGGCCTATACCGATTTCTGGCGCGGCGCCGGTGTCGATCGCAAGATGCTTGCGGCCGCGCTGTCGCCGCTTCCCGACACCGCCGACGAACTGAACGCGGTGGCGAAAGATCTCGGCGTGCCCAAATCCGACATCCATCTGGGTGCTGACGCGAGCGAGAGCACCGTGAAGCGCACGGTGCTTGCCGACTATCGCGTGGTTTATTTCGCGACCCACGGGCTGGTGGCCGGTGACATCAAGGGCGTCGCCGAGCCGTCGCTGGCGCTGAGCATCCCGAGCGTGCCGTCCGCGCTCGACGACGGCCTGCTCACCTCGAGCGAGGTCGCTCAGCTCAAGCTGAATGCCGATGTCGTGGTGCTGTCCGCCTGCAATACCATTGCCGGCGACCGGCCGGGCGCTGAAGCGCTGTCGGGCCTGGCGCGCTCATTCTTCTACGCCGGCGCGCGGTCGCTGCTGGTGACGCATTGGGCCGTAGTGTCCGAGGCCGCCACGCGGCTCACGATTTCGACTTTCGATCGCCTCAAAGCCGATCCGAAAATGGGGCGCGCCGAGGCGCTGCGTCAGGCCATGCTGGGCTATCTTAACGACACTTCCTCGCCGCAAAACGCCTATCCGGCCTTTTGGGGGCCGTTTGCCCTGATCGGCGAGGGCGCGGGATAGAATTTACATCATTGTGCGACGCAATAGCGCGGCTATCGGCTGATTCCGGCCGCTTCTCCTGGCAATAAACCAAACCGAGCGGGATCGGCTTGGCAAAACGGGCGTTCAACAGTAATAGGTCGCCCGACCGAAGCTGGTAAGGGCTATAGTGCGGTCACCACGAGAGCGGCGCGCC
>DASXOK010000327.1:0-3361 GCA_036494425.1 Pseudolabrys sp.
TGATCAGCAGGTCCCGCATCCAGGTCAGCTTCTCGACCGGTACAGGCATGCTCGGATCGATCGCGGAAATCTTCTTGACCTCGTCGAAGATATAGCCGGCGCGCGGATCGTCCGGTTTGCTGTGCGTGATCTCATTGGACAGCGCCACGACTTTGTCGCGATTGTTCAACGCATAGCGCCAACCGCTCATCTCCGCAGCCAGGAACTTGACGAGGTCGTCGCCCCGCTCACCGATGCTCTTGTTCGACACCATCATGCAGAAGCGAAGGAAGTTCGGTGCGGCCTCGTGCGCATCGACCAGCAACTTGACGCCGTTCTTTTCGGCGAAGGGGACAAAGCCGGTCGAAGCCGCCGCCGCGTCGACAATGCCGCCCGCCACTGCCTTGAAGCGGTCGGCGTCACTGCCCATGACGCTATAATGCACTTCATTGGGCTTGATGTTGTATTTGTCGAGCACGGCACGCGCCAGGAGATCCGGCAACGCGCCAGGCGAGGAGATCGCCAGCGTCTTCCCTTTCAGGTCTTGCGGGCTGCCGATATTTGGCTTGGTGTAAATACCGTAGGTCAATCCTGGCCAATAGCAGCCGGCGATCTTCACATTGGCGCCGCGCGAGCCGGCAAGGATCGGCCCGCCAGGGCTTCCCTCGTAGCTATCGAGTTCTCCGGCAAGCAAGGCGCGCAACGCAAGCGCGTCGCCTTTGAATTGCAGGATGTCGATCTTCAAGCCTTGCTTCTCGGCAAAGCCCGCATGGCTCGCCATATAGACGAACCCGGCATCGCTCTTGGCCTCGACAATGCCGTGCCGCCAGACCTTCAACTCCTCAGCGTGCGCCGCCGGCGTGGCCAGCACCGCAGCCAATCCCGCAACCAACAAAGTCAATCGCCACCCACGCTTTGTCCGGTTTGTGCTCATCATCGTTCCCCTCTTGCACTTCCCTGGTCAATCGCGCCGGCGTGCGTTCATCCTGGCGCATCGCGCGCAACAGGCGCGTTCATGGCAACATCGCCACGCCGTTGTTTTGCAAGCTCCGTGCCAAGGGCAAAGTATTCGCTCTGCACCGCCATGCGTGCTTGGCGTTCGAGATCCGCAGGCCAATAACCGAGATCGTAGCCGTGCCACGGGGTTTGTGGCTTCAGCGCCGGCAAGCCGAGACGTTCCCATAGCTCCTTGGCGTGTTCCATGAATTCGCGCTTCGGCAGCGCGACCGGTGCGAATGTGCCCTTCAACAAGGCGTTGATGAGCACCGCCGCGCTTTCGCCGTTATCGCGCGGACCACGCGGACCGTGGCCGGGATCCTTGTGATCGAGCACTTTGAGATCGTGTTGCGGCTGGCAGCGATAGGACATCGCCCAGAAAAGCGCGTCCGCATTTTCCGGATCGATATCCTCGTCGATCGCGATGATCCATTTTCCGGCGAACCGATGCAGCGACGATGCGCCATAGAGCGCTCGCCACACCTCGGTCTGTGGGACGCCACGCTCGAACTGAATAGCGATGACCGCGTAGAGGCTGGTCAGAGGCTCGTGCATCGAAACGCGTTTGATCCCGCGGATCGCCAGCGTCGACCTGAGGTGATGCAGGAAGACCGGCTCCATCGCCACTTTGCGGATGACGCTCGACTCGCTTGGCGTCACCTGGCTGATGAATGACGTCAGAATAGGGCGACGGCGGTGTGTGATCGCCGTCACGTCCATGAAGGCGTTGTATTCCTGCAAGTTGACGTAGCCGTGCGACTCGCCGAACGGCGCCTCAGGCTCGAGCAACTCCGTGTTGATGTAGCCCTCGATCACGATCTCGGATTCCGCCGGCACCATGAGATCGACCGTCTTGGCACGCACGACATTGATCGGACCTCCGACCAATGCTCCGGCGACGGCCACTTCGTCGAGATTTTCCGGCATCTTCTGAACGGACGCGTAAGACACGGCCGGCGGGCATCCGATGACCGCGGCGCAGGGCATCGGCTCCCCCCGCGCCTTGTACTTGAGCCAGTGCGCGTAGATGCCGGCCCGCAGTTCGACCGAAGGATTCATCCCGAGGCGGCGCGGCGCCTTCAACTGACCGCGATAGTTGCCGACGTTCTGGATGCCGGTGTCCGGGTCCTTGGTGATGTAATGGCCCGCCGACAGATAGGGTGCGTTGTCCCAGCCTGGCGTCGAAATGGGAACAGGCAAACCGTCGAGCGCAAAGCCCTCGCGATCGAGTTCGTCGCCGCTCACCACCACATCGTGGCACGGCGCATTCTCGACCACGTGCGGCGCGATCGGCTCCGCGATCGCCTTGATCCAGGATGTGCCGATGTCCTCGAGTGGCTTGCCGAAGCCGATGCGGTAAACGTCGGGATTGGCGGCAAGGCCTGCGACCAAAACGGAGCAATCGAATTTGTGGCCTTTTGAATCGGTCGGTTGGGTGAACAGAAATGCCTTGCGCTCCGGCTCCGGAATACCGCCCCGGTATTGCCAGCGCACCAGCGGATGCATTTCGGTGTCTTTGTTGATCGGCTCGTCGATCACCCGCAGCAGCCCCTCGCGCGCGAGCGCCCGCACATGCTCATGCAGATCCGGGTAGTTGCGCGGATGCGACGGCGGCCCGTCGTCATAGCGAGCGAGCGCAGGATGGAGACCGCGAGCCTCAGTCATTGACGTCTCCGAGAGTCTGCATCAGCCAGGCAGCGACACCGAACGTCGCCGCATCCTCGTTCGCGAAGCCTGTCACCTGCAATCCGAGCGGCAAGCTTTGCTCACGCAACAGCGGCAACGAGAGCGCCGGCACGCCGAGCAGAGAGAATGGGACGGCAAATGCTGGATTGCCCGTCGAGTTGAGACCGACCGGCGCGGCACCCGTTGCCGGCAGGGTCACGCAGCCGTCGCATTGAGAGGCCAGCGCTGCGTAAAGACCGCGGATGCGCACCCGTTCGGCGAGCAATCGACGATAGTCGTCTATGGTCATCGCCTCGGCTTGCGCCAGGCGGTCGAGCGCGCTGCGGCTGAGCTTGCTCGCGTCTCGCTCCTTGTAAGTATTGAGCGGCCAGCGCGATTCCCATGCATTGAGCCCCAGCGAGAGGGTCTGGGCATCGGCGATGCCCTCCTCTACTGCGGCTACCTGCGCATTCGAGTGACGTGTCACGATCTTAACACCGGCATTGGCGAGTTTCGCCACGGCGTCCTGCAAGGCCTGCTTGGCTTCGCCGGAGACCACACGCCAGCCCGCAGTCTCGAGGACCGCCAGCCGACGCGGCTTGGCTGTGGCAGGCGCCACGCGCGGTCCTATCAAGCCGGGGAATCCAGGATCGCCGCCGACGCGAGCGACCATTTCAACCGCGACCTGCCAGGTGTCCGCCAACGTAGCGGCCAGCACGCC
>DASXOK010000328.1:0-8980 GCA_036494425.1 Pseudolabrys sp.
GTACTCCGCCATCCGTCAGGCCAAGGAGCTTTTGGGGCAGACACGGCTCAATCTCGACGTGACGCGCGACCAGACGCGGCAGACAGTGGTGCAATCCTGGGGCCTGCTGCTGGCGGCGAGAGCCAACATCGAGGCGACGACCGCGCAGGTGCAGGCGGCGGAGATCGCGCTCAATGGCATCCGCGAGGAAGCGCGCGTCGGTCAGCGCACAACGTTCGACGTGTTGACCGCGCAGCAGACGCTGGTGAATGCGCGCGTGTCGCTGGTCACCGCCCAGCACGACCGCGTCGTTGCGTCCTACACATTGCTCGCTGCTGTGGGCCGGCTGACGCCGACGATCTTAGGGCTACGCACGCCGATTTATCGCGCCCAGGTGCATTACGAGCAGGTGCGCGACAGCTGGGCCGGCGTCCGCGGGCCGGATGGGCGCTAGGCGAATTCCGTCACGTCAGTAAATAGTCGGCGCGGCGCGGGGAACCGATACGCCTCAAGAAAACGTGGGCGGAAATTTTCAATAAGCAAAGGATTTGAACCGCGCGCCTATGGGTCGGCATCGGCGCGATGCGCATGTGCGTTCTCATTCCCACTGTTGGAGCCGAGATGGTCATGAGTCCGGTTATCTCTCGCCGCACATTTCTTGGCACGGCGCTTGCCGCGAGCGTCGTCGCCGCACGGACCTCGACCGCTCGCGCGGCTCCGGCGCGCGCGAAACGGCTCGTCGCCAACACGCGCACCCTCGACGTCAATGGCCGCACGACGCGCGTCTTCGGCCTTCTGGCTTCGGATGGACAGCCAGGCATTAGTCTCGATCCGGGCGAGCGGTTCGCCGTCGATCTCGTCAACAATTCCGGCGCGCGCACGCTTGTGCATTGGCACGGGCAATTGCCGCCGTGGAAGCAGGACGGCTTCCACTGGCCACAGACGCCGCCCTTCGCGAACGGCACGTCGCAGTCCTACGATTTCGCCCCAATCGCGGGTACTTATTGGATGCATTCGCATCACGAACTGCAGGAGCAGAGTCTGATGACGGCGCCGCTCATCGTGCGCGATGCCGCCGCGCTGCGCGATGATCGGCAGGAGGTCGTGTTGATGCTGCACGATTTTTCCTTCCGTAGTCCGGACGAACTGCTTGCCAGCCTCACCGGCACGAGCGCGCAAGCGGCGCAAGCGATGACTCGCATGCACGAGGCTGACGGCGCGCCCGGCCGTACCGGCGGCGCGCCGCCGGCCATGGCCGCTATGGATATGTCGCATCCGATGGCTGGCATGGCTGCGGCGAAGCCGATGCGGGGCATGGCGATGCCGGCGCGGCACGCGAGCGCGATGGCAATGCCGGGCGGCATGCACATGGATCTCAATGACGTCAAATACGACGCCTTCCTCGCCAACGACCGCACGCTCGCCGATCCGGAAATCGTGCGCGTCGAACGCAAAGGCCGCCTCCGTTTGCGCATCATCAATGGCGCGTCGGCCAGCCAGTTCTGGATCGACCTCGGCGCCTTGACCGGCCACGTCGTCGCGGTCGACGGCCATCCGGTGCATCCGATCGCCGACGAAAGCTTCCCGCTGGCGATGGCGCAGCGTCTCGACATTCTGCTCGACCTGCCGCGCGAGGGGGCATTCCCGATCCTGGCGCGCCTGGAAGGATCGCCACAGCGCACGGGCATCGTGCTCGTCACCGCGAAGGCGCCGGTCGCGCGCCTGGCGGAGCAGGGGCAAGCCGCGCCGCCGGTCGATAATTCGCTCGAGACCCGCTTATCGGCGGTGACGCCGCTACAGCCGCGTCCAGCCGACCTTACGCAGACGATCACGCTTGCCGGCGGGATGATGCCCTATGCCTGGTCGATGAACGGGGCCTATTGGCCGCACGTCGCCCCGCTGATGCTGACGAAAGGACAGCGCGTCGAGATCGAACTGGTCAATCAGTCGATGATGGCGCATCCGATCCACCTGCATGGCCACGCCTTCCAGGTCGTCGGCCTCAATGGCCGGCCTCTGCAGGGAGCCATGCGCGACACGGTGCTTGTCCCGATCATGGGCCGTGTGCGGATCGCCTTCGATGCGGTCAATCCGGGCCGTTGGGCCTTCCACTGTCACAACCTCTATCACATGCAGACCGGTATGATGATGGAGTTCCGCTATCACGGCATCGACGTTTGACCTCCGCAGAGAGCCAAGTATCTCTCGCTCCACGGTCATGGCCGGGTCACTTGTCCCGGCCATCCCCGTCTTAACCCTTCTGGGGTAGAGTTGGATTCGGATTTGCCGGGGGGCACTTGCGATGCGCTGTCTTGTTTCGCTGGTTTTGGTCGTCGCGGCAACGAGCGCCAGCGCGCAATCGCAAAGCCCGATGCGGCGCGGCCGCGCCGTGGTGCAGGAGTTCTGCTCGCCTTGCCACGCGGTCGGCAAAAGCAGGCGCAGCCCGCACGTAGGCGCACCGCCGTTCCGCACGTTTTCCCGCAGCTTCGATCTCGATCAGTTCGCGCAGCACCTCGAACGCGGCATTTCGTCCAATCATCCCGATATGCCGGAGTTCAAGTTCAGCGAGCAGGATGCCCGCGACGTCAGCGCCTACCTGCGCAGCATTTAGCGGTAAGAGGTTGTTATTCCGGCTTGTTGGCCGCCGCGGCGGGGCCATTCGTCTGGTCGGCTGCCGGAATGGCGCCGGTCGATGACGTTCCGGTCAGCCGCTCGATCACCGAGCGGACTTTGTCGTGCGCGCTGCGCTCGCGCACCGCATCGAGCAGTGGCGCAGCCGCGCCGGAGCGGCGGATCAGCGCCTCCGGGTCGGGCAGCATGATCGGATCGTCCCAGGAGCCTTGCACAATGAACGGCAATTCGAACGGCTGCAGTCCCGGCCGCGCTGCGACCACCAGGGCCGCGGTGCCCTTGAGATCGAGATCGCGCTCGGGGATCGACGCGGAGCCTGCGAGCGCCAGCCGCACCGCCGCGCCGTCGATCTTCATGTCGTCGACGGTCGCCGTGCCATTCGCGATCTTCAGGCCGACATCAATCTTATCGTAAGGCGTTTGCCCCGAGCGGAATTCGCCGCCGCCGGAGAGTGGCCTGCGCTCTAGCCGCCGCAGGAGCTGCTCGACATTCAGGCCGGCGAGCGCACCGTTCTGGCCGATGAGCGTCGCAGTTCCAGTCAACGTGCGCGTGACGCCGAGCACGCTGTCGCCTGAGCCTTCGACGGCGAGCGAGATGTTGCCTTTGCCTTCCAGCCGGCGCAAGCCGAAGAGCTGGCCGAGACAGCTTTCCAGATCGACTTCGGTGAACTGAAGCTGCGATTTGACGTCCACGCCAGACCCGAGATTGGACAGCGACAGCGAGCCTTTGATCACGCCGCCATAGGCCTGCGCCTCGCCGACCGTCACCACGAGATGCCCGTTTCGCAAATTGGCGCCAATTGCGGTGCGGCCGATCTTGGCGTTCGACATGACCACATTCCCGGCCGAGAGCCGCAGATCCGCGTCGATGCCGGACAAGCCGTCGAGGCCGATGCGCGTGGTTGTCCATTCGCGCTGATTGGCGGTGAGCAGCCGCACTGTGGACATGTAGGGCGTGACATCGAGCGTATCGGCGGCCAGCGTGCCTTGTAGCGTCTGCCGGCCATTGGTCGCGAAGGTGAGCGCGCCCTCAGCGGTGTTGCCGTCGAGATCGACATTCACGCCCGAGAGACCGATGGTGCCGCCCACCACCGTGGTCTGCGCCTTGATGGCGAAGCGGCCGAAGCCGCCGCCGGGCAGCGGCTTCTGTCCCGTCCAGATCAGGGCATTGCGCAGCGAGGGTGCGTCGGAGGCGAGCGTGCCTTCGATCTTGAGCGTCGGGCTCATGCTGAGCGAACCCTCGAACGCCGCCTTCAACGGTGCGCCAGCGAGGCGCACTTTCAAGCCACTGCGATTGCCCGTGAGCGCCCCGGCAAAATCGGCGAGCGTCAAGCTCGCATCGACCGGCTCTTCATGCCAGACGAAGCGGCCGGTGGCGCCGAAGCTCTTGGAGATCGACGGCCAGGCGAGCGAGAAATCGACGTCGCTGAGGTCCTCGGAAATCTTGTGCACAGGATCGCGCACCATCACGGTGCCGTTGTTGATCCGCATCTCGGAGAAGGCGGTGGCGCGCGGCGCGCCGGGCTTCTGGCTGCGCGCCAGCGCGTCGATCAGGCCGGACCAGTTGGTCTGGCCGTTTGCATCCACATCGACGGCGATGGTCGGCCGCTCCAGCGATACGTCGGCGATCTCGACGCGGCCGATCAGCAGCGGAAAGAAGCGCAAGCGCGCGGTCAGCCGTTCGGCGGAGAGGGCGGGGCGCTGCGGATCGCCGAGCACCACGTCGGCGAAGCTCACGCTGCCCGAGGGAAACAGCGAAACGCTGGCAGCCCCACGCAGCACCGGGGCGAGCCCGGTGACCGCGCGGATCTCACGCATGGCCTGGTCGCGCACAGTGTCGGCCGACACCAGGTAGCCGGCAGTCGTGAGAATGCCCGCGCCGGCCGCCGTTATGGCGAGCAGCACAAACCCCAGGCGTTTGAAGCCGGTCACGGCCGTCAAGGAGAAGAATTCCGGTTGTTTAGGCTGTAGGTACCGCCGGATTATACCATCGGTCCCGCTCAGTCCAACCTTGGGAGGCCTCTGTGACGCTTTCAAGGCCGGTAAAGGTTAAGGCCGGGGCCGGCTAGCGCGTTATTGGCCCACCCTGTGGACGGGCATTGGCGATCTCCGCGATCATCTTTTTGATGATGGCGTCGCCGAAGGACTTGAAGTCCTTCGCCTCCATCACGAACGAGCCCGGGCCGCCAGTGACGTTGTCGTGGTAGTAGTTGGCGAGGCCGCCGGGGGGATTGGTGTGCTCGGGATTCCACGGCAGCGGATTCTCGCTGAGAATCACCAGCCCGTTGATGGTGATGCCCAAAGCCAGCGCCTCATCGCGTGCCCCGGTCACGTCACGTCCCGCATTGTTGGTGCCGTCGCCGGAGACGTCGATGGTCTGACGCTCGGCATCGAAGGGCGCGCGCTTGAGCTGCGCCACGGCGGCGTCGATGCCGCCGCTGATCGAGGTGCGGTCGGCGAACGAGCGCGGTGCCTCCAATAGTCTGTCGCCGAAGGTATGCGCGGCTTGCGGTCCATCGATCAGGGTCCAGTCGATCACGACCTGCTGGTTGCCGAAGCCGGACCACTCCAAGAACATCACCGCGATGCGGCCATTGCGGCCGCTGCGGATGGCGTCGAGCACTTGCTTGTTGGAGATCGCCGCGGCGTAGCCTTCGCGTTGGAGCTGGAATTTCGGCGCATCGACACTGCGGGAGACGTCGGCGGCCAGCACGAGCAGCAGGTCGACTTTTTCTGCCGCGCGTGCGGTGGGAGCGGTGACCGCCGCGATCAAGGCAAGGGATGCGAAAAGGCAGCGGATGAGTCTGCGCATGACACCCTTTCCCCGTAATCCCAAGGTGCGAGGCGCGGATCGCGCCGAGCTTCGAAGGATGACGGCGAGAAAAGGCAGCTTAGCCGATTTTTCCGGGTCTGCGTATTGCCGAAGACGAAGGGCAGACGCGTCTACGGCGCCAGCACCCGTGTGGCGGGAAATGCGACTTCCACCAGGGTTCCGTCGTCGACCTGGCTGCTGATGCGGAAGCGCGCGTGATTGGCTTCAGCGAGTGCCTTGGTGATCGGTAGCCCCAGTCCGCTGCCGCCCGATGTGCGCCGCGTCGCGGTGGAGATCTGGCGGAACGGCTCGAGCGCGGTCTGCAATTCCTTCTCGCTCATGCCGACGCCGGTGTCGCGCACACGCAGGGCCACTTCGTTGTCGTCATTGACCGCGGTAGACACGATCACCTGCCCGCCGGCGCCGGTGAACTTGATCGAGTTCGACAAGAGATTGAGCGCGATCTGCCGCACCGAACGCGCATCGGCGACGATGGCCGGCAAGTTCGGCGGCAGCGACGTGCGGATGATGACGCGCTCGCGGTTCGCCTGCTCCTGCATGATGGCGACGCATTGTTGCACTAGCATGTTGAGATCGACGCTGATGAAAGTGAGCTCGAGCTTGCCCGCCTCGATCTTCGATAGATCGAGCAGGTCGTTGAGCAGCGAGATCAGATGCCCGCCGGAGGAGTGGATGTCCTTGAGGTATTGGCGGTAGCGGTCGTTGCCGATCGGCCCAAAGCGCTCGTCCATCATCACTTCGGAGAAGCCGATGATGGCGTTGAGCGGCGTCCTGATCTCATGGCTGATCTTGGCGAGGAATTCTGACTTTGCGGTGGAGGCTTTCTCCGCCTCCTGCCGTGCGTTGATCAGGTCCTCCTCGGTGCGCTTCCGGGCGGTCATGTCGCGCAGCACGACGCACAATTTGTCGCCGCCCTCGATGCGCCCCATGGTGATGTAGAGCGGCACCAGGCCGCCTTGCTTCACACGGCCGATCGCCTCGCGTCCCGCGTCGAGGACGCGCGCGCCGCGGTCGCGCGAGAGCCGGTCGAGATGATCGAGCACCGCCCGCCGGCTTTCGGGCGCGAACAAATCTCCGAACGACAGCGCGGTGAAGTGCGCCGCCTCGTAGCCGAACAACGCTTCGGCGCTGCGGTTCGCCGAGAGCACGCGCCCGGCGCGGTCGAGCACCAACACGCCATCGGTGGCGGTGTCGAGCACCGCCTTGAGCTCGTGGTTCTCTTCTTCGAGCCGCCGCAGCGAGGCATCCACGGCTTTGCTGTGGTCGTCGGCGATGGCCTGCGTGTTGATCATCAAGACCAGCGCGTTCTCGCCGCTCCAGGCGACGGTGAACAGGCGGCCTTCGACCGGCTTCTGCTTGCCGTTGATGGTGGTGATGGAGAGCGAGCGCGTACCGTTCTTGCCGCCGTTTTTCGGATCGGGCGGCGTTGGCGCGTCCTTGGTCTCGATGAAGAGACTGTCGAGCCCGCCGGCTTCGGTCAGCGTCTCGAGCGTCGCATAGCCGGTCCAGTCGAGGAAGGCGCGGTTGGCATAGACGAGGTTGTTGAGGCGATAGACCAGGATTCCAATCGGCAGGCGATCGAGGATCGGCCGGCCTTCCTGCGTGTCGCGCGTCGCGTCGCCGTTGCGCGCCGGGCGCGGCGGCTCGGGCGGGGCGGGGGCGACGAAAGGCTCGTCCATGACGACAGACGGCGGCTCCGCGTTGCCTTTCCCGGGCGGGTTCTTCAGCCGCTCGCTCAGCTCACGTGCAAGTTCCTGAAACGCGCTGTGTTCGACTGGACTGAGCGACGGCGCTTGCGTCACCGGCGGTGGCTCGGGCGCGAACGGCGGAGGCGGCGCCTTCTCGACATGTGCGGCCGGGGCCGGGAAGGGCAGCACCTTCGCCTCGGTCTTCTCAGGCTCGATTTTTTCAGGCTTGGGTTTGACCAGCGTCAGCGTCGGGCTTGGCGTCGATGCAGCGCGTTGTGCCAAAGCAGCGAGCCGTTCGGTGTTGCGGCAGATGCCGAAGCCGCGGAAGCCGAGGAAGCGGCGGTCGCGGTCGAACACAGGCAGGCCGGACATCTCGATCGGCACACGCTCATCGGTGCTGTCGACGGGCCACATCACCACGATACCGCTCCAGGTCTCGTGTGCGGCGAGCGCCTGCGCGACTTTGCCTTCGGGATCGAGCTTCAGCGCCTCGGCGATATCGGCCCAGGGCCGGTCAAGCACGGAAGCCGTCTTCGGGCCGATCAGCTTGGTGAAATCCTGCGCGCCGAGCGTGAAGCGCGTCTCGGCATCCATCTGCCAGACGAAGCGTAAGGGCATGCGGCGCAGCCGTGTCTCTGAGGCGACGGGGCTCGGCACAGTCGGCGGCGAGGCGATCGGCGTGGGCGCGCGCGCGGGCTCTTCTTTGGGCGCAACCACCGCCGGCCCGGTGAAGGCGAGCATCAGCGTCACCGTTGGCCCGGCGCCGAGCCGCAGCATGGCGATCGAACCCGCCGCGACTTCGCCTTCGGCGGAGCCTTTGAGGGGCGTCTCGCGCGCCAGCGTCTCCGCGGCCAAAGCGACGAGATCGCGTTTGTCGCCCAGGCGTTCCCGCGCCTCGGCGCGCATATCGATGACTTCGCCGTCGGCGGTGAAGATAGCCGCCGGCAGCGCGAGATCTGTCAGCACGCGGCGCGCGCGTTCTGGCAAAGAGAGATCCTTACCGGCGCGTTCGGTCGAGACGACGAGAATGGCGTTGCTGTTGTCGGCGAGGGTCAGACGTGAGCATAGGCAGATCAGTGTACCGCCGAAGCTGGCGCCGAAGCCGCGCAGCCGCTCGAGCCGGGGCGTGCCGCCCTGCGGCAGCGTCGCCGACAGGCGCGCGATCTGCGCCACGGCCGAATGGGTCGTCTCGAATTCGGTTGATGCCGCTGCGGCCGGCGAGGGCGCGTCGAAGATCGCTGCGGCGACCGGGTTGGCCCAAAGAATGCGTTGCGCGTCAGTTGCCCAGAGCCATACTGGCGTCGGGCTCAGGGCGTGTGCCGCGAGCCGCGCGTCGCTCAGCCAGCCGAACTGGAACTTTTCGCTCATTGCCAAGGTCGCACGGATTACGGCTAATAAAGCCTTAATAAGACTGCGTTGGCGCGGCGTCCATGCAATTTGGGGCGCTGATCCCGGCGAAGCGAAGATAACCTTAACGGCGCGGCCTTTCGCGTCTAGCGTGTGGCTCGTTCCGACCTAAATACTCACGAGGGGCCGGCGGTTGCCGGCGCGTTGGACAGGGAGGATCGTCATGGCGAAAGACGGTAATGCGGCATTCGAGGTGCCGGCGGAAATGCGCGCATTCGCGGAAAAAAGCTTTGAGCAGGCGAAGGCGGCGTTCGATACCTTCATTTCCGCCACGCAGCACGCCGTGAACACGGCCGAGACTCAGGCCAAGAGCGCCCAGACCGGCGCGCGCGAGGTGGGTGAGCTCGCAATGCGCTTCGCTGAAACGAACATGGCCACATCGTTCGACTTCGCGCAGCGGCTGTTGCAGGCAAAGGACATCAAGGATGTCACCGCGCTGCACG
>DASXOK010000329.1:0-11849 GCA_036494425.1 Pseudolabrys sp.
ATCGCGTGGGGCGAGCCTATCTGGGGCGACGCGCCGCCGCGCGACCTTCCGCCATGGTCGGTGTATGCGGCGATCGGAGGCGCGTGATGCCGCCGCCCGTTCCGCACGCGACCTACCGGGTGCAGTTCACCAAGGATTTCACCTTCGACGACGCAGCGGCGATCGCGCCTTATCTCAAAGAGCTGGGTGTCACGCATCTCTACGCCTCGCCATTCCTGAAAGCACGGCCCGGCAGCACGCACGGCTATGACATCATCGATCACGACCGGCTCAACCCCGAGCTCGGCGGCGACGAGGCTTTCGCGCGCTTGAGCGACGCGCTCAAGGCAAATGACCTCGGACTGATCCTCGATTTCGTGCCCAACCACATGGGCGTCGGCCACGCCGACAATGCGTGGTGGCTCAATGTACTGGAATGGGGCCAGCGTTCGCCGCATGCGGCCTCGTTCGATATCGATTGGGACGGACTGCCGCATCGCCGGCATCCCGGCGTGCTGCTGCCTGTGCTCGGCCGGCCTTATGGCGATGCGCTGCAAAGCGGCGAGATCGAACTGACATACGACGCGTCAACCGGCAGCTTTGCCGCCTGGTACTTCAACAACAAGATGCCGATCAATCCGCAGCGCTACGGCGAAATGCTGCGCATCATCGTCACCGCCGCCGATGCCGCGGACGAGCCCGCGGGCCGCGCACTGATCATGCTCGCTGACGATTACCGCGATCCCAATGCGCCCTCCTATCGCGAGGCGCCCGCGCTGAAGCGGCGGCTCGCCGAGATCGATGGCGCGGCGGCGGTCATCGCGCGCGGGCTTTCCGCCTATCGCGGCGAGACCGAGGCCGGCGCCCCGCTGCTGCACCGGCTGCTTGAACGGCAGCACTATCGCCTCGCCTATTGGCGCGTCGCTTTCTCCGCGGTGAACTACCGCCGCTTCTTCGACATCAGCGATCTCGCCGCCCTGCGCGTCGAGGACGCGGCCACCTTCCGCGCCATGCACTCGCTCGTCTCGCGTCTGGTCGCCGAGGACCGCCTGCAAGGGATCCGCCTCGACCACATCGACGGCCTGCGCGCGCCCGCGCAATATACGAGCCGCCTGAGCCAGCTCATCCGCAAACTGCGCCGGCAGGCGCAGCAGCGCGGCGCCTTCTATCTGATCGTCGAGAAGATCCTCGCCGATGGCGAAGACATGCCGCGCTTTCCCGCCGTCGCCGGCACCACCGGCTATGAATGGCTCAACACGATCAGCCGCGTGCTGGTCGCGGAGGACGGGCTCGCGCCGCTCGACCGCATCTGGCGCGACTTTACCGGCGAGCGCGCCGGCTTTCGCGAGATGCTCGGTCGCGCCAAGCAGCGCGTCATCGAGACCATGCTGGCGAGCGAGTTCAACGTCCTCACCAATGGTCTGTCGCGTATCGCCGCGGGCCATTTCAGCACGCGCGATTACACCACCGACCGCCTGCGCGCGGCCTTGCAGCTCTATGTGCTCGAATTTCCGGTCTACCGGACCTATGTGACCGCCGGCGGCGCCTCGCCCGAAGACCTCAAGACCATCGAGGGCGCGATCGCGCGCGCCCGCGCCCACTGGACCGGACCCGATCCGGAGATCTTCGATTTCCTGCGCGCCGCCGTGACCCTGCATCTCGTCACCGAAGGCAGCGGCTACAGCGCGCCGCGTGTGCGCAACTTCGCGCTCAAGCTCCAGCAGTTCACCGGCCCGCTGATGGCCAAGGCGATGGAGGACACCGCCTTCTATCGCCACCACCGCCTGCTTGCGTTGAACGAGGTCGGCGGCGATCCGGCGGCCGACGCGCTCTCGCTTGCGGAATTCCACGCGCGCCAGCGGCGCCGCGCCGAGACCACACCCGACGGCCTCACCGCCACCGCCACTCATGACACCAAGCGCGGCGAGGATGCGCGGGCGCGTATCCTCGCGCTATCGGAACTGGCCGGCGAATGGGACGCGGCCGTGCAAGAGTGGCGCGGCCGCAATGCGGCGCTGACACGCACCGAGAATGGCAAGCGCCGCCCGGGCGAGGCGCATGAATACATGCTCTATCAGGCGCTCATCGGCGGCTGGCCCGAGGCGATCGACGAGACCTTCGTCAAGCGCGTCCAGGCCTATGCGCTCAAGGCCGCGCGCGAGGGCAAGCAGCAGACGAGTTGGACCAATCCCGATGAGGACTACGAGAAAGCGCTTGACGATTTCGTGCGTGCCCTGCTCGACGAAAGCGTCTCCGGCGATTTCATCGCGTCGTTCGGACAATTCGCCGCGCGCACCGCGCTGCTCGGCGCGCTCAACGGGCTGTCGCAACTCGCGCTGAAAGTGCTGTTGCCCGGCGTACCGGATTTCTATCAAGGCACCGAGCTTTGGGATCTGTCCTTCGTCGATCCCGACAATCGGCGTCCGGTCGACTTTGCGGCGCGTGCCAGGCAATTGGAACCAGGCACGCCTGATTGGCAGGCTCTTGCCGCACACTGGCGCGATGGCCGCATGAAGTTCGCTTTGACGCGTACTCTTTTACGCTTGCGCCGGGAACTTTCCGAGTTGCTGCGGCTTGGAACCCACGCGCAGCTTGAGGTAACGGGGCCGCACGCGGGCCACATCATTGCGTTCGTCAGAAGCCGGAAAAATCAGAGCCTCGTCGCGCTGATCGGCCGGCATTTTGCGCCGCTCAGCGATGGCGGCCGCCATTGGCCGAACGGCTGGAACGCCGACTTAGAACTTCCCGACGGCCACTATGCCGACGCACTTGGAACAACATGCGGCACATATGCGGGAAAACCCCCACTTTCAGAGATTTTTGCCACAGTTCCATTCGCCGTTCTGCGTCGTGTTTAGGGCCTGATAAGCCGCACTTTTTTGCACATCCATTCGTCGCAGAGCAGGAACTTTTGCGACCAAATTCCGTTTGCTCTGTGTCGCGGGCGGCGACGCGAACATGATGCGGGGAGTTCTCATTTGGATATAGTCGTATCCAATCGGGTGGCGCGAATCACTTGCGGCGCACCCATGATCGGCGGCCTCGCCGCCGCTTTGCTTCCGGCGGTGAAGAAGTCGGGAGTCGTCTGGTTCGGTTCCAGTGGACGCCAACGCAAGCTGACGCCGGGTGCGGCGCCGCTGGTGCAGGTAGAAACGTACGGCCGCGGAACGATCGCGACCATCGATCTGCCCGAGCAGAGTTACGCAGGCTTCTACGAAGGTTTCGCCAATTCGACGCTGTGGCCGTTCCTGCATTCGCGCCCCGACCTTTCGCGCGTGAGCGGGATGGATTTCGCGGACTATTGCGACGTGAACGCCTATATGGCGCGCACGCTCGCCGCGTTCGGCGGCGCCGACTCCACGTTCTGGATTCACGATTACCATTTTCTGCCGCTGGCGCGCGAACTGCGCAAGTTCGGTATCAGGCGGCAGATCGGCTTCTTCCTGCATACGCCGTGGCCGCGCCGCCGCGTCATTGCGAAGCTGCCGCAGTTCCGCGAGCTCGCCGAGGCGATGCTCGCTTATGACCTGATCGGTTTCCAGACCGATCAGGACCGCGACAACTTCGCTGACCTTCTGCGCAACGAGATGTGCGTCGCCGGCACGGGCTTGACCTTTAGGAGCCACTTCGGCACTTGCCGGCTGGCGACCTTCCCCATCGGCATCGACGCGCAGGAGTTCGCCGCGCATGCGCAACGCGCCGCCGAAGATCCGGATGTGCAACGGCTACGCGCCAGCCTCGGCGGATCGAACCTCGTCATCGGCGTCGACCGCGTCGACTATTCCAAAGGTCTTGTGCCGCGCATCCAGGCTTTCGACCGGGTGCTTACGCAGCATCCCGATCTCAAGCATCGGCTGTCGATGTTGCAGATCGCCGTGCCGTCGCGCACCGGCATCGACACCTATCGCGACCTGCAATGCGAAGTCGCCGAGATGGTGGGCGAAGTGAACGGCCGCCATGGCGAGATCGACTGGACGCCGATCCGCTATCTCAACAAGGCCTTCTGTCAATCGACGCTGGCCGGCTTCTATCGCAACTCGGCGATCGGCCTGGTGACGCCGTTGCAGGACGGCATGAATCTCGTCGCCAAGGAATACGTCGCCGCGCAGAATCCGGAATCGCCGGGCGTGCTGGTGCTGTCGAAATTCGCCGGCGCGGCGCGCGAGCTTGATGCGGCCTTGATGGTCGATCCGAACGACGTCGAGGGAGTCGCGCGGCAGATCGTGACGGCGCTGGTGATGCCGCGCACGGAACGGCGCGCGCGCTGGCAGAGCATGATGGACACGCTGCTGCAGCATTCGATCCACGCCTGGTTCAGCGAGTTCCTGCAAGAGCTCAAGGCGCCGCAGCAGAACGTGCTGGCGATGGCGCCGGCCAAGGTCGCCTCTCTGCACACCGGCGCGCGCGACCGCGGTTTCGCCGCGCACCATTGAACCGGCGCCGGCGATGCCGGGCAAACGCCTTCAGTTCGATGACGAGACCTGGGCCTCGCTCGATCTCCTGGCGAAGGACCGGATGATGAGCTTTCAGGAACTGGCCGACGAGGCCTTCCGCGATGTGCTGAAGAAGCACGGGCGTCCGGCGAGCCTCAAGGAGGCGTTGCGCCGAAGCGCCGGTGTCTCCGCGGACGTTGTGCCGTTGCGGCGGAAGAAGAAAGCTGTGAAGCGCAGAATGTGATGCTTTCTTATCCCTCCCTGAAAGAGAGGGATAAGCACGCGAGCGGGGCGACAGCGGAGAGGCTTCCGCGGCGCCAGCCGAAAACCTACATTGGCGCATGGCCATTCTTCCCGTTCGCGCATGACCACCCTCCTCGTCACCGGTTTCGGGCCGTTTCCCGGCGCGCCGTATAATCCGACCGGGCCGTTGATCGCGCGGCTGGCAAAGCTGCGGCGGCCGGCGCTCGCCGGCGTCACCATCGTGCCGCACGTCTTCACGACGAGCTACGCCACGGTCGACAAGGACCTGCCGGCGCTGATTGCTCACTACAAACCCGACGCGCTTCTGATGTTCGGCCTCGCCGGCCGTGCCAAATGGGTGCGGATCGAGACCCGCGCGCGCAACGCGCTGGCGATGCTGCCGGACGCCACCAATGCATCCTTGCGCCGGCAGGTCATCGTGCCCGGCGGACCGGCGGCGCTCGCGATGCCGACGCCGGCGCGGCGCCTGCTCGCCGCCGCGCGCCATGCACGCGTCCCGGTGAAGCTGTCGCGCGACGCCGGGCGCTATCTGTGCAACTATCTCTGCTGGAGCGCCGCCGACGTGGTGGCTCGCGCGCAAGGGCCGCGCCTGGCCGCCTTCATCCATGTGCCGCCGGTCTCCCGCACACCGCGCCGCCAGAGGGCGGATGCTGCCGGATTCACGCTCGATGAATTGACGCGCGCCGGAACCCGCATCCTGGTCGCAATGGCCGCGGCAGCACGGCGTTAACCTGGCGCGCGCAAGATGCGCGCCCATGGACCTTCACCGACGCGCCCTCCTCCTCGGCACGGCAGCGACCGCCGCCGCTCTGGCCATGCCGGCCATGGCCGCGCCGCTGGGCAACTATGGCCTCGACGCGACGCTCCTGGGCGTGCGGCCCGGCACAGACGAGCAGACCGCGCGCCTGCAGCGCGCCATCGATCAGGCGGCGCGCTCGCGCGTGCCGCTGCTCTTGTCGCCGGGCCTCTACCGCGCCGGCGACCTCAAGCTGCCGGCCGGCGCGCAGCTACTCGGCGTGCGCGGCGCGACGCGCCTCGCGCTCACACGCGGGCCGTCGCTCCTCTCCAGCGAAGGCTCCGACAGCATCACGCTATCCGGCCTGACCTTCGAAGGCGGCAACATCGCGTTGCCGCAGAATATCGGCCTGTTGAACCTCACGGCGGTGAAGGGCCTGCGCATCGCCGACTGCACGGTGCTCAACGCCAACGGCAATGCCATCGCGCTCGCAGGCTGCGACGGCGACATCAGCCGCAACACCGTCACCGGCGCCGCCGACAACGCGCTCTATTGCGTCGACAGCAAAGGCCTCGTCATCAGCGCCAACACGATCCGTGGCGCCGGCAATGGCGGCATCCGCGTCTGGCAGGGCGCGAAGCGGCATGACGGCACGATCGTCGCCGACAACACCATCGAGGACATCGAGTCCCGCGGCGGCGGCACCGGACAGAACGGCAACGCCGTCAACGTGTTCCGCGCCGCCGACGTGATCGTGCGCAACAACATCATCCGCCGCTGCGCCTTCACCGCCGTGCGCAGTAATGGCGCCAACAACATCCAGATCATCGGCAACAATTGCGCGGTGATGAAAGAAACGGCGATGTATGCCGAGTTCGATTTCGAAGGCGCGGTCGTCGCCGACAACGTGATCGACACCGCCGAGAACGGCATCGCCATCACCAATTTCAACAATGGCGGCCGGCTGTCGACCGTGCACGGCAATCTCGTGCGCAATGTCGGCGTGCGGCGGCCGGACAATCCGCCGGAAGGCGCCGGCCTCGGCATCAGCATCGAGGCGGAGACCGCCGTCACCGGCAACACGGTCGAGACGGCGCCCAACATCGGCATCCGCGCCGGCTGGGGGCCGTATCTGCGCAACGTCAGCATCGGCGGCAATGTGGTGCGCAATGCCGGCTACGGCATCGCCGTATCGGTGGTGCGCGGCGCAGGCGACGCGGCGATCACCGGCAATGTGCTGATCGGCGCGCGGCTCGGCGCCATCGTCGGGATGGAATGGACGAAGACGGTGACCGGCGATCTCATCAAGGACGGCGCCAGTACGTATCCGCAGCTGACGATCGCGAATAATCAGGCGAGGTAGTGGCTGCGCCGCACCCGAGACACGCATCCGTGCATTGCCACCGTTCGGCCCCGAACCCATCTATAGTGCTCGTTCAATGCCGCCCCGAGCACCCCGCAGACGCCTGCCGATCATGCTGCTGATTCTCGCTTTGTTTTTCGTTCCCCTTTTGGTGCGCGCGGCGATCTACGCCGCGGGCGACGCGCCGCGTTCCTGGCGCGATGCCGACTGGTCGAGCGTCGGCCTCTTGCCGAGCCCGCAGGCCGACCGGCAGGCGCGCCTGGTCGTTTTCACCGGTACTACCGGCGCTTGGAAGGGCATCTTCTCCGTGCACAGTTGGGTGGTGCTCAAGCGCGCCGGCGATGCGCAATGGACGCGCTACGACGTCGTCGGCTGGGGCCAGCCAGTGCGCGTGAACAACTGGCCGGCGGACGGGCGCTGGTACGGCAACGCGCCGGTCGAGCTCGTGGATGTCTCCGGCGCCGAGGCGGAGAAGCTCATCCCGCGCATCGAGCAGGCGGTGACCGATTACAGCTACGCGCAGGCCGGTGACTATCGCATCTGGCCGGGACCGAACAGCAACAGCTTCGTCGCGGCGGTGCTGCGCGCGGTTCCCGAACTTGGGGTCGCACTGCCGCCGAACGCCGTGGGGCGCGACTATCGCCATGGGTTCTATGCCGGGTTCACCGACAGCCGCACTGGCATCGAAGTGAATGCCGGCGGGCTCGCGGCGCTGAAAGTGGGCTGGGTCGAGGGCGTGGAGGTGAACCTGCTCGGCCTGGTCGCCGGGCTCGACCTGCGCCATCCGGGCGTGAAGCTGCCCGGCTTCGGCCGCATCGGCGTCGCGGCGCCGGTGCAGACGGCGCTGGCAAGGTAGTTTTTTCCGTCATTCCGGGACGCGCGCGCAGCGCTTGGACCCGGAATCCATACTCCGCAGCGTTGGGGGTTATAGATTCCGGGCTAGCGGGCTAAAGCCTGCGCCCCGGAATGACAGCTATTAATTTCCGCTCACAGCGAATTGTTAACCGCCCTCCCCGCCCGGGGTGACGGCGGCGCCCGCGGCGTGGCAAGTTGGCCCTCGCAAGCGAGGACCTGCCGATGCGCGACATGCTGCCGCTGCTCGATACGATTCCATTTCCGGCGCTCAGGCGCGGCCGGCTTGAGACGCTGCAGGTGAACGTCGGCTATCGCTGCAACCAGTCCTGCTTCCATTGCCATGTGAACGCCGGCCCGACGCGCACCGAGGCGATGTCCGGCGACGTCGCAGACACGGTGCTCACCTTCATCGCGCGGCGGAAAATCGCTACCGTCGACATCACGGGCGGCGCGCCGGAGCTCAATCCGCATTTCCGCAGGCTCGTCACTGGCGCGCGCGCACGCGGCGCCAAGGTGATGGACCGTTGCAACCTCACCATTTTGGAGCAGCCGGGCCAGGAAGATCTTGGCGAGTTCCTTGCGCGCGAGCGCGTCGAGATCGTCGCCTCGATGCCGTGCTATATGGAAGCCAATGTCGAACGCCAGCGCGGCAAGGGCGTGTTCGACGGCTCGATCCGCGGATTGCAAAAGCTCAATGCGCTCGGCTACGGGCGCGATCCGGAGCTTGCGCTCAATCTCGTCTACAATCCGCAGGGGCCGTCGCTGCCGCCGCCGCAGGGTGCACTCGAAGCCGACTACAAGCGCGTCCTCGGCGAACGCTACGGCATCGTGTTCAATCATCTGTTCGTCCTCGCCAACATGCCGATCCAGCGCTTCGGCTCGGCGCTGGCAACTAAAGGCGAGTTCGACGGCTATCTGCGATTGCTCCAGGACGCGCACCTCGACGCCAATCTCGATGGCGTGATGTGCAAGAGCCTGATCTCGGTCGACTGGCGCGGGCTTGTCTACGACTGCGACTTCAACCAGATGCTCGATCTGCCGCTCAGGCGCGGCGCGAGCGAGCGCGTGCATCTGTCCGACTTGCTGGACGATGACCTCGACGGCAATCCGGTGCGCGTCGCCGGGCATTGCTACGGCTGCACCGCCGGGCAAGGCTCGAGCTGCGGCGGCGCGCTGAAAGAAGCGGCGGAGTGAGCACGTCTTTGCCCGCACTCTCCATCATCATGCCGGTGTTGAACGAGGCCGCCGGCATCGAGGCGGCCTTGCGCGCGCTGGCGCCGTATCGTGCGCGCGGCGTCGAATTGATCATTGTTGATGGCGGCAGCGCGGATGGAACGCCGGCGATCGCGCGCGCCCTCGCCGATCATATCATCGCCGCGCCGCATGGGCGCGCCAGCCAGATGAATGCCGGCGCAGGCGTTGCGCGCGGCGATGTGTTCATGTTCCTGCACGCCGATACGCACTTGCCTGAGAACGCCGACCGCCTGGCGTTGGACGGCCTCGCGCGATCGGGCCGCATCTGGGGCCGCTTCGACGTGCGCATTGCCGGCGGCGCCTTCTTGAAAGTGATCGGGCTGATGATGAACCTGCGTTCGCGCGCAACAGGCATCGCCACCGGCGACCAGGCGATGTTCATCACGCGCGAAGCATTCGTGCGCGCCGGCGGCTTTCCGGCCATCGCGCTGATGGAGGATATTGCCCTGTCGGCGCGGCTCAAGAGCCAATCGCTACCGCTCTGCCTGCACGCACGCGTGACGACATCGGGGCGGCGCTGGAGACAACACGGAATGCTTCGCACCGTTCTTTTGATGTGGCGCCTGCGCCTCTCCTACTTCCTCGGCGCCGATCCGCAGCGCCTGGCGCGCGATTACGGATACGTCCCCAGTGAACGCTAGTCCCGTCTCCATTGCCGTGCTGGCGAAGGCGCCCGTCCCCGGCTTCGCCAACACGCGGCTCATTCCGGCGATTGGCGCGCATGCGGCCGCCGTACTGCAGGAGCGCATGACCGAGCGCACGGTGGCGACCGCGCTCGAAGCCGCCGTCGGGCCGGTGACGCTATGGGGCGCACCGGACGCCGGGCACGACACGTTCCTCAAGATGGTGGTGCAGCGCCCTATCACACTGCGGCCGCAAGCCCAGGGCGACCTCGGCGCGCGCATGCTCGCCGCCACGGCCGCGGTTGGCGGCCCGGTACTGGTGATCGGCACCGACTGCCCCGCGCTCACCGCCGTGCACCTGCGTGGCGCGGCGCGCGCGCTGTGCAACGAAGGCGCCGACGTGGTGCTGATCCCGGCGGAGGACGGCGGCTATGTGCTGATCGGCACACGCGCGCCCTATCCGCAGCTCTTCTCCGGCATCGCCTGGAGCACGCCGCGCGTGCTGCCCGAGACGCGGACGCGGGTGATCGCCCAGCGACTGCGGCTCGCCGAGCTGCCGCCGCTGTGGGACGTCGACACCGAGGCGGATCTCGCGCGCATGGAGCGCGAGCACCCCGAGCTGGCGCTATAAGTTCAGGCGCCTCCCGCCGCGGGGGCCCAGAGCTTAGGGCCGGCGCGCAAATATTGCGGCGGGCGCGTCACCTCGGCGCCGAGCGCCTTGGCGGCGTGCCAGCCCCAGTGCGGATCGTCGAGGAACGAACGCGCCATCGACACCAGGTCGGCTTGGCCCTTCGTCACCACCTCTTCCGCGTGATCTGGCTTCACGATCAGACCGACCGCGCGCGTTGCGATGCCGGCTTCCTTCTTCACGCGCGCGGCGATCGGCACGTTGTAGCCCGGCTCGCTCGGATTGCGGATATCGCCAGCGACGCCGCCGGACGAGACGCAGATGAAATCGAAGCCCTCCTCCTTGAGCAGCTTGGCGACGGCGACCGCGTCGTCGGGCGTCAGGCCGCCCTCGCGCCAGTCGCTGCCGGTGATGCGCGCGCCGAGCGGCACATGCTTGGGCACCACCGCACGCACCGCACGGGCGACTGAGAGAGGAAAGCGCATGCGGTTCTCGAACGAGCCCCCGTATTCGTCGGTGCGCTTGTTCGACAAAGGCGACATGAAGCCGTGCAGCAGATAGCCGTGCGCCATGTGCAGCTCGATCTCGTCGAAGCCGATGCGCAGCGCGCGTTTCACCGACGAGACGAAGGCGTCGCGCACGCGGCCCATGTCGGCTTCGGTGACGGCGCGCGGCGTCTGCCAGTTGTCGCCGAACGGGATCGCCGAGGCGGCGATGGTCTCCCAGTTGTCCTCGCCCGGCTGCAGCGAGGCGCCGCCTTCCCAGGGGCGCTGGGCGGAGCCCTTGCGGCCGGAATGGGCGATCTGGATGCCGAACTTGGCGCTGCCGGCGCGGCGCACCTGCGAGATCACGCGGGCGAGCGCGGCCTCGTTGTCGTCGGAATAGAGGCCGAGGCAGCCATGGGTGATGCGGCCGTGGCGCTCGACGTGGGTCGCCTCCACCACCACCAGCGCGGCGCCGGAATTCGCCAGCATGCCGAGGTGCATCATGTGCCAGTCATTGGCGCAGCCGTCGTCGGCCGAGTACTGGCACATGGGCGAGACCACGATGCGGTTGGCAAGCTCCAGGCCGGCCAGCCGGAAGGGCAAGAAAAGGGCACTGCTCATGGGGGATGTACTCGAGGCTGAAAGGGCGCCGCCACGACCGGGTCAGCGCTGGGGGATCTGGATCGACTTCAGATAGGCGATGATGTCACCAACGTCATCGGCGCCAAAGGTGAATTCCGGCATGTCGGGGTGGCCGGAGACGATCCCCTCGCCCAGCGCCTCTTCCAGGGCTTCGATGGGGTAGCGCTGGCCCAGGGTGCGGAAGGTCGGAGCGGGTTTGTGCGGGCTTTCGCCGGTGGTGCCGACGGCGTGGCAGGAGGCGCAGTTTTTCTGCAGCAGTTCCTCGCCGTGCTTGATGTCCTCGGCAACGGCGGGACGGCCAGCGGCCGCCAGGACAAGGGCGGCCAGCGTCGTGGCGCGGAAAAGGCTCATACTGCCGGACGCAGGGGCTCGCGACGCGGCGACGCGGACCGCAAAGGCTCCTGGCGCGGAGGCTCTTGGTGCGGAACCAGCGAGGGGGCATCGACCACTAGCTTTTGATAGGCCTTGGCTGCCTTGATCACATCGAGCATCCGCGCTGCGAACTCTTCCTGGCTCGCATAGTAATGCTTCCAGCGGCCGCTGCGATAGAGCTCGTCGTAGGAGGCCAGCCGCCGTTCCGCGAGCGC
>DASXOK010000330.1:0-5561 GCA_036494425.1 Pseudolabrys sp.
AGGTGGCGAGCTCCGGCTCGCGGCGGGTAACATCCTCCGCCTCCTGGCGCACACGCGCCCAGATCGGATCGACCTTGTCGAGGCCCTTGGATGGCCGTGTCTGAAAGTGAGCCATAGAATAAAATTCTCCGATGCCTCTCGAAACCCACACATAATGCTTCTATCACAGATTTTCAGAGGCCAAGAGCGTTGCAACTAGCCTCCGGCGCATGGCTCATCCGCGTGCAGTGAGAAAATCGAGGACGCGGGCTTTGTAAACGCGGTCGCCGACCGCCAGCATGTGGTCGCGATCCGGGATATCGAGCGCTTCTGCTCCTGGAATAAGCTTGGCCAATTCCTGAGCAGAGCCGGCAACGACATCCCGGGTTCCGACCGCGATCAGAACCGGCACGCGCAGCGCCGCAGCTTCCGTGCGGCTCAGCGTCTGCCGCGAGCCGCGGATGCAGGCGGCCAATGCGCGCAGATCGGATTTGGTTTGATCGCCGAACGCGCGGAAGACGCGGCCGGTCGGATCGCTCACATCATCCAGCGACGGCGCTTCGAGTGCCTCGGCGATGCTTTCAGGCAGACCGACGCCCTCTACCAGCCGGATGCCGAGCCCGCCGAGAATGGCAGACCGCACACGATCGGGATGGCCCGATGCAAGGAACGCGGTGATGCGGGCGCCCATCGAATAGCCCATCACGTCGGCACGCGCGATGCCGAGATGATCGAGCAGCGCCCGCACGTCCCCCGCCATCAGCGCAGTGTGATAGTCGGCCGGATCGTAGAGCTTGGTTGATTGGCCGTGGCCGCGATCGTCGAGCGCGATCACGCGGCGTCCGGCGCGCGTCAGCGTCGACACCCAGGCGGGCGCGACCCAGTTGATTTCCTTGTTGGAGGCGAAGCCGTGCACCAGCACGATCGGTTCGCCGTCACCCTCGTCGAGATAAGCGATGTCGACAGGGCCGTTCTTGAAACTTGGCATGCGGCCTTTTAGCCGCGCGTGGTCAAAGCCGCAAATCGTTGCAACCGACGCTCCCTGCGACGGCGCAGCACGCGCAAGGTCATGCGCTCGGTGGCGCTCTTCAGCGAGGAGACGAAGGCAAACACTGTGAACAACGCGCCCAATATCCAGGAGCCGAGATCGAACGCGGCAAAGCTCAGCGCGATGGCGCCGCGTCCGAGCACTTTCAGGATCGCACGCGTCTTGCTGCCCTCTTTTTCGGCGAGCTTGGCGACACGCGACATCTCACGCGGCGTCTCGGCGATTTTGAGACCGTCGAAGGCGGCCTGAGTCCCGGCTTTGGCCTGGACGCGGCCGACATCGCGCGCCAGATCGACGAGACGGCCGGCGCGCTCGACCTTCACCGCGTCGCGCGCGGCGCGGATCGCCAGCGCCGGCTCCGAGATCGACACCCCGGTGACCGCTCTCTTGAGCTCTCCCCAATCAATCACATGCCGGATTGTCCGCCCCATATACGTCGCAAGCTCGCCGCTGAGCCGCGCTGATTTACGCGCAGCCTTGGCAAGCGACAGACCGACACGCGCGGGCGCCGCCGCGCCGACTGTCGCGTACGTTCCGGCGGTGATCGCGAGGCCCACGGCAGCGAGGCCAAGCACCAGATCGTCCGCCTTCTGCCCGGTCGCCATGCGCGTGCCCTCGCGCACTGCGTCGCGAATGTCGCCGAACACGAAGAGATCGCCCAAGGCCGTGCCGGCGAAGCCAGCCATGTCTGTCGGCTCGCCGCTGACCAGGCCGAGCGCGAAGCTCTCCGCTGCGTGGCGCGTCGATTCCGATTCGGCCACCGCGGCGTTCACCTTCTTGATCAGAGCCGGATCGAGCGCGACATGCCGCGCGGCGGCGAGATCGACGAAGCTCTTGGCGAGATCGGCATCCTTGTTGGCGAGCGCATCCTCGATCTCGCGCTGGGCGACCGTCGCGTTGAATGTCCCGTCGAGCGCGCGATCGGCGATCTGCGCCGGATCGTCCTGGATCGCCAGCAGCGACTGCGCCTCGAGGCCGCGCGGCACGACATAGGCGGCGGCCACCGCCATCAGAGCGGCCACGAGCAATGCGGGCCCGAGGCGGACCCGGCGCATGTGTTTGACCTTCTGCACGTTTCTCTGCACGTCCGGAGGCGCGAAACCTTGCGCGTCGCGCATGGTATCCCTCAAAAGAAAAACCGGCGGAATCGCGGGATGGGGATAACCCTAATGCCGCTCACCGCTAGGAAAAAACGCTGGTGATTCAGGGGCGTTCCCCACCCCGACCCCGCAGGGTTTACAAAGAGTAAGAGCTAGGCATAACCAAGGCGCCTCGCTATGGTGCGGCCCGCAAATCGAGGCTTTACGAGGATTCCCATGGCGGAGCATGTCGTCCCCCACTTCCACAACGACCCCGGCGTGCCGGTGATCGAGATTGGGGCCAAGGAGTTCATGTGCGTGGGCGCCAAGCCCCCATTCGATCATCCGCACGTGTTCCTCGACATGGGGTCGGACAATGAGATCATCTGCCCCTACTGCTCGACGCTCTATCGTTTTGATCCCGCCCTCGACTCGCATTCAGCCCGACCGGCGGAGTGCGCCCTGCTCCTCACCGAAACGGCCTGATCCGCAATCCGGAGCTTGAGCCTTGGCGCCCGCGCGTCACGTCATTGTCGCCGGCGCAGGCATTGCCGGGTTGACGGCGGCGCTGACGATGGCACGCGCCGGCTTGCGCGTGACCTTGCTTGAGCAGGCGGAGAAGCTGGAAGAGACCGGCGCAGGAATTCAGCTCTCACCGAACGCGACAAGCGTGCTGATCGCGCTCGGCCTGCGCGACAGGCTGACGCCTTCCGTGCTCGTGCCGGACGCGATCCGCGTGATGGCCGGCGGTTTGGGACGCGAGATCGTCCGCATTCCGCTGGGCGATGGAGAGCAGCGCTACGGCGCGCCGTTCTGGGTGGTCCATCGCGGCGATCTTCAGGCGGCGCTGGCCGACGCGGCGCAGGCGAGGCGGGACATCACGCTGAAGCTCGGCACGCGTGTCGAGGAATTTGCCGCGCACGCAAAGGGCGTGAGCGTGCTGGGACGCCGCGACCGCATGATGATCGAGGAGCGCGGCCTCGCTTTGATCGGCGCCGACGGCATCTGGTCGAATGTGTCCACTCGGCTCGGCCGGCAGCACGCGCCGAAATTCAGCCATCGCACCGCGTGGCGCGCGCTGGTGCCAGCTGAGGCGGTGCCTGAGGAATTCCGCGCGCCCTTCGTGCATCTTTGGCTCGGGCTCGATGCACATCTCGTGCATTACCCGGTCAAAGGCGGCCGGCTCATCAACATCGTCGGCATCGTACACGACGAATGGAAAGAAACCGGCTGGTCCGCCGCCGGCGACCGCGACGAGATTTTGCGCCGCTTCGCCCGCTGGTCGTGGAGCGAACGCGCGCGCTCGCTGATCGCCATTCCCGACCGCTGGCTGAAATGGGCTCTCTATGCGCGCAAGACGCCATTCCGCGGCGGCGAAGGTCCGGTGACGCTGATCGGCGACGCAGCGCATCCGATGCTGCCCTTTCTCGCGCAAGGCGCCGGCATGGCGATCGAGGACGCCGCCGTGCTCGCGGATTGCCTCGGCAAATACATCGACGATCCCGCCGACGCGCTGCGCGCCTATGAAGGCGCGCGCCGCCATCGCACCGCGCGCGCGCAGCAGGCCTCGCGCAAACAGAGCCGCATCTATTCCCTTACCGGCCCCGAGGCGCTGCTGCGCAATATGGTGATGCGGTTCACCGGCGGGGAAAAGCTGCGCAGCCGCTACGACTGGCTCTATACTTGGCATCCGCCCGAGCAACTCTAGGGCGCTACCCGAACGGAGCGATCATGTTTCCTGCGACTGTTGCCGGCAGTCTGCCGAAGCCATCCTGGCTCGCCGAACCCAATAAGCTGTGGCCGCAATGGAAGCTGTCGGGCGACGAACTCGCCGCCGCCAAGCTCGATGCGACGCTGCTGGCCATCAAGCTGCAGGAAGACGCCGGCATCGACATCGTCTCCGACGGCGAGATGTCGCGGCAGCACTTCGTGCATGGCTTCCTGGAGTACGTCAACGGCATCGACTTCGCACACAAGGTCGAGATGGGTATCCGCGCCGACCGCTACAAGGCGATGGTGCCGGTCGTGCGTGGGCCGCTGGAGATGAAGGGCCGCGTTCATCGGACCGAAGCGCGCCACGCCCGCGCGCATACCAAGAAGAAATTGAAGGTGACGCTGCCGGGGCCGATGACGATCGCGGATACGGTTGCCGACGATTTCTACGGCGACAAGGTGAGAATGGCTCTCGCCTTCGCCGATCTTTTGAACCAGGAAGCCCGTGCGTTGCAGGCTGACGGCGTCGACGTCATCCAATTCGACGAGCCGGCCTTCAACGTGTTCATGGACGAGGTACCCACCTGGGGTATCGAGGCGCTGCACCGCGCCATAGATGGCCTGCCCTGCACCACCGCCGTGCACATCTGCTACGGCTACGGCATCAAGGCCAACATCGACTGGAAGAACACGCTCGGCGGCGAATGGCGCCAATACGAGCGCATCTTCCCGGCGCTGGCGAAGAGCCACATCGGCCAGGTGTCGATCGAGGCCATCAATTCGCACGTGCCGCTGAGCCTCTTGTCGCTGCTCGAGGGCAAGGACGTGCTCATCGGCGTCATCGATGTGGCGACCGACGTGGTCGAAACGCCGGAACGCGTGGCCGAGGTGATCGGCGAAGTCATGCAGTACGTGCCGAAGGAGCGCATCGTCGCCTGCACCAATTGCGGCATGGCGCCGATGCGGCGCGATATCGCCGAGGCGAAGCTGATGGCGCTCGGCGCCGGCGCGGCTCTGGCGCGAAAGACGCTGGGGTGAGTGCCGTTGCCGCTTGAGACCGTTCAGAGGGAGCTTTCCAGAAGGAGCTTGCCCGCAGTTATGTAGTGTCGTTGGTGCGCGGCAGCGTGTTGCGCCGCGACATGAAGGTCGCGCAGCCGCCGTTGCAGCGGTGAGGTCTCATAGAGCGCGGCACCACCGCCGAGCGCGAAGCAGGCGCCGGCGCTGCGAACGCACGTAGCCGCCACCCATGCCGCGGTCTGCGTGGCCAGCGTAAAGAGCGCTTCGTTCTTCAGCGTTCCGGCAAGCGCGTGATGCCAATGGCTTGCGGCCTGGACTCGGAGAAGAGCCCGCGCGGCCTTTACGTCGGTTGCAACTCGGCCGAGTTCGCTTTGGAATGTTTCCGAATCCCCCATCGGCGCGGTGGCCCGCAGATGCTGCCGTCCGGTATTGGCAACCGTGACGATTTCATCGACCGCGCCCTCAGCAATGCCCACGCAGATGGCGCCGTGCATCAGCGGAAGGATCTGCCGCACGGCTTGATAGAGCGGTCCCGGCTGGCACGGCTCACCGCCTGCGACGTCGAAGAAATTCGCGGCCGGGACCACCACATCCTTGACTGCAATGTGATGGCTGCCAGTGCCTTTGAGTCCTGCGACATGCCAGGTGTCCTCGATCTGCCAGTCGCGCGCGGGCAGGACGAAGCCCTGGACGAGCGGCGGCCCGCCTTCACCGGCCGGCCCGGG
>DASXOK010000331.1:0-2637 GCA_036494425.1 Pseudolabrys sp.
CGATCGCGGCGGCGTAGCCGACGGGAAGCAGCCACGGATAGCGCACGAGGCTGACCTCGCGCCGGCTGTCGCCGATGATCGACAGGAGCACCACGACGATCAACGAGTGACCGATCAGGTCCACCTTTCCGAAGGGGATCACCGCGCTGGTGAACATGCCCACCAGCATCGTCGCGGCGACGCGGCGCACCAGCGGCGTCCACATCAACGCGAAAGCCAGCGCGAATTCCACGGCGCCCGCCGCGCGCATATAGAACTCGTTATCGAAGCCGAACGTCATGGCCGGGTGTTCGATAAAAAGCGGGAAGGTCCATTCCGGATAGGCCCACTTCTCGATCGAAGCCCACATCAGCGTCACGCCGGCGCTCCAGCGAACGAAGTCGAGCGCTTTGACGCCGAGGAAGTCCCGTTGCAGGCCGGTCAGCGCGATGTAAGCGGCGACTCCGAGGAAGATCGGATAGTCGGCAAGATGGAAGATGCCGTATCCCCAGATGCCGATGCCAAAGATGATCGCCATGCCCGCAGCCGAAAACGGCATCGTCCGCCGCGACAGCATCCCCGCTGCGATTGCAAGCTGTAGCGCGCCGACGGCGGTCGACGTGGTCTTCAATTCCGGAGTGAGCAAGACGCCGCCGAACGCCCAGATCGCGACGAAGAAGAAGCCGCAGCCCGCGCGGAAGAGCATCTCCGTGTTGTTGCGCAAAAACCCGGTGACACGATCCACCGCGCGAAGCATCGCTTCGCCGATATTGGTGCCTTCGAAGACCGCGCCGGACATCAGGGCGAGGATGGAGATACCCAGCAGGTATTCGAAATCCGGACAGAGGACATTTTCAAGTCCGCGCGGTTGTCCGGCGATATCGTACGCGCAGAACCATTTGACGTGAGCACTCGCACTTCCAACGAGTAACACGTTACACAGCAAGCCAAGCGGAGCCGCTGCTGCAAGTTGCAGCGGCAATCGCACCCGGGTCATTTCAAGCCTCCCTTACCCCATGCAAATATACTTAAGAGACCAGTTTCGCCCCCGGATGCAGCCTTATAATTTAACTAGCTTTTACCACAATATTTAAGAGTTTAGTGCTACTAAAACGAGAATATTAGTACTTGGTTAACCTCTTAAGACGGATTCGTGGCGCCAGACCGGGATCGATCTGCCGCCGAAGTGAGTTGGTAATGGCGGCCGGCTAGAACGCCGGGCGGACGAAAAAATCCAAACCCCACAAGGGACTACCGCCCATGCTCGCTCTGGTCTGTACCATCAGTGTCGTTTTGGGGGGCACCACCGCCTGTCTGGCGGAGCGCTTTCCTGCTTATACGCCGACCATGGAGACGGTGGCGGGTGTCCTGCTGATCGGCGGGCTCGCGCTCATCGGCTCGGGGCTGCCGGTTCTGATTTAGCGGCAGCGAAGTCACCGCGCGCGGCGCCTCTGCGAGCGCGATGGCAATCGGTAATTAGGAAAAACCTCAGCGCGGCAGGGCGGTCATCGACCAAGACGCTGGCGTGCCGGTGAGCGTTTGCAGGAAGGCGATAAGGTCGGCCTTCTCGGTCGCGGTCAGGCCGAGCGGCTGAATAAGCTCCGACCGGCTCGGCCGGTCGATGCCGCCGCGATTATAGAGATCGACCACAGCAGCGAGTGTCGGCACCGATCCGTCGTGCATATAGGGCGCGCGACGCGCGACATCGCGCAGCGTCGGCGTCTTGAACGCGTAGCGCAATTTGGCCGACGTCGGAAACAGGCGCCCGCGGCCGAGATCGTCACCGGTCGCTGTGCCGATATCGTGGAACGAGGAATCGGTGAAGGCCCAGCCGCTATGGCAGGACGCGCAATGCGCCTTGCCATTGAACAGATCGAAGCCGCGTATGGCGGACTCGCTGATGGCGCTGTCTTCCCCCTTGATCCAGTGATCGAATGGCGCTTCGGTCGAGACGATCGAGCGCTCGAAGGTCGCCAAGGCCAGTTCGATTTTCCGCCGCGTGATGGGGCCTTCTCCGAACGCGGAGTCAAACGCACTCACATAACCGGGAATAGCGGACAGGCGCTCGACCAGCTCCTTTTCCGGTACATTCATATTGTTCGATGCCGTGATCGGCCCGAAGGCGACCCCTTCGAGATCGCGGAAATGTCCGTCCCACCCGAGGCGCGGGACCCAGGCGACATTCAGCAAGGTCGGCGTGCGTATCGGCAGCACTTCGTGCTTCGCGCCGATCGCTCGAGCCAAGCCGTCGGTCCAGGACAGACCGGGATTGTGGCAGGTCGCGCAGGAGCGCGTTTGAGTATCGGAAAAGGCGGGCTCGAAGAACAAGATTCGGCCGAGCCGCAATTTGGCCTCGGAATAGGGATTGTCGTCAGGGAATGGAATTTCGGCAGGACGTTGATATTTCGCCTGCCACTGGGCGCGGTCGGCATGCGCCTCGCCGGAGACCGACGCGCCCGACGACAGCAGCAGCATCAAGCAGGCCGCAACGCCGCCAGTCGCCAAGGCAAGTGCTGTCAGCCGCGCAGTCCGCATTCCGGATCCCTGGATAGGGCCTTGCCGAGAGGGTTAAGGCGCCGGCGAACCTTCAAGATTCAAAATTCGAGGTAAGTCTTGCGCTTCTGCGCCAAGCAACCCGCCGCCGCATGCCCGCGGGCA
>DASXOK010000332.1:0-2132 GCA_036494425.1 Pseudolabrys sp.
TCTGCAGTCGTGAACCCTCGGGAAAGAACCGCAGGAAAAGACGAAAGTTCCATCGAAAGGCCGCCTTTGGTGGGGGACTTGAAACGCGGATAAGAACCTCTCAATGCGTCAAATGACGGACGACGAATTGGCTGCGGCCGCCCAGATTTGGGGGATCGAGCCCGGGTATCACGACATATTCGGTCAATGGCATGCGCCAAGCCGGGAGACGCTCACGCGGCTCATCGCCGCCTTGTCCGGCGGGCGCGATCATCCGCCTCATGTCGACACTCCCCCTCTGCCGGCCGAGCCAAAGCGCGCTTTCCAAGGCGATGGGCGGCGCGTGTGGTCGCTTGCCGTCCAGCTCTATGCGGTGCGGTCACACCGCAACTGGGGGCATGGGGACTTCGGTGATCTCCTCCGGCTCGTTGAACTGGCGGCGGCGTGCGGGGCGGGCGGCATCGGGCTCAATCCGCTGCATGCGCTCTTCCCGGACCGCGCCGACCAGGCAAGCCCTTACGCGCCGAACAGCCGGCTCTATCTCAATCTGCTCTATATCGACGTCGACGCTGTTCCGGAGTTTCCCGGTCTTCAGGCGGCAGGGTTGGATGAGGAAGTCGCGGCGCTGCGCGCCTGCGACATGATCGCCTACCGCGACGTCGCGCGGGTGAAGCTCGCCGGGCTGCGGCTCGCTTATGACGCCTTCCGCGCAGGAGCGACCGCCGGGCGGCGCGCGGACTTCGAAACTTATCGTGAAGAGCAAAGCGAGGCGCTGTTGCGCTTCGCCTGTTTCGAAACCCTGCGGCAGAAGCACGCGCCGTGCGCGTGGATGGAATGGCCGGCACCGTGGCGCAGCCCGGATCGCGCGCAGCTCGAAGACTTCCACAGCACTCACGCCGAGGAATGTGGGTTCCATGAATTCGTGCAGTGGACGGCGGATCGCCAGTTGCAGGCTTGCAAGGATGCCGCGAACCGGCTCGGCATGCCCATCGGTCTTTATGTGGACCTCGCTGTCGGCATCAATCCCGACGGCGCCGATGCCTGGAGCCGGCAGGACGCCATCATGGCCGGCGTTTCGGTCGGCGCGCCGCCCGACGAGTTCAATCGTGCCGGTCAGGACTGGGGGCTGGCGCCGTTCAATCCGTTCACCGTGGCCGACCACGATTTCGCGCCGATGCGCCAGTTGATGGCGGGAGTGATGCGCCACGCCGGAGCCATCCGCATCGATCATGTGCTCGGCCTCAAGCGCATGTTCATGGTCCCGCACGGCTGTGCCGCCACCGACGGCGCCTATGTGCGCTTTCCCTTCGAGCCGCTGCTGCGCGTCATCGCGGACGAGAGCCATCGCTTCCAATGCATCGTCATCGGCGAAGATCTCGGCACCGTGCCGGAGGGCTTCCGCGACATGCTCTCGCGCTGGGGCCTGTGGACCTATCGCGTGATGCTGTTCGAGCGCGAGGGCGACGGCCGCTTCCGCCCGCCGGAATGGTATCCCGTCGAGGCGTTGGCGACGTTCAACACCCACGACCTGCCGAGCTTTCGCGGCTGGATGGAGTCGCACGATCTGCGCGTCAAGCGCGGCATCGGTGTAGACCCCGGCGAAAGCGATGAGGCGCGCTCCTGGGCCCAGCACATGCTGCGCGCCGCCCTCGGTGAGCGCGCGGCGCCGCATCGTCCCGAAACTATCGCCGCAGTGGCCGCCTTCCTCGGCACGACACCGACCCGGCTAGTGGTGATCGCACTCGAAGACATCCTGGGGGAAATCGACCAGATCAACATCCCGGCGACAGTCGATGAGCACCCCAACTGGCAACGCCGGCTGCGCGTGCCGCTCGAAGAACTCGAAGGCAATCACGACCTCGAACGGGTGGCGGACGCTTTCTCCCAGACCGGACGGAACTTCAGATCGTGAGGTTCAGCCGACCGGTACGCGCCAGATGTCGCGCGCGTATTCGCTGATTGTCCGGTCGGACGAGAACCAGGCCATGCGCGCGGTGTTGAGGATGCTCTTTCGCCACCAGTCGGCCGGCGTCTGCCACAGACGATCGATGCCGCGCTGCGCCTCCCAATAGGCGTCGAAGTCGGCGGCAACCATGAAGTGGTCGTAGTCCTTGAGCGTCTCGACGATGGGCGCGAAGCGGGCGGGATCGTCC
>DASXOK010000333.1:0-2238 GCA_036494425.1 Pseudolabrys sp.
CACAAGGTTGCCGGACGCTGAGCGGGGAGCGGCTTACCGCCTCACACCGCTGTGCGCGATGCGGCGGGGCAGGGTCGTCGGCCGCGGACCGGCATAGGCGGGGCGGCCGCGCGTCGGCGTGATCTCGCGAAAGTCGAAGCGATCGCGAATGTGCGCGTTGAAGAAGATGCCTTTGGAATAGGCGATGCCGAAATTGACGGCGACGTCACTCGGGACGTTCATGTATTCATAGACCCGTCCGGTGACAAAGGTCACCGTCAGCCTTTCACGGTCCGCGTCGTAGTGAAAGCGTGCGATGACGCTCGAGGGCATGGTTGCCTCCCATGCCATAATCAACGCGCTTGCCCGCGATTGGTTCGTTAACCGAACTTGTCCCTCCAACTCGGCAGTGCGTTGGCAAAGGGCAGGGCCTTCGCCTCGTAAACGCCGCGGGCGATGGCGCGCGCCAGCACGTTGGCCGCGACCATGCCCAGCTCGCTGAGCGAATAAGTCGGGTTGGCGAGCTCTGTGTCGCCCATGGCGGCGGCGAAGACGATGTCGCCGTCGAGCGGCGTATGCACCGGATAGATCGCGCGCGACATGCCGCTCTGTGCCATCACGGCGAGGCGCTTGCACTGCGCCTTCGACAGCTTCGCGTCGGTAACGACGATGGCGAGCGTCGTGTTCTCGCCCGGCTGGCCTTTGCTGCGGAAGGCGAGCGCGTCGGCGGGGAACGAGGACGGCCAGCCGCAGCCGCCGAACTCCTTGCCCTCTTCGAACGGCGCCGCCCAGAAATGCCGGCTGTTGCCGAGGGTCATGCTGCCTGCGGCATTCGCCGCGGCGATGGCGCCGACCAATACGCCTTCGCGCGTGCGCGCCGAGGCCGAGCCGATTCCGCCCTTCAGGTTGACGGTCGTGGCGCCGAGGCCGGCGCCGACGCTGCCAAGTGCGGTATCGTCACCTGCGTTTTTCGCCGCCTCGTAGCCGAGCTCGCGATAGGGCGGGTATCGGCCCCAGTCCTTGTTGCCGCCGGAGAGGAGATCGAACAGGATCGCGCCGGGCACGATGGGCACGGTCGCCTCGCGCACGCGGAAGCCACGGCCCTGTTCGCGCAAGTAGGCCTGCACGCCCGACGCCGCATCGAGGCCGAAGGCGGAGCCGCCGGAGATGAGGATGGCGTCGATGCCTTCCACCGTTTGCGCCGGATCGAGCAATGCGGTCTCGCGCGTGCCGGGCCCGCCCCCGCGCACGTCGACGCTCGCCGCAACGGGATGGTCGAAGATGACGGCGGTCGCGCCCGAGCCAAGCGCTAAATCGCCCGCGTGACCGACGCGGACGCCGGGAATATCGGTGACGTGATTGCGCAACAGGTCGTTCTCCTTTCGCAGAGCGGAAACGATTTGTCGCGGCGCGTCAATCGCCCCCGTTCACCGCGCCATCACATCGCAGTCAGAACCGCGATTGGCGACTTGCCAGCGCCATAGAACCCGGCGCATTTAGGGGCCCATGAACGGGAATGTCACTTACCTGGCGGCCCTCATCGCGGGCCTGGTCAGCTTCCTCTCGCCCTGTGTGCTGCCGCTGGTCCCGCCGTATCTGGTGTTCCTGGCCGGCACGTCGCTGGAGCGTTTTGCCGACAAGGAGCCGGAGCCGCGCGTGAAGCGCGAGACGGTGCTCGCCTCCGTGCTGTTCGTGCTCGGCTTCTCGACCGTGTTCGTGGCCTTGGGCGCCAGCGCCAGCGTGATCGGCTCGCTCATCCGCGCCTACTCGGGCCCGCTCGCCACGATTGCCGGCGTGGTCATCATCGTCATGGGGCTGCACTTCCTCGGCCTGACCAAGATCGGTCTGCTGCACCGTGAAAAGCGCATGCAGGTGACCAAGCCTGTCGGCCTGTGGGGCGCCTATGTGATCGGGCTCGCCTTCGCCTTCGGCTGGACGCCGTGCATCGGGCCGATCCTCGCCGCTATTCTGGCGGTCGCGGCCTCCTCTGAGACGGTGGCCAAGGGCGCGAGCCTGCTCGCGGTCTATTCGCTGGGCCTCGGCATTCCCTTCGTCATCGCCGCCTTCGCCATCGAGCCCTTCGCCGCGTTCCTGGCCCGCTTCAAGCGCTACCTGCACCGCGTCGAGCAGGCCATGGGCGCGCTCTTGGTCCTGACCGGCATCGCGTTTCTCACCGGCAGCATCAACCAGATGAGCGTGTGGCTCCTGGAAGTGTTTCCGGCGCTGGGGAAGATTGGGTAGCCGCCTCGACCGGCCTCA
>DASXOK010000334.1:0-2634 GCA_036494425.1 Pseudolabrys sp.
GCTTGCGATTGCCAATCGGGGTGGGGGGACTTCGTTTCACATTCAAGTCTAGCCACACGCTCTTTCGCCCCCCACCCCCCACCCCTCCCCGCCACTCGCAAGAGCTCGTGGGGGGAGGGGAGGTGCGCCGATGACAGCCGACATTCTGTTCGAGCGGCGGGGGGCGGCGGGCGTCGTGACGCTCAACCGGCCGAAGGCGCTCAACGCGGTGAGCCACGCCATGGTGCTGGCCTTGCGCGCGCAGCTCGATGCCTGGGCCGACGATCCCGCGATCACGCGCGTCGTCATCACCGCCGCGGGCGAGCGCGCCTTCTCCGCCGGGGGCGATATCCGCGCGCTCTACGATCTCGGCAAAGCAGGACGTCACGCCGAAGCGTTGCAATTCTGGGCCGACGAGTATCCGCTCAACACGCTGATCAAGAACTACCGCAAGCCTTACGTCGCTCTGATCGACGGCATCGCCATGGGCGGCGGCATCGGCGTGTCCGTGCACGGCTCGCATCGCGTCGCCGGCGATCGTTGTTCCTTCGCCATGCCGGAGGTCGGCATCGGCTTCTTTCCCGATATCGGCGCGACATGGTTCCTGCCACGCATGCCGGGCGAGCTCGGCGCTTATTGCGCGCTCACCGGCGACCGCTTCAACGCCGCCGATGGCGTCGGGGCGGGGCTTGCCACGCATCGCATTCCCTCGGCGCGCTTTCCGGCGCTGCTCGAAGGGCTCAGCGGCACCGTGTCGGTGGACGCGGTGCTCTCGGCCTTCTCCGAGCCGGCGGGGGAGGGACCGATCGCCGCACGCAAGGATACGATCGACCGCCTGTTCACCGGCGACAGCGTCGAAAGCATCCTCGCCGCGCTCGACCGCGAGGCTGCTTCCGAGGGCAATGACGCTGAATGGGCCGGCAAGACCGCCGCCATCATCCGTACAAAATCGCCGACGAGTTTGAAGCTCGCGCTGGCGCAGGTGCGGCGCGGCGCGGGGTGGGATTTCGCCACGTGCATGCGCGCCGAATTCCGCATAGTGTCACGCATCATTCATGATCACGATTTCTACGAGGGCGTGCGCGCAGTGCTGGTCGACAAAGACAACAAGCCAATCTGGGATCCGGCGGCGTTCGCCGACGTGAGCGAAGCGGAGACCGAACGGCATTTCGCGCCGCTCGCGGCCGGGGATCTGGCGCTGCCATGAGCGAGCCGAAAGCCCACGACGACCTCGACGCGCTCGAGCCGGTGCACGAGTTCGAGGACGAAGAATCCGGCAGCCGCTGGACCCGGCGGCTGGTGTTGTTCCTGCGCGTGATGGCCGGTCTCTCGATGCTCAAGGGTCTGTTCCATTGGTCGCGCGTCATCGGCATCGGCGTCGGCGACGATCTGTTCGAGACGCATTCCATCGCCTGGCAGACGGCGACGGTGTTCTTCGCCGTCATCGATCTCGTCGCCGCCGTCGGCCTGTGGCTGGCCGCCGCCTGGGGCGCGGTGATCTGGCTGATGTCGATTGCTTCGATGCTGGCTGTGGAAGTTTTCTTTCCACAGGTGTTCGGCGGCGGCCTCATCAGCGTCGCGCTGGAGATCGCGCTGCTCGGACTTTATCTCTGGCTCGCATTGAAGTCGGCGCAGGAACACCCGCCGTAACGCACAAACGTAAGAGGGGAGGGACACATGGCGCGCATCGGATTCATCGGCCTCGGAAACATGGGTCTGCCGATGGCGCAGAACCTCATCAAAGCCGGGCACCAGGTCGAAGGCGTCGACGTCAATCCTGCCTCGGTCGAGAAGCTCAAGGCAGCGGGCGGGACCGGCGTCGAGACCGCGAAGATCGCGGCGGCGCACGCCGATGTCGTCATCACCATGCTGCCCTCGGGCAAAGAGGTGTGCGAGATCTATCTCGGCATTGGCGGCATCGTCGAGAACGCCAATCCCGGCACGCTGCTCATCGACTGCTCCACCATCGACGTTGAGAGCGCGCGCGTCGTCGCCACAGCGGCTGAAGCAAGAGACCTTTTGATGCTCGATGCGCCAGTGTCTGGCGGCGTCGGCGGCGCGACCGCAGGCACGCTCACCTTCATGGTCGGTGGGCCGGAGCGCGCCTTCGTCCGCGCGCAATCGATCCTGGAGAAGATGGGCAAGACGATCGTGCATGCCGGCGGCCCCGGCAACGGGCAGGCGGCGAAGATCTGCAACAACATGATCCTCGGCACTTCGATGATCGCGGTGTCGGAAGCCTTCGTGCTCGCCGAGCAGCTCGGCCTCGAACATCAAAAGCTGTTCGACATTGCTTCAAAGTCGTCCGGCCAATGCTGGTCGTTGACAACATATTGCCCGGTTCCCGGTCCGGTGCCGACATCGCCCGCCAATCGCGATTACCAGGCGGGATTTACCGCCGCGATGATGCTTAAGGATCTTAAACTCGCGCAGGACGCGGCGAAATCGGCCGGCGCGAATTTACGTTTGGGCGCCGACGCGGCGAAGACATACACGCAATACGTCGAGAGCGGAGAGGGCACACGCGACTTCTCCGGCATCATAAGGTTTATCCGCGGGTAACCTTCTGTGTCATTCCGGGGCGCGCCGGCGACGTGAATTGCGACATTGCGGTGCGATCGCCGCAATTCGTGCCGCGTTTCGTGCTCGTATGTC
>DASXOK010000335.1:0-3081 GCA_036494425.1 Pseudolabrys sp.
CCTGGAAGAACGCCGAAAGGCCGCCGGTCCGCGTGTTGCCGGAAATGTCGCGCCAGAAAGCGCGCATGCTGAACGTCAGCGCCAGCACGGCATAGACGAACACCGCGCCGAACAGGAGCGCCATCGTATTATGCGGCATGAGCTTATAGAACGCGCCCGGCCCGTCATGCGCGCCGAACAGCACTGCCGGATCGCGGTAGGCCGCTAAGCCAAGTACGGACACCGCAACGCCGAGCACCGCGATCAGACTGATCGCGAGACCATTGTGCGCGAACAGGCCGGACAGCGCACGCGGCCACGCATAAGCGCGATACGACTCGCCGCGCACCTGCGCCAGCGTACGCGGGACATTGACGGCGAACTCGTGTGGCGGCGAAAACTGACAATCCGGGAAGCACGCGCCGCAGCTATGGCACAGATTGGCGAGGTAATTCAGGTCGCCGTCGTTGAACAGGCGGCGGCGCTCCATCGCCGGAAACACGGCGCATAGGCCTTCGCAGTAGCGGCACGAATTGCAGACGACCATCAACCGGTCGGCTTCACGCAGCGCTTCCGTCGGATGCGTCGTGGTCGTGTGCATGTCAATTGCGCGCATTCTTCGCCGCTCCTCGTCCCGCCATGCGCCCCGAAACGCTGCCGATCGTCATGCCGATGCCAGCGGCATAGCCCTTCGTGAGGACATTGCCGGCCATGATCTCGCCCGCCGCGAACATGTTCGCGGCGGGCTTGCCATCCTTCATCAACATACGCGATTCAAGATTCACGCGCACGCCGAGATAGGTGAAGGTAATGCCCGGCCGCACCGGATAGGCATAGAACGGCGCGGTCTCGATCTTGCGCGCCCAATGCGTCTTCGGCGGCGTCACGCCCTCGGTGCGGCAATCGTCGAGATCGGCGTGGTTGAAGGTGCCGGGCCGGACACCGGCGTTGAAATCGCCGATGGTCTTTTCCAGCACATCGGCGTCGAGCTCAAGCTTACCCGCCAATTCACGGACGCTACCCGCCATAATCGGCGGAAACAACGACGGCATGAACAGGTTCAGCGATGAAGCATCGAAGATGATATAGGCAATCTGGTCCGGCTGCTGTGCGACTAGACGCCCCCAGATGGCGTAGCGCTTCGGCCAAATGTCTTCGCCTTCGTCGTAGAAGCGTACGGCATTTTTGTTTACGACGACGCCGAATACGACGCAATCGAGCCGCGTGATGATGCCGCCGTCGTACTTCGGCGCACGCGCGTCGATCGCCACCGCGTGGCACTGCGTCGGATCGCCCGTCTCCTGTACGCCGGCGCTCAGCAGCATCTTGAGCACGGTGCCGCGGTTATACGGCGTACCGCGAATGAGGAAATTGTCGGCCGCCGCGCCCCAATATTCCTTTAGCCAGTCGATGTTCGACTCGAACCCACCGGCGGCTGCGACGAGCGTTCGCGCGCGCACCCGATTGCTCTTGCCGCCCTGCGTCATCGTTGCCGACAGGAAGACGCCATCCTCGATCTCGAGCGCCGTTACCGGCGCGTCGTAGAGGATATCGATGCCCAGTTCTTCCGCCGTCCGGTAGAGCGCGTTGAGCATCGCGCGGCCTCCGCCGAGAAAGAACGCATTGGTGCGCCCCAACGTCAGCGTGCCGCCGAGCGAGGGCTGATAACGCACGCCCTGCTGCTCCAGCCAGAAGAGTACTTCCTTCGATTCGCGGATCATGTGCCGTGCGAGCGGCTCGTCGGTCTTGCCGCCGGTGACGCGCAGCAGGTCCTGGAACAGCTCTTCCTCGCTGTACGGCCCGGTCAGCGTTTCCGTCGCGCTGTCATGTGCACAGCGAATGTTACGGGTGTGACGCGTATTGCCGCCGCGATAGAACTTCGGCGCGCCTTCCAGCACCAGAACCGAGACCCCATCTCGCCGCGCCGCGATCGCCGCACACAGTGCAGCATTGCCTCCGCCGACGACAAGAACGTCGTAGAGCTTGTCACAAATTGAAGCTGAGGCCACGCCGTCGATCTCCCAACATCACTCCGGAACATAACGTGTACCGATGCTGGGCTTGTTGTGGCCGAGGCCCGGCAACTCCCATACACCCGCACCCGCCGGATTTGTGTCGGCAGCAACGTCGATGTCAATCAGGTAGGGCTTGTTCGCGGCGATACCCTTGCGAACGGCCTCGGCAATGTCAGCCGCGCGATCGACGCGCACACCCTCGACGCCGGCCGAACGGGCCATGGCCGCAAAGTCGGGATTATAGCGCCGACCGGTGAGCGGATCGTGGAAGTCTGTCGCCAACTCGCGCCCGTTCAGATAACCGCGCTGCAGGCCTCGGATCGAAGCGTAAGCGTAGTTATTCCAAACGACCCAGACGACGGGCAGATTGTACTCCACCGCGGTGCCGAGCACGTTGGCATGCATGAAGAAAGCGCCGTCGCCGCAGACCGAGACGCATGGCCGGTCAGGCGCGGCAAATTTCGCACCGAGCACACCGGCAACGCCAAAGCCCATCGCGCCGAAGCCCATGCAGCCGATCATCGAGTCGGGCCGACGCGGCTTGCAATAGCCAAGCAGCCAGTTGTGATGCACGCCGATATCGCTGACCATGATCGCGTCTTCCGGCAGGCCGCGGTCGATCTCGTAGGCTGCGCGTTGCGGGTTGACCGGCTGGCTGTCGTCGCTGAAGCCCGGCGCGATTAGCTTGTCCCACTCCTTACGATAGCCATCGATCTGGCCTAGCCACTTCTTGCGCGCATCGAGCTTCTTGTCGATGTCCTTACGGCGGTCGAGTTCGGCCAGAACCTGACGCAGGAAGGTGCGAATGTCGGCCATCAGGCCGAGCGCAACCGGATAATTGCGGCCGATCTCCTCCGGATCGATATCGACGTGAATTAGCCGCGTCGGCGGGATGGTGAAAGAGTAGCCTTGGATCCACGAGCTCGATGTGCGGTCGTCAAAGCGCGCCCCGAGCGACAGCAGCACGTCGGCCTGGCGCGTCGCGTGATTGGCCTGGTAATGGCCGCCGCGTGCGACCATGCCCAGCGCCAGCGGATGATGCGTATCGATGACGCCGAGGCCGCTCATCGACGCCGCGACCGGAATT
>DASXOK010000336.1:0-2877 GCA_036494425.1 Pseudolabrys sp.
GGGTGGAGACGATTCAACGCTCGCTGTGAGTCCAAGTCTCACTCGCGCGTCGACGATCACTCCACTTTAACACCAACGCTTTCATGCCCTGCGCAAAAGCGCGAAGCGCGTCTTCGCGCAAGCGCGGGGCATCCAGTACCCGGCAGTCGCCGGGACTACTGGATCGTCCGCTTTCGCGGGCGATAACGGCAGAGATTTATTGATGACAAGAAGTAAACAACCCCGCGACAGCGGCCCCAACGCCTCGCAGCGCCAATTGCGCGTCGGAGAGCTCGTGCGTCACGCGATCGCCGAAATGCTCACGCGCGGCGACGTGCATGATCCCGTGATCGAGGCGCATCTCATCACTGTGCCGGAAGTGCGCATGAGCCCCGACTTGCGGCTCGCCACCATCTACGTGATGCCGATGGGCGGCCGCGATGCCAA
This sequence comes from Pseudolabrys sp., assembly GCA_036494425.1. Classification (GTDB taxonomy): domain Bacteria; phylum Pseudomonadota; class Alphaproteobacteria; order Rhizobiales; family Xanthobacteraceae; genus Pseudolabrys. The sequence goes on from DASXOK010000336.1 coordinate 427, forward strand.
CGAAGTCGTCGCAGCCTTCGAACGGCACAAGAAGTTCCTGCGCGCCGAGATCGCGCATCGCATCAATCTGAAATTCGCGCCCGACATTCGCTTCAGAGTCGACGACCGCTTCGCGGAGGCCGAGCGGATCGAAAGGCTTCTGCGCTCGCCCGAAGTGAAGCGCGACCTGGACCATGGGGATGATGAGTGAGCGAGAATGATGTGAACGGCCTCGATCGGCCATTGGCCGACGCGGCGCCGGACGCGGCAGCGCCGTCCTCCGAGGCAAGCCCAGCTGGCGCTCCGCCGCGCGAGGGTGGCCGCAAGCCCCGCCACAAGCAATTCAAGCGTGACAAACGCGACGTCCATGGCTGGGTGGTGCTCGACAAGCCGGTCGGCATGACCTCGACCCATGCGGTGAGCGTCATCAAGCGCCTGTTCACGGCGAAGCGCTGCGGCCATGCCGGCACGCTCGACCCGCTCGCCTCAGGCGCGCTGCCGATCGCCATGGGCGAGGCGACCAAGACCGTCCCCTTCGTGATGGATGGCCGCAAGCTCTACCAGTTCACCGTCAGCTGGGGCGAGGAACGCGATACCGACGACGCCGAGGGCAGGGTCATCGCTCAAAGCGACCAACGCCCCACGCCCGAGGCGATACGGGCCCATTTGCCGTCCTATATCGGGGTGATCCAACAGGTTCCGCCGCGCTATTCGGCCATCAAGATCGAGGGCGAGCGCGCCTATGACCTCGCCCGCGACGGCGAGACGGTCGAATTGCAGGCCCGCCCCGTCGAAATCACCCGCCTCGAACTGGTCGAGGTCCCGGATGCCGATCACGCGGTCCTGGAGGCCGAGTGCGGCAAAGGTACCTATGTCCGCTCGCTGGCCCGCGATATGGGCCGGGCGCTGGGCTGCTTCGGCCATGTGAGCGCCCTGCGGCGGGTCGCCGTCGGCCCTTTCAGCCCGGAAACCATGATTTCGCTGGAAGATTTGGAGGCCGTATGTCATAGAGCCGCGGCCGGCGAGGGCAGCCTTGCCGACGCGCTCATGCCCGTTGAGACCGCGCTGGACGACATCCCGGCGGTGGCTATCAGCAGGGCGGATGCGGGGAGGCTCGCAAGGGGCCAATCCGTTTTGTTGCGTGGACGGGACGCACCGAATTTTCGCGGCACGGTCTCGGTCACTGTCTCGGGTCAACTCTTGGCCCTGGCTGAACTCGACCGTGGCGAAATCGTCCCCAAGCGTGTGTTCAACCTGGCCGGCCTCGTAGGCCGTGCCATCCGCAAGAAAGGATGACCGATGTCGATTGAAGCCGGCCGCAAGGCCGAAGTGATCAAAACGTTCGCCAAGAAGGCGGGTGACACCGGATCGCCGGAAGTGCAAGTGGCGATCCTCTCCGAACGCATCAACAATCTCACTGAGCATTTCAAGACCCACGCCAAGGACAATCATTCCCGGCGCGGCTTGCTCAAGATGGTAGGACAGCGCCGTACTTTGCTCGATTACCTGCGCCGCACCGACGAGGCGAGCTACAAGTCTTTGATCGAGAAGCTCGGCATCCGCCGATAATTTTGTAATCGCGCGGCACGCTTGAAAGCGCCGCGTGTTCGTGAAGCGTATGCGTTTTAGAATTCGCGTGCGCTCGATTGATCCGGCGGCGATGGCGCCGCCGGCGACAGGCAAGAGCCGATAATGATGGGCTCTTGCGCCAAGGCAAGGCTCGGAACGCCATGGCAGGATCGCAAGACGCTGTTCGCACCGCGCCCTCGTGGCCGCGCGCGACAGCGTCTTGCCGTCTTGCTCATGGCTTTCGGGGCCGGCCGAAAACCATGAGAGAAAACTAAAATGTTCGATATTCATCGAGTTGAGCTCGATTGGGGTGGGCGCAAGCTCACGCTCGAAACCGGCCGTATGGCGCGTCAGGCCGACGGCGCCGTTCTCGCCACTTACGGCGAGACCACCGTTCTCGCCACCGCGGTCGCTGCCAAGCAGCCGCGCGAAGGCGTCGACTTCCTGCCGCTGACCGTCGACTACCAGGAAAAGTATTACGCGGCCGGCCGCATTCCCGGCGGCTACTTCAAGCGCGAAGGCCGTCCGACCGAAAAGGAAACGCTGGTCTCGCGGTTGATCGACCGTCCGGTCCGTCCGCTCTTCGCCGAAGGCTGGCGCTGCGAAACCCAGGTCATCGTCACCACGCTGTCGCACGATCTCGAGAACGATCCCGACGTGCTGGCGATGGTTGCCGCTTCGGCGGCGCTGACGCTGTCCGGCGCGCCGTTCATGGGCCCGATCGGCGCCGCCCGCGTCGGCTTCATCAACAATGAATATGTGCTCAACCCGCAGCTCGACGAGATGACCGAGAGCCAGCTCGATCTCGTCGTCGCCGGCACCAACGAAGCCGTGCTGATGGTGGAATCGGAAGCCAAGGAGCTGTCCGAGGACATCATGCTCGGCGCCGTGATGTTCGGCCAC
>DASXOK010000337.1:0-15526 GCA_036494425.1 Pseudolabrys sp.
GACAACGGGCTTGTGTGAGGCGGGGGCGGCTCTGCTAAATACTGGCCGAGTCTCGCGGGTGTAGCTCAATGGTAGAGCAACAGCCTTCCAAGCTGATGACGAGGGTTCGATTCCCTTCACCCGCTCCAATGTTTTCAATCAGTTAGCGCCTCCCGTTTCAAAAGTTGAGCGTCCAGTTGGCCGATCGGTTGAGACTTCCGCCTCCTGTTCGTCGCTTTCGCCAAAGGGAGGAGCAACCTGATGCTATTTCGGCTTGTCGGCCCATTGATTGAGTAAGGGAATATTCTTCACATCCTGAGGCTTCGGGATCGATTGGAGATAGGCGTAGATGTCGGCAAGATCGGAATCGGACAGGATGTTTTCGTGATAGGGCGGCATTGCGCGGTTGGTGCTACGCACGAAGGCGGATAAGGCTTCGTAGGGGATGGGATCGGGCGCAAGCCGTGGACCGGTGATGGCGCCCTGACCCTGGGTCCCGTGGCATTCCCAGCAGCCTTTCTTCATGAACACAATCTTGCCGTGGTCCGCCGAGGCGGCGGCATTTGCTGGCCCGAATGCCGACAAAAAGGCGATCGTCGCGACGGCGGCACTGAGTGTGTATTGGCGCATGGTTCTGTCCTCAGCGCGGCTGGGTGACGACATCGACGAGGGCCGGCTCGCCGGCCTTGACGACCTCGACAGCGCGTTTGAGCGCGGGTGCGAGTTCGTTCGGATCCGAGATCGGCCCGCTCGCCCACCAGCCCATCGATTGCGCGAGCTTCGCGTAGTCGATGTCCGGCCCCATGATCTGCGTGCCGATCGGCCCATCGTTGAGCACGCGGCTGCGGCGGTCGGCCATGCGCTGCACATGCATGACCTCCTGATGATAACCGCGGTTGTTGTGCATCACGTTGAGCAGCGGGATGCGATGATGGGCGGCGGTCCATAGCACGCCGGGTGCGTACATCATGTCGCCGTCAGTCTGGATGTTGACGGAAAGTCGTCCTTCCGACCGGTTGGCGAGCGCCGCGCCGACCGCCGCCGGCGAACCGTAGCCGACGCCATATCCGCCTGGCCCGCCGATGAACTGGTAATGCTTCTCCATCGGCCAAAGGCGGGTCGGCCAAGCGCTGAACATGCGATCGGATCCGACCAGGGACCAGTCCTCGTTCTTGATCTGCGCCCAGACTTCGGCGCACATCCGCGCCGTGCTGATCGGGCTCGCGTCCCAGGCATAGGTTGCTGCCTCCAGCGTGCGTTTACGCGTCTCGGACCAGGCTTTGCGCATCGCTTCGCCGCGTTTCGCAAACGCCGTCTTGCGGTCCGCAGGCAGCGCCATTTTCACGGCCTCGATCAACGCCGGCAATGTGGCCTCGGCATCACCGGCGATCGAGACATCCACCGGCTGGAAGCGCTGGAAGTCCTGGTAGTTGGATTTCAGGTAGTAGTCGGCCGAGGTGATGCTGATCAGTTTGACGCCGGCCTTTGTTTTCGGCTCCTTCGTGTACTCGCCGTTGTCGATGAAGGTGTTCACCGTGCCGTAATAATCGGAGAGCTCGAGACCGAGGATGACGTCTGCCTGGCCGATCAGCGTACTCGCCCGACCGGTCTGTTGCAGATGGTGCGTGGTGGGGAAATTCAACCGGCTGCGTTGATCGACGACGGGAACATTCAGCAGTTCGGCCAATTCGACCAGGAGCCCTATGCCGTTCGGTGTGCGCGCGGCGCGATCGGCGATGATCACCGGGCTCTGCGCGTTGACGAGCAGTTTGGCGGCTTCGCGAACGGCGCCGGCGTCGCCTTGCGGCGGCGCAGTCGGCACGTAGCGGGGGATGGACAGCGTCGCGCGGTCCTCCAGCGCCTCTTCTTGCAAGCCGGCGTCGAGGGCGATCATCACCGGCTCATACGGCGGCGTCATCGCCAGTTTGTAGGCGCGTACAAAAGATTCGGCGAAGTGCGGCGCCGAGATGGGCGTGTCGTCCCACTTGATAAAATCGCGCACGAGCGCGCCGATGTCTTGCGCCGAATGATAGGTCGGCACCAACGGTACGCGCTTGTTCGCATCGAGGTCGTTGCCGCCGATGATCACGACCGGCACGTGGTCACACCAGGCATTGTAGATGGCCATCGAGGCGTGCTGCATGCCGACTGTGCCATGGCACAAAACCAGCATTGGCCTGCCGGCAATCTTGAAATAGCCGTGCGCCATGGCGACCGCGGATTCCTCGTGCATGCAGGTGAGGAATTCCGGCTTCTTATTGCCGCCGTAGGTCAGCAGCGACTCGTGCAGGCCGCGGAAGCTGTCGGCGGGGTTTGAGGCCACGTACTCGATATCGAGCGATTTAATGACGTCGACCATGAAGTCGGACGTCGGCATGCCGGCGGCGTGTGCCGACACCTCGGGCGCGCCGGTCTCGGCGGCGGCCACCTTTGCGGAGGGGCGCAGGGCGGACGGCTTTGCCGGCTCGGACGGCGTGGGTGTTGGGGCCGCGACGGCTTTGTTGTTGAGATCGGTCACCGCGGTGGCCGCGCCGGCTGCAGCGACGGTGCTCAGAAAGTTGCGCCGGCTGAGGGCGCGGCGCGAGTCTTGTTTGGGCATTGGCATCTCCCTCATTCCGAATTGCTTACGGCATTTGCCGTGCGTCCGGCTGATTTATCTGAGTGACAGGCTAGTAGACGTTCTCCACACACGCCAAGCGAGATTGCGGCATGTCGGCTATGCCAGCATCAGTGCAGCGTGCCCAGCGCGATCGCATCCATCGTCATTTGGGTTTTGCGTCGTCCATATTATGGACGACGCTCGCCCAGCGTTCCGTTTCACTCTTGATGAAGCGGCCGAACTCGTCCGGGCTGCCGCCGATCGCGTCCAGCCCCTGCGTGTGAAGTTGCTTGAGGACCTCGGGATCCTTCAGCGCTTCATTAGTCGTCTTCGACAGCTTGTCGATGATCGGCGCCGGCGTCCCGACCGGCGCCAGGATGCCGAACCAGACGCCGGTGTTGTAGCCGGGAAGCCCTGACTCGGCGACTGTGGGCAGGTCTGGAGCCGCGCTCGCGCGTTTGGCTTCCGTCGTCGCCAATGGCTTGACGCTGCCCTCGCGGATGAACCCGAGCACTGTCGAGGCCGGCGAGAACATCACTTGGATGCGGCCGGCGATGAGGTCGGTCACGGTCTGTGCGCTGCCCGGGTACAACACGGGAGTCATGTTGATTCCGGCCATCTGCTTGAAGAGTTCGGCAGCCATACGCGGTCCGCTGCCCACGCCCGACGCCCCGTAGAGCAGCGGCTCCTTTCGCGATTTGGCAAGTTCGATCAGGCCCTTGACGTCGTTAACCTCGACCTTGGGGTTGACCACGAGGATGTTCGGGATCGACCCTACGAGGGTTATCGGTGCAAGGTCCTTCTCAAAGTTCGGACCCTTGTCGGGCATCATCGTCGCATTAATTGTCGCTGCGATCGTTGCAAGCAGAAGCGTGTAGCCGTCCTTCGGCGCGCGCGCGACGTATTCGGCGGCGACCATCCCGCTCGCGCCCGGCCGGTTCTCGACAATCATCGACCGGCCCAGCATCTGGCTGAGCTTCTGGCTGATGATGCGTGCGGCGACATCGCCGCTGGAACCAGCCGCAAACCCCACGACCAGGCGGATGGGACGCATCGGGTAGTTTGTCTGTGCCAACGACTGTGCCGGAATGAGCGCCAATGAGGCGACGGCGAGAACAATAAGTCTCTTCAACAGGCGCATTCTTATTTGTCTCCGCGGGTGGTCGGCTTCTCTGGTGTCCAGACCCCCTTCCCAGGAGTGTATGATTGTCATACAAACCGCCGCCCGTCTACGATTTCCGTATGTGAATAATATCGGGAACCGTGGCGGGGACGGCGGACATTGTTTCGCAGAGACGAAAAGAAACCGGATTGCCGGCTCGCTTGACACCGCGGGCGAAGCCATCGGGCAATTGCGAGCGTGGGAATGGGCAGTTGCGGCGTCTCGCCGTAGCCGCCTCAAAAGCAACAAATAGTCAGGAGGCTCCTTTGGGGACGATACCGCAAGACTCTCGAACAAAGTCTGGGGTGTTCGAGGTCGGCATCAATGAGCGCTTGCCGACGCCGCAGCTTCTGCTTCTCGGTTTGCAGAACATCTTCGGCATGACCGGCATGTTCGTGTTCCCGGGCATTTTCGGCCGCGCCTTCCATCTCCCGGCCGAGGAGATCGCCTATCTCTACGGAATGACCTTCATCGTCTGCGGCATCATCACGATTTTGCAATCAGTGTGGCTGCTGCGGCTGCCAGTCGCGCAAGGCCCCTATGCCGGAAGCTTCGCGGCCTTGTTGGCGGTCGGTCATTTGCAGGGCGGGGGACTCGGCGCGGCGTATGGTTCGTTTTTCGTGGCCTCCATCATCTGGTGCTTCCTGACGGTGCCGATCCGTGGCTGGAGCGTGGTCGGGCTCTTCGCGCGCTATCTGCGCGCCCCGCTCATCTCCGGCATGTTCGTGATGTTCATCATCATCCAGATCGCGAACGTCGCGCTGCCGAACTGGATTGGGCAGGTGTCGAGCCCGGGCTTCCCCGTCGTCAATCTTCTGGCTGGATCCGTTGCCATCCTCGGCATCATCGTCACCATGTTGTGGGGCGGGCAGAAGCTGCGCCGCTGCGCCATTCTCGTCGGATTGGCGCTGGGAACCGCATTCTATTCGTTTTTCGACGCGATCTCCTTTTCCGCGGTCGCGGCGGCGCCGGTGCTGGTGACGCCGAAGCTTTTCCCGTTCGGCTTCGAAGTCAGGCCTGACCTGGTCGTTGTTTTCCTGCTGGTACTGCTTCCAGCTGGCATGGGATCGATGGCGCTCTACCAGACCGTCGCCCAATGGGGCGACGAGAAAATGCCGCCGGGGCGTATGTCGGAAGGCCTTTTCGGCGTCGCCATCGGGTCGGTCGTCGCCGGCGTGCTCGGCGGATTCAGCACCATCGTCTATCCGGACAATATCGGCATGCTGCGCGCAACGCGCGTCGGCTCGCGCTATGCGACGCTGGCGGCTGGCGTCCTGCTGATCGTCTTCGGCGGCTGCATCAAGTTCGACATGCTGCTGGTGCTGGTGCCGCTGCCGGTGATCTCGGCCGCCGCCACGCTGCTGTTCGGCATCGTGTTCATGCACGGCGTCCATATCCTGGCGCAGGTCGAGTGGGATGACCGGCAACTCATCGCCGCAGGGCTAGCCTTCATCGCCGGTCTGGGCGGTCTGTTCGTTGCGCCGGATGTCATGCAGGCGATGCCATTAACCTTGCGCCTGCTGGTGCAGCAGCCGGTGATTCTGGGCGGACTGACACTCGTGATCCTGCATACGTTGCTGTCGTCACTCCCGCGCAAGGTCGAGACAGGGCAGAGCATCAAAACCTGATCGTCGCTGCCAGGGCATCTCGCTATCCATTCAGGAAGGAGCAACATGCAAACATTAAGCGCCACGGCCGACAAATTGGCATCTACGACCGCCGGCGACGGAACGAAGCTGGTCTATCGTTTGATCAAGGGCTCGAGCAAAGGGCGCTGTGCACTGGTCCACTCGCTCGCGATGAACGGCGACTTCTGGGATCGCGTGACGCCCTATCTGGAGACCTCGGCCGACGTTCTTGTCTACGACTGCCGCGGCCATGGCCGTTCCGACAAGCCGAAAGGGTCTCAACCCATTGAGCGGCACGCGGATGATCTGGCCGATCTGCTCGATGCCGTCGGCTGGAAGCAGGCCGTCGTCGCGGGCGCGTCCATGGGCGGATGCATCGCGCTCGCTTTCGCGGCACGCTATCCGGAGCGGCTTTCGGGTCTCGGTCTCATCGATACGACGGCGTGGTATGGCCCGAAGGCGCCGGAGCAATGGGAGGAGCGCGGACAGAAGGGTTTCCGCGACGGCATGGCGTCTCTCGTCGACTTCCAGAAGACCCGATGGGTCACCGACCGCTTTCGCGAACAGAATCCGCAGGTGGTCGACGAGGCCATCGCCGTGTTTCTCGCCAACGACCCGGAGGCATATCTTGAAACATGCCGCATGCTCGGCGCGGCCGACATGCGCAAGCTGCCGCATTTTGCCTTCCCGACGCGCATCGTCGTCGGCTCCGAGGACTATGCGACGCCGGTCGCCATGGCCGAAGCGACGCGCGATCTGATCCCCGGCGCCACGCTCACCGTATTGGAAGGGGTCCGGCATCTCACGCCGCTGGAATGCCCCGACCTGATTGCCGCCGAGCTGAAGGCGCTTCTGACGCCATCCGACTCTTCACGAAAGGCCGTTCAATGAGCACTCACGCTGAGATAAAGGTCATCGCGTTCCCTGGCGCACCGAACTTGCCGACGTTCGCCGCATTGGAGCAAGGCTATTTCACCGAGGAAGGCATCTCCGTCGCGCTCGCGACGACACCCAGTTCGGTGTCGCAGATCGAGCGCTTTTACGCGGGCGAATTCGATCTGGCTTTCACGGCTTGCGACAACATCGTGGCTTACCAGGAAGGTATGGGCGCGGTGAAGTTCGACAACCCGCCTGATTTTCGCGTGATCATGGGCGCGACGCAGGTCGAGCTGAGCGCTGTCGTGGCACCGGAAATCAAGAGCGCGGCGGATCTGCGCGGCAAGTCGCTCGCCCTCGACGCGGTGGGCACCGGCTTTGCCTTTGTACTCTACGCAATGCTCGAAGACCTTGGATTGTCGATTAAGGACTACGAGCGGATCCCCGTGGGCGCGACGCCGGAGCGATGGAAGTCGGTCAAGGATGGTCTCCACTCGGGCACGATCACCATCGAGCCTTTCACCAGCATTGCGACCGCCGCCGGATTCCACGTGCTGCGCAAGAGCACCGACACGTTTCCGGCCTATCAGGGCGGCATCGTCGCCGCGCGGGCGAGCTGGGCGGCAAAGAATGCTGACCTCGTGAAGGCTTTCATTCGCGGCTATCTCAAAGGTCTTGCCTGGACGCTGGCACCTGAAAACCGCGCCAAAGGGGCGGCTTTGCTTCAGGCCAAGATGCCGGAGATCAAGCCGGGTGTCGTTGACGCTGTGATGGCCAGTCTTCTCTCGCCGCGCTCCGGCCTCACCCCGCGCGCCGATATTCTTCGCGACGGCATGCAGACGGTGCTCGATCTGCGCTCGCGCTACGGCGGGAGCGGAAAGCAGTTGAGCGACGTCGATAAGTATCTCGATCTGTCGTTCTACAAAAACGCAACATCGTCTCTCGCCTGAGGGCGAGCGTGTTCGGGGAGGCTTGTCCGGCCCGAGTTTGTATGACAATAATACAAATAGGACGTCGCGCGTTGGAACCCGTCTTATGCTGAATGAACGTGCATTCAAGGCTGTCGGCCGGCCCTTGCCGCGCAAGGAAGACTTGCGCCTCATCACGGGCAAGGGCCGTTTTACCGACGACTTCAGTATGGAGGGGCAGGTTTGGGCCGCCATGGTCCGCTCGCCGCACCCGCATGCACGCATCGTTGCCATCGATCCCAAGCCCGCGCTGTCGATGCCGGGGGTCCTCGGCGTCTACACCGGTGCCGATTGCGAGCGCGACGGATTGAAGTCCATTCCGCACAATCCGGTGCCTTCGACCAATTTCGACGTCAGGCTGACCGGCCGCAACGGGACCAAGGTCTTCATCGGTTCGCACATGCTGCTGCCCACAGATAAGGCCCGTCACGTCGGCGAGGCTGTCGCCATGGTCGTCGCCGAGACACGCGATCAGGCACTGACCGCAGCCGAAGCGGTGGATGTCACGTATGACGTTCTGCCCTGGGTCGCCGATACGGCAGCGGCGGCAGAACCTGACGCGCCACGGCTTTGGGACGAATTGCCGGATAACATCCTGGTCGACAGTTCATTCGGTGACGTCGAGCGGACGGACGCCGCTTTCACGCATGCCGATCACGTCGTGACGATGCGGACGCATGTCGGCCGCGTCACCGGCGTTCCCCTGGAGCCACGTGCGGCGCTGGGTCAATACGACGCGGCGACCGGACGCTACACGCTTTACGCCGGCAGCGGGGGGGCCGTCCGCCAGAAGCGCGAATTGGCGGAGGTCCTCGGCGAAGCGCCGGAGAACATGCGCGTATTGTCTTTCGATGTGGGCGGAAACTTCGGCACCCGCAACCGCGTCTATGTCGAAGCCGGCCTCGTTCTGTGGGCGTCGCGCAAGCATGGGCGGCCGGTGAAATTCCGCGCGGAGCGATCGGAAGCATTCCTTACCGATTACCAGGGGCGCGATCTCGTCACCGAGGTCTCACTCGCCATCGACGAGGACGGAAAATTTCTGGCGATGCGCGCGTCGAACCTGAGCAATGTTGGCTCGCGTTGCGTTTCACTGTCGCCACTGAGTAAGGGCTCCGGCCTGATCACCGGCTCGTATGATATCCCTTACGCAACCCTGCGCTCGCGCGCGGTCTATTCGAATACGATGCCGACGCAGGCCTACCGCAGTTCAGGGCGGCCCGAGGTGACATTCGCGATTGAGCGGCTGATCGACAAAGCCGCCCGCGAACTGGGCTTCGACAGGCTGGAGCTTCGCCGCCGCAATCTGGTGCGGCCGCAGCAGATGCCCTACGTCAACGCCGTCGGATCGACTTACGACAGCGGCGAGTATGAGACCAACATGGATCGCCTTCTGGCCTTGGCCGATTGGCAGGGCGTCGAAGCGCGCCGTGCCGAGGCGAAAACACGTGGAAAAATCCTGGGTGTCGGCTTCGCCAACTATGTCGAATCGTCGATCGGCACGCCCAAGGAGCGGGCGGACGTGATCGTGCGGCCGGACGGGGTCGAGGTCGTGATCGGCACCCAGCCGGCAGGGCAGGGACACGAGACGAGTTTTGCGCAGGTCACCGCCGATCTCCTTGGCGTGCCGTTCGACAACGTGACGATCACGCTCGGCGATACCGACGTCGTGAGCGCCGGCGGCGGCACCCATTCCGGCCGCTCCATGCGCCATGCCAGCACCGTGCTGGCGCTTGCGAGCGAGGATCTCATCGCCAAGGGCAGGGCACTCGCCGCGCATTACCTCGACGTGGCGCTCGACGCCGTTGTGTTCGAGGATGGTGTTTTCCGGGTGGCGGATCGTAACACCTTCCTCACATGGTTTGATCTTGCCGGCCGCGCCGAGGATAAAGGCTTGCCGGAAAGCCTGCGCGGCGGCTTGAAGGTGCGCCGGGACAGCGAAATGCATACGCCGGTCTTTCCAAATGGCGCTTGCGCCTGCGAGATCGAGATCGATCCGGAGACCGGCGGCCTCGATATCGTCCGCTACGCCACGGTCGATGATGTCGGCCGCTGCATCAACCCGCTCATCGTGCACGGGCAGACGCATGGCGGCATCGCGCAAGGCGTCGGACAGGCTCTGTGGGAGCAGTGCGTCATCGATCCCGGCTCCGGCCAGCCGACAAGCGGGTCGCTGATGGACTACGGAATGCCGCGTTTCGACAACATGCCGAGTTTCAAAACGCAGATCGTCGAAGTGTTGTCGCCCACCAACCCGTTCGGCGTCAAAGCAGGCGGCGAAGGCGGGACGACGCCCGCCCCGGCCGTGATCATGAGTGCCGTGGAAGATGCATTGTCCGAATTTGGGCCGGTTGACTTTGAGATGCCCGCGACGGCGCTGAAGATCTGGTCGGCAATCCAAAAAGGGCGTGCCCGGCGTCGCTCACCGAAAGCGGCATGACAAGCGAGAGGGATCGATCGATGGCGATGGTATCGATGACGGTCAACGGTTCGCCGGTCTCGCGCGAGGTCGAAGACAATACACTGCTGGCCGTTTTTCTGCGCGAGAGCCTCGGCCTGACCGGGACGCATGTCGGCTGCGACACGACGCAGTGCGGATGTTGCGTGGTTCACGTCGATGGCCGTTCGGTGAAATCTTGCACGATGCTCGCTGCGCAGGCGAACGGCTGCAAGGTCACCACGATCGAAGGGCTTGCAGAAGGTGAGAAGCTTCACCCGGTGCAGGAGGCCTTCCACAAGTATCACGCCCTGCAGTGCGGCTTCTGTACGCCGGGAATGATCATGGCGGCCACGAATCTCATCGAGACGTATGGTGGCGAGTTGACCGAAGAGATCGTGCGCGAAGAGATGGAAGGCAATCTGTGCCGGTGCACAGGCTATCATAACATCGTCAAGGCGATCCTCGCCGCGGCCGATGAGATGCGGCCGCCGCGTCGGGCGGCCGAATAGGCGGGCCCACAATGCATTCGCTCCGATATCACCGCCCTGAACGCATCGAGGACGCGCTGACACTATTCGGCGCCGAGGACGATGCTGCTTATTTGTCCGGCGGACATACACTGCTGCCGACGATGAAGCAGGGCTTGGCGCGCCCACCGGTTATCATCGATCTGGGCGGCGTCCCGGCGTTGCGGCACATCACGAGTGAGAACGGAGACATCTCCATCGGAGCGGCCACGTGCCACGCCGATGTCGGCGCGTCGGCGGTCGTGCGTAAGGCCATTCCAGCGCTCGCGGGCCTGGCCGGTTCGATCGGCGATCGCCACGTCCGCAACCGCGGCACGATCGGCGGCTCGGTCGCCAACAACGATCCGGCGGCGGATTACCCGGCCGCCGTTCTCGGTCTCGGCGCCACCGTTGTCACCGATCGCAGAGAAATCCCGGCAGACGAATTCTTCGTGGCGCTTTACGAGACGGCGCTCGAGCCTGGCGAGATCGTCACGCGTATCAGCTTTCCGATCCCGCAGATTGCCGGTTACGCCAAGTTCCGCAGCGCAGCGTCGCGTTATTCAGTCGCCGCGGTCTTCGTGTCGCGCGGGCCGCAGGGCGTGCGCGTGGCCGTGACGGGTGCGGGGGCTCGCGGCGTGTTTCGAGCGCGGGATATGGAAAAGACGCTGACCGAGGATTTCCGCGCTGAAGCGCTGGCGAGCGTGCGTATCGATCCCGCGACGTTGCTGGACGATCTCAACGGCACTCCGGAATATCGCGCGCATCTCGTGCAGGTCATGGCGCGCCGCGCGATGGAGAATTTCGGAAGCGCGCAGTCGTACAAGTAGGTCTTCACGTGCAGGTTCATCATGGGAGTTCCGCAGTGAGTTCGGTCGCACAACAGGCTCCTTCCGATCTGCAGGAGCACCTCGCCCGTCTGACGAAACGGGGGCTCGTGACGCAGATCGATCGCCGCATCGACAAGGATTCGGAACTCCACCCGCTGGCGCGCTGGCAGTTTCAGGGTGGTCTGCGCGACGAGGAGCGTCGGGCGTTTCTGTTCACCAATGTCGTCGGCGCGCGCGGCGAGAGCTACGACATCCCGGTGCTGGTCGGCGGACTTGCGGCTTCGCCGGAGATCTATGCAACCGGGCTGGGCGTTCCGGTGGCAGACATCGGCCGTGTCTGGGTGAAGGCGATGGCCGAGCCGATCGCGCCGATGTTGGTCGAGGAGGCGCCTTGCCAGGAAGTCGTTCTGAGCGGTGACGCATTGGCGGCGGAGGGCGGAGGCCTTGCGACGCTGCCGGTCCCGATCTCGACGCCCGGTTTCGATTCAGCGCCTTACCTGACCGCCACGCTCTGCGTCACGAAGGACCCGGAGAGCGGCATCCAGAATATGGGCACCTACCGTGCCGCGCTGAAAGCCAACGACCGGCTCGGCGTGCGCATGGCCTCGCGGTTGAGCGGCGCCGGCGGCTATCTGCACTGGGAAAAGTACAAGAAGCTTGGCCAGCCGATGCCTTGCGCGATCGTCATCGGCTGCGCGCCGGCGGTTCTGTTCACTGGCCCGCAAAAGCTTCCGATCGACGTCGACGAAATGGGTGTGGCCGGCGGGTTGATGGGCCGGCCGGTCCGCACGGTGCGCTGCAAGACGATCGACCTTGTCGTGCCGGCGGATTCGGAAATCGTCATCGAGGGATTGATCGATACCGACCTCTTGGAGCCGGAAGGGCCGTTCGGTGAAAGCCACGGCCACGTCGCGCTGGAAGATTTCAACATGTCCATGCGCGTGACGGCCATCACGCGCAAGCGCAAGCCCGTCTTCATTTCGATCGTGAGCCAGGTGACGCCGAGCGAGTCGTCGGTGTTGAAGCGCGTCGCCTATGAGCCGATGTTCCTGGAACACCTGCGGCACGCGCTCGGCGTCCGCGGGATCAAGCGCGTGGTCATGCACGAACCCCTGACCAATCTGCGCAAGGTCATCTTCCTTCAGTTCGCGCGCGGCACGCCGAAGACCGAAGTATGGCGCGGCATGCAAGGTGCCGCGACCTTGCAGGCGCAATGCGGGAAGCTGGTCATCGCCGTGTCCGAGGACATCGCCCCGGAAAACGCCGATGCGATCTTCTGGTCCTTGGCCTATCGCTCCAATTTCCTTGAGGACGTGCTCATCACGCCTTATCGATCCAGCGGGCACGGTCCGAAGTCCGGCCGCGCCGCGACGGAGGGAACGCTGCTGATCGACGCCACGCTCAAGCACGACATGCCGCCTTTGGCATTGCCGGCCGAGGAGTACATGGCGCGCGCCAAGGACATCTGGCAGGAGCTCGGGCTGCCACGGATCGTGCCGCAGGCCCCCTGGCACGGCTATCAATTGGGCGACTGGTCGGAGGAATGGACTGGCTTCGCGAACGCGGCCGTTGCCGGCGACTGGCGGCAGAATGGCGAATCGACTTATGGCCGACGTCACGGGAATCTGAAACCGGAGACCCCGGTCCGCTCGGTGGAAACGCCGAAAGCGTAGAGCGGCCGCGACGGAGAAGGGAGAAGAGGTCGACCGCATGGCCAATGGGGCGATCAAAACGGGGAAGCGCAATGCCGGCTGGCCGGCGTTAGCCGCCGCATCGTTCGCCGCCAGCCGGAGCGAGCCAAAGGCCACCCCGGCGATCGCAGTACGCCTGGGGCCCTTGCAGCAGCCGTCCGCCCCCCTCAGGAACAAGATCATTGCCGCGATACGGACGGCGATCGAAACCGGCGTCCTCGTCCCAGGTCAGCGATTGATCGAAAAGGATCTGTGCGAGCAGCTTGCCGTGAGCCGCACATCGCTGCGCGAGGCGCTACGTGAGGTTCAGGCCGAGGGCATCCTCGAATACAATTCGAGCCGCAGCCTTTCGGTGAGTTCGATCTCTATTGATGACGCGAGGAATATCTATCGTCTTCGCTCTGTGCTCGAGGCCTTGGCCGTCGAACAATTTATCGAACAGGCAAGCGACGCTCAGATTAAGGCCCTGTTGGAGGAGAGCGAGCGGCTCAAGGCGGCTTACCGGAGCGGCGTCCTCGAAGAGATTCTCGTCGCCAAGCGGTCATTTTATGACCGGATCTGTTCGGGTGCGAAAAACCCGATCGCTTTCGACATGATCAACCGCCTGGTGCTGCGGACATCCAGCTTGCGCAAGCGCTCGCTCGTCCGCAAGGAGCGTCATCAGCAGAGCATCAAGGAGATCGAGACCTTGATGAAGGCCATTCAGCGCCGTGATATCGCCCGCGCGCGGGCGGCAGCGATTGAGCACGTCAACAATTCGGCTCGTTCGGCGTTGCAGTGACCCGGCGGATTCGGGCCAAACGCAACCTTTCTGCGTGCGCCGACGAGATCCGCGAAAGCTCAATCCGCATCTAACCAAAAACCGGGCATACGGCCGCAGACCACGAATCTGGGGGGCAGGAGTTAGAGTCTCGTTGGGCGTGCCCAAGCGGGCACCGACGGGATTTACAAAAAATGGAAGATTTTGCAGGCTCTTGAACCACGCTTTGCTGCGCGGTTCATTGTAATCATTGGGTTTTCCTGCAATCTTCCACACTGATGACGAGGGTTCGATTCCCTTTATCCGCTTCAATAGGCTTACAAGATAGCGCGCGGCTCTTTCGTGACGCCGGGGGATCGCCTAGGTTTCAGGCCGCTCGGCGCCTGAGGCTTCAGGCTCCGAACCCGGCAAAGCCGGCAAGCGCTACGGTCTTTTCACGGTCGAGGACACGCGCTCATGGCAAAGAACGAAAATGCGTCCGCGCAGCGGCTGCGCTCGCGTCTCTGGTTCGATAACCCCGACAATCCCGGGATGACGGCGCTCTATCTCGAGCGCTATCTCAACTTCGGCCTTACGAAAGAGGAACTGACCTCGGGGCAGCCGATCATCGGCATCGCCCAGACCGGGTCGGACCTCTCGCCGTGCAATCGCCACCATCTGGCGCTGGCCGAGCGCGCGCGCGCCGGCATCCGCGCCGCCGGCGGCATCCCGTTCGAGTTTCCGGTGCATCCGATTCAGGAAACCGGCAAGCGACCGACGGCGGCGCTCGACCGCAACCTGGCCTACTTGGGCCTGGTCGAAGTGCTCTACGGCTATCCGCTCGACGGCGTGGTGCTCACCACCGGCTGCGACAAGACCACGCCTGCCTGCCTGATGGCGGCGGCGACGGTGAACATTCCCGCCATCGTCTTGTCCGGCGGCCCAATGCTCAACGGCTACTGGAAGGGCGAACGGGCCGGATCCGGCACTGTGGTGTGGCAAGCGCGTGCCGATCACGCCGCCGGCAAGATCAGCTACGCGGAATTCCTCGACATCGTCACTTCGTCGGCGCCATCGATCGGCCATTGCAACACCATGGGCACGGCCTCGACAATGAACGCGCTGGCGGAAGCGCTCGGCATGTCGCTGCCCGGATGCGCGGCGATCCCGGCGCCTTATCGCGAGCGCGGACAGATCGCCTACGAGACTGGCGTGCGCGCCGTCGAGATCGTGCACGAGGACCTCAAGCCAACCGACATCCTCACGCGCCAGGCCTTCGAGAACGCGATCGTGGCCTGCTCGGCGATCGGCGGTTCGACCAATGCGCCGATCCACATCAATGCCATCGCCCGTCACGTCGGCGTGCGGCTGACGATCCAGGACTGGGAGCGTTTCGGTTACGATGTGCCGCTGCTGGTCGACATGCAGCCGGCCGGCAAATATCTCGGTGAAGAGTATTATCGCGCCGGCGGTCTTCCGGCGGTGATGCATGAACTTCTCCGCGCGGAACGCATCCACGGCGACGTCGTGACCATCAACGGCAAGACCATGGCCGAGAACGTCATCGCCACGAAAGCGCAAAACCTCGACGTCATTCGCCCCTACGACAGGCCGATGCTGAAGCAGGCGGGTTTCAAGGTGCTGTCGGGCACGCTGTTCGATTCCGCGATCATGAAGACGAGCGTGATCTCGGACGAGTTCCGCCAGCGCTATCTGTCCAATCCGAAGGACCCCGAAGCGTTCGAAGGCCGCGCCGTCGTGTTCGAAGGCCCGGAGGATTATCACCACCGCATCGAGAACCCGTCGCTGAAGATCGATGCGCACTCCATCCTAGTCATCCGCGGCGTCGGGCCGATCGGCTATCCCGGTTCGGCTGAAGTGGTGAACATGCAGCCGCCGGCGGCGCTAATCAAGAAAGGCATCACGTCATTGCCCTGCATCGGTGACGGCCGTCAGTCGGGCACGTCGGGCTCGCCGTCGATCCTCAATGCCTCGCCGGAAGCCGCGGCCATGGGCGGGCTCGCGCTCTTGCGCACGGGAGACCGCATTCGCATCGATCTCGGCAAGGGCAACGCCGACATCCTGCTGTCGAAAGAGGAACTCGCCAAGCG
>DASXOK010000338.1:0-10057 GCA_036494425.1 Pseudolabrys sp.
GTCAGGATCAAGAACTGGGAACGTTACGGGCTCAAATCCTGGATCGACGCCGCCAAGAGGCGGTTGCACCACAACGTGCTGGCGATCGCGCTCGCCAACAAGCTTGCCCGCATCGCCTGGGCGGTGCTGGCTAAAGGACGCGCCTTCGAGCTGACGAGGACCAACGGCGCAGGCGTCGTCCGACCCGCTTGATCCTCGCGCCGTGCTCGGCGCGGTCAAGGCGCGGCCTGGCAACGCCGGAGCCAGCCGCAAGCCAAGCGCGACGGCCGGCCTTGACCGCCCCTGCGCGCGACGCGATCGACATTCCGCGGGCCGGGACGAAGGAACGGCCCTTGGCTCGAACAAAGGAACTGCGCGATATGAGGAGCAAGCGATGACGTAACCCTAACAACAGCTTCCAGCCGAGGTCTGCGAGAGGATGAGACGAGATGGAGGTTCGGTCTTCCGAGCGCAAGCGAACACTGGGGATTCAAATGGTCCAATCGAGGCCGGTCGTCTAATGAGAACGCTCGCGCGCTGATATCCATGATGGCCCGGAGCAAATGCTCCAATCAAAGGCCGGATACATTGATGCAAGACCGCTCACCGCCAGCTCGGCGAAACCACTTGCAACGCGCGGCCGGACCATACATTCGAATCCCATGATGGAAGGGCCTGGTGCCGATTCCGAAGAGAAGCACGAGCCCGTGAGCGACATCGACATTGCAGTGGTGGATACTCTGAAGTGCTTGACCCCAAATGGCCGATTAGAGAAGCGGACATGTGACGACGGCTGTTCGAGCTCGACCACAAGGCTTCGCTACCCAGGCGGCATCGCTGAAGGCCGAGCGGACTAATGACGGTAGAGATAGATGAAGCGTGATCTGGCCGATGTGCGCGGCAACAAGGCCAGGATAGCCCGCATGATCGAACATCTAATTGAAGCTAAACAGCGACGTACTTACATTAACTATACAAGAGCTTGTCGTTGCGACAGTTACGCTCTTAATGAGCGTTTAATACTTTTGCGCAAGAAATAGATAATCAACATTAACATTGTATTTTACCGCAGCAAGAATGCGAGCGGAACTCTGCTCCCGGGGAGGGAATTGCATGAGAACGCTGCTCATTGGTACGGTATCTACGACCTTGATGGGCTGTAGCTGCCTCGTTCCGCCGCAGGCAAGCGTCGACTGGTGCCCATCGAAGACCTGTTTCGACCAAAGCGCCCACCGTGCGCCGATCGAACTGCTGCCGGCGCCATTTGTGTCCAACAGCGCGACAACAACAAGTTCCAAGTCTGCTGTGAAACTCGTGAAGTCACAGCCTGAACAGCGAAGGAACCGAGTCGGCGCGGCCGACGAGAAAGTACACCCTCCGACGACGGAGGGAACAGACGCGCCGACACCCGACCAGCACACTGAGGTATCCGACCCCGTCCTGATAAAAGCAAGATCCACAATCGCGGCGAAAATGGAAGACCCAGCATCTGCCGAGTTCTCTGACATGAACCGGGCCACGCGAAAAAACACGCTTGGGCAACCCGTCGATACCATTTGCGGCCACGTCAAAGGACAAAAGACGTCGGGTGAAGATACTGGAGAGAGGCCGTTTCTATATCTCGTCAAGGAGGATGAAGCATACGTCGTCGACGGTAATGCCGATTCAGCGGCGGCAATCGCGTACCGCAATATCTGCACGAGTGCGGACGCGCATGGAAAAGAACTCCGCCAGCGGCAGAAGCGTCAATGATTCTCCAAGCAGGGCTGTTGGAGCGAACGCGACACAAGCCGTCCTGTCGAAATCCAAGCCAGAGGAGCGGCTCGGGAGCATCATGGACGATCTGACCATCCCGGCAAAGGGACCCAATGGCGTGCGGCAATCGCCGGTTCTGGTGATCATCGAACATCTTGTTCTGACGCGGACCTGCATTGTCAGCATTCTGAAACGGGAATTCAGCGAATTCGAAATCGTCGAAATGGCGACACCGGACGATCTGAACGGCGTTGCCGGGCGAGATGTGCGCCTTGTCGCACTGGACATTGGCAATAAGCCCATCATCGACCCCTCCATCGAGGCCGCACTGGGGCACTTCGCAGACACCGTTCCCGACGTCTACGTCGCGCTGCTGTCGACTCGCGATGACGAAGCCACGGCGATGGCCGCCTTGGAGCGAGGCGTGCGCGGCTTTTTTCCGACGTCGATCCCGATCGAGGTCGCTATTGCCGGCCTGCGGCTCGTTCTCGCCGGGGGCATCTATCGGCCATTGCCGCTGATGACCCAAGGTGACACGCCGTATCTCGATTACGCAGGCGGCTCGGAGTTGTCGGCGAGCCATGGAACAAATGGCATGAAGAAGGGCGCGCCAGAGATCACAATGGCCGACTTCACACCGCGCGAACAGCACGTGCTGGCGGAATTGGAGCAAGGTCTTCCGAACAAGCTGATCGCCGCCAAGCTCAATCTTTCGGAAAATACAGTCAAAATGCACATCCAGCACATCATGCGGAAGTTCTCCGCGCGCAATCGGACCGAGGCGGTCATGCGCTGGCGGACGATCGTCGGCTCATAACGCCGTCGCGCGCATATCAATCTCGAAAGCCTCGGCGTAGAACCGCGATCGCCCCTCAGTCCTCACGGAATGCGTTATTGAAGCTGTCAAGCAGCGGCCTGAGCGCGTAAAGCGCCACGGTGCCGTCACCGGTCTTGATGAAGACCTGGGTCGGCATTCCGGGAATGATCTGAATTCCCTCTTCGGCGATGCGGGGATCCTGCACGCGAACTTTCGCCGCGTAGTAGGGCTGGTCAGTTCGCTTGTCGATAAGGCGGTCGGCCGAGACATGCGTCACAACTCCCTTGAGCCGCGGCACGCGTCTTTGATTGTAAGGCAGGAGATGCACGTCCGCGTTCAATCCGGGATGAACGACATCGATGTCCTCGGGCCTGACGCGCGCGGTCACGATGAGCCGGTCCTGCAAGGGCACCAGATCCATCAGCGGTGCGCCGGCCGCGATCACGCCGCCCGGCGTATGCACCCGGAGATCGGTGATCACCCCATCCTCCGGCGCCTTGACTTGCGTCCGCGCGAGTTGGTCATCAGCCGCGAGCAAGCGCTCGCGCAACTGGAATATCTGGTTCTGTGCCTCACGCAGCGACTGCGCGATCTCGTTGTTGCGGTCGCTTTCCAATTTGAGCAGCGTGGCCTGCGATTCGCTGATCACTTGCTCGGCGCGTGAGATCTGCGCAACGATCTCACCCTGTCGCCCGTCGATCTCGGCCGCTTCCCGTTCGAGCGTCAGAACGCGCGGCCGTCGCTCGAGACCTTTGTTGACGAGATTAACCACCATCGCCAGTTCCTCACGTACGATCGCGGTGCGTTGTCCCACCGCGTTTTGCTGCGCCTTGAGTCCGGCGATTTCCTTTTCGACCTGTGATCGTCTTTCCCTAATGACGGCGGCCTGCGACAGGTGCACTTTCCTGCGGGTTTCGAAGATTTCGCTTTGCCGCGCAAAGACGGCCGCCGCCGCCGGATTGTCAGCCTTCATCGCCTCCGCGTTAGGGGGAAGCGACACCTGGTCATGGCCTTGCTGCTCCGCCTGCAGCCGTGCTTCGCGGGCCGACGCATCCCACAACTGGCCTTGCAGGCTCTGGACTTCGGCGCGAGCCCTGGTGCTGTCCAAAGTAATCAATACCTGACCGAAGCGCACGAGGTCTCCATCAACCACTTTAATCTCACTGATGATGCCGCCCTCGAGATGCTGAATGGTCTTCCGGCTCGTCTCCGATTCCACCGAGCCGGATGCGATCGCCGCGCTCTCGAGCGGCGCGAACGCTGACCACGTCCCCAAGCCGACGACAAAGAAGCCAACCAACAGATTGCCCGCCAACGTGACACCGCGAAGACGCGTGCGGGGCACCGGCGGCACCGGCACCGGGCACCACGAATATGGGCGGATTTCGAGGTCCTTTGACAGAGTTATCACGAGGCTTGACCATCTTTCTGGACAGGTACGACTGTCTTCCGCCCACGCGGACCGGGTTTCCGACGCTGCCGCACGACCCTTTGTGCGGGCGCACCATCGGCTTGCTCGTCCGCATTTTCGCGCGAGGTGACGTGAGGGCGGGTCAGATATCTCTCATAGATCTCTTTGCTGTCGCCGATAGCGCACATGGCACCGTTCTGCATGATCGCGATCTTGTCCGTGGCGGCGAGGATGCCCATCCGATGCGTGATGATGATCACTATCGTATTCGCCGCCTTCAACTGCTCAATCGCCTCGAACAGCATGCGCTCACCGACGTAGTCGAGGCTTGCATTCGGCTCGTCGAGAACGACAAGGCGCGGCGCGCCAAAGAACGCGCGGGCAAGACCGAGGCGCTGGCGGCAACCGCGCGACAGAAGGGCGTCGCCGCTGGCGATGATGGTATCGTAGGCCTGCGGCAGCCGCATGATCGTTTCGTGCAGTCCGACCAGCTTGGCAGCCGCGACAACTTTCTGCGGCTCGGAATTGTCCAGCCGCGCAATGATGTCCTTGATCGTCTCGCCGAACAGACCGATGTCCTGCGGCAGATAACCGAGATGCCGCCCACCGCCGGTTTCGCGCAACAGCGACACGTCCATGTTGCCGAGCGATATGGAGCCCGTCGTCGGCGCGGAGACGCCGGCGATGATCCGTCCGAGCGTTGATTTGCCTGAGCCCGTAGGGCCGATGACGCCAAGGCATTCACCGGGCGACAGACTAAAAGAGACACCCCTCAGAAGGATGCTGCCTGAGGCCGGCATCGCCACGCTGACATTATCGACGACCAGCTTGCCCTCCAGACCATCGGCTGGGACGTCCTTCGCCTCCACCACAGGTACGACAGCACTCAAGACTCCGCTCAGCCTGCGATGGGCAGCCAAGGCCGACACAAATGCCTTCCAACCTGCGATCACCCCTTCGATGGGGGCGATCGCGCGTCCAAACAGCAGGCTCGCCGCAAAGATGATGGCGGGACTTCTGCCACTCTCCAGCACCAGCCACGCGGCGGCTCCCATGATCAGAACCTGGCTCAGCGCACGGACCGGCTTGCCGATGAGCATGATGATCTCGTTGCGCCACTGCGCGATGTCATAGGCACCGCGCGCGTCTTGCGCAGCCTGATGGATCAGGCGGCCGGCGCCGTCGAGCATGCCCATAGCTCGGATCACGTGCACGTTCTCGAGGGCAACAGCGAGCCGGCCGTAGCTTCTCGTCAACGCGATGCCGGCGCGCGACAGCGGGCCTTCGGTGACGACTTCGCCGGCAAGGCTGAGCCCCAACAGGGAGAGCGCGACGACAGCGGCGATTGCACCCAGCAAAGGATGCACGAGAAAAAGCACGCCGATGAAGATCGGCGCCCAAAGCACGTCGAACAGGATCAGGCACGCGCCAGACTCGGTGAACTGCCGCAGCGCCGTGAGGTCTCGATATGCTTCCGACGCACGCGCTGTATCCGAGCACAGGGCGCGCTCGAAGCAAGCGGAGAGCACCGTCGGCCGGAGCCGGTCCTCCAGCCAGGCCGCAAGCCGGCCCAATACGGCGCGCCGCAACGCGTCGAGAATCGCGCCGACGACGACCGCGAGCCCGACAATCAGAGTCAGCATCAAGAGCGTGTCGGCGCTCCGACTCGACAGGACGCGGTCATAGATCTGGAGGAGATAGACGGACGGAGCGAAGAGAAGCAGGTTGTAGCTGCAGCTATAGGCGAATACGAGCCCGAGCGAGCCCGCGCACGCCCATAGCGCCGCCTGTAGCGGCGTCTGCGGCGACGGACTGATTGGCAAGCGGAGAGGCGGCATGAACATTCCCGTCACCGCCAGAAATGAGGAGCCCGATTTTCGACTTGGTCTCTATTCAGTTCGCTATCGTTCGGCTCGCCGGCGCGCTTGAGAACCGGCGGCGTCCGCCGCCGGTTCTCGGCCTGAACGGCAAGCGCGGTCAGATCGACAAGAGATCGTCAGCGTGGACGTTCACATGGCCGCCATACGCGGAGTCGAAGCTTCCGCCGTCCCCGCCGATGCCGGCCGCCGCGCTCTGATGCTGATCGGCAAGCAGGAAGTTCGTCTGATAGGCGTTTGTCGGAGCGTGCACCGTGGAGGTGTCGTAGCCGCTCTGCGAACTTTGGTCACCGTTCGACTCGGCGTATCCGCCATTGGCCTTGCCAAGCAACGCAGACCCGCCATTCGCGCCACCGGCATCCCAATCCGCCTTTTGATAGACGTGATCGCCGGTATTGACGTGCAGTTTGGCGCCGTCCGCGTTGTTGTAGGGATCGAACTTGATGCTCGGCGAATTGCTGATATCGCCGTAGTTGTGGCCGTCACCACCGTTACCAACCTTCTGACCGCCCGTGTCGATTGATTTGAAGGCGATCGAATCTGACGCAATCTTGAGCCCGCTTGGCATGTGAGTCTCCCTGGTCTGGTCTGCTCCCGTGCACCATCCACCCCGATCAGAGATGACAAATGCACGTAACAAGTTTGGTACCCACTCACTTCATCGGCCTAGATGCAAAATCTAACGCCAGCAGACTGAGGTAAGCCAAAAGGATCGACATGAATGTGCGTATGGTGCGCGGCGCGGCGGAGCCCGACGCGATTGGCGGCCGGTACTATCATCGAGGGATTATCGGTCCGCGGAAGTTCAGATCCTGCATTCACGAAGCGCCGCGCTGGCTCCGTCGCGCTAACCGAACAAATGAAGGTCCGACAAGAGATGCGCGGCAATGTCACCACCGAGCGCGAGATTGCTGTTGCCCCCGTTCCCTCCAATTCCTGCGATCTGGATCGCGCTCTGATCGAAATGCGCGGTGTTGGCCTGAGACGCGTCCGTCGTCGAATTGAATCCGGAGATCGCGATGTTGATGGGGGCATAGACCGCAATGTTTGCATCGACGAGCTTACCGAAGAAGCCGCCGTTCCCGCCGTTTCCGGCGCCGTTGGCGCCGGTGGCGCCGGTGGCGATCGTATCGAAGCCAAAGCTTGGCGAGAAGATACCGACGCTCCCGCCGAGTCCCGTATTACCGTTGCCGCCGCTACCGCCAATGCCGGCCATCTGAACAGCGGATTGATTGATCTCAACGTTGTTCGTCTGGTCAGCATGGGCAACGGAATTGTATCCCGCCACCGCGATGTTGATCGGTTCATACACCGCAAGAGAGGCGTGGACGAGCGTTCCATAAAAGGCGCCGTCTCCACCGTTGCCGGCGTCGTTATCGCCGCTTCCAATCGCCGCGCTACCAAAGAGGCCATGACTTGATTGATGCGTAAGATCGAGCAGCGAAACATTTCCCCCGCCCGCCGCATTGCCGTTTCCGCCGTTCCCACCGATGCCCGCGATCTGCACGGTATCTTGATCCAACTGGAGCAAGTTCGACTGATGGGCGTCCGCCGTGCTGTGTGGACCCGCGAGAGCGATGTTGATCGGCTCGTAGATCGCGACCGGAGCGTTCAACAACGCGCCGAAGAAGCTCCCGTCGCCGCCATCGCCTGTGGTGTTGTCGCCCGTGTGGATGACAGACTGCGGGAAAGAGTCCGCGGACATCCATGATGGAGCGTGGGGGACGGACTCCCCCGAGGACCATGGCAGAGTGGGCGCCCCGTGACCGTGATGGCCCTTATCCAGGCAGATTCCATCGGACATATGCCGGAGATCCATGGCCGCCTCCCTGATCGCAATCGTCCTGCACCGATCGGACTGCCCACCCCGACCTCAAGGAATAATGTCACCTTGGAACCCCAAAAGCCGAGCCGTCAGTTCGGGTTACACCGTTTCAGGTGAGAGACGTAATATTTGCTACATCGCTTCGGACCGACCCCCACCTTTTTTCTGGCACCTCAGACAGTGAACCATTTCGCGCAAGCGGTGCGATGCAACCTGGGATCGCGCTTGACGGCGCTGTTAGGATCGAATGTCGCTGCCCAACCCGGTAACGACGCGCGATCGCGCCACAATCATGTAGGTATTGATGTTCCCGTCTCGCGACGTCAGCCAGGTAAAGGCGTACGCCCCGCTTGGCCATCGCGGCGCTTTTTTGCACACTGGCCGCCAACCCGAATCCCTCAATGCCGATAGCCAGCGCCGTTTCCACCCTGCTCGACCAATTTCACGCCCGGCGGCCGGTGCGCGCCTGGTCGCTGATCATCACGATCTATGGCGACGCCATCGTGCCGCGCGGCGGCAGACTGTGGCTCGGCTCGCTCTTGGACATCATGGCGCTTTTCCGGATCGATGCCGGCCACGCGCGCACCGCCATGTCGCGGCTCACCAGCGATGGCTGGCTCAAGCGCGAGAAGGCGGGTCGCAACAGCGACTACCGGCTGACGCGGCAAGCCGAAGGCCGCTTCAACGCCGCGACGCAGCGCATCTATTTCCCGCACGCGCCGGCCTTCGACGGCCGCCTGCGTATCGCGCTCATCGGCCCCGGCGGCAACCGCGCCAAAGCGCGGCCGGCGCTGGAAAAGGCGGCCTTCGCCGCGTTGACGCCGACGACCTATGTGGCCGTCGCCGACCCCTCGCCGCCGCTGCCGGTGATAGACGGCCTGTTCCTAGTGCACGCCGATCCCGCCGACGACATGCACGCGCTGGCCGCAGCGGCCTGGAAGCTCGATACACTCGCCACCGCCTATCGCGCCTTTATCGCGCGCTTCACCCCGCTCGCGCGCGCACTCGGCAGGACCAGCAAACTGCCCGCAGCCGACGCGCTGGTCGCGCGCGTGCTACTGATTCACGAGTTCCGCCGCATCGTGCTGCGCGATCCCGGCCTGCCGGCGGCGCTCCTGCCGCCCGACTGGCCGGGCACCGCGGCGCGGCAGCTCGCCGCACGGCTATCCGGTGCTGGCCCGGCCAACACCGCGGTCTTGGCCGGCCAGGTCGACATGTATACGGCTAACTATGCGTCGGCCCTCTCTCTCATCAGCAGCGGAAAAGTCCGTACCCTCGCTGTGACATCAAAAAACCGATGGCCCAATTTGCCGGATGTCCCCACGCTCGACGAGATTGGCATCAAGGATGCGGAAACCGACACCTTCCAAGCTGTTTTTGCCCCTGCCGGAACGTCGAGGCCGATCATCGACCGGCTGGCGAAGGAGCTTGCCGCAATTCTCGCCTGTCGAGACGTTCGTGAAAAGTTTCAGAATATCGGCTTGCCGGTGGTCGCGGAGGGCCCCGATGCCTTTCGCGCCCGCATCGCCCGCGAGGTGCCGATGTACAAGGACGCCATCGATAAGGCAGGGTTGAAAATCAAACAGGCTCGGAAGCGAACCGGACAGGCTAACAGAGTTCGCCTGTTCTCCGATAGGACACTCCGTTGGTAGTTCGCAGGA
The DNA here is from genome assembly GCA_036494425.1 of Pseudolabrys sp. Classification (GTDB taxonomy): domain Bacteria; phylum Pseudomonadota; class Alphaproteobacteria; order Rhizobiales; family Xanthobacteraceae; genus Pseudolabrys. The sequence goes on from DASXOK010000338.1 coordinate 9,326, forward strand.
CTACGGCATTATTCTAATTCGAGAGCAACACTCGACGGCTTCAGCAAGTTGCTGCCCATTAAATACGGCCGACAACAACGGCTCGAACTTGGCACGCGGCCGCCTACGCTTGAAGATCATCTCGTCGGATTGATGGAGCGTCTGATCGCCGAGCGCGATCATCTCCCCGCCGTCTATATAAGGAACGGAGGAAAGGAAAAGCACGCGAGCATAGCCCTGACACTGATGTCCGCGGTCACTGACGGTAGCCAAGACGTCCCACGCGTTGCGATCACGCGTTATTACCGCGATCGGGGATCCAGCGCTTTTAGTTTCGCTACGTCGGAATGGACTGAGCCTGTTTTATCGGGGGGGAATACGCCCTAGTGTCCCGAGTCACAAGTTCGCAGCATTAGAGTCTCGGTGGATTCGCATCGTTGTGCCAGGGATATTTTGGCAACAACGATGGAGTTTGCGATGTCTGGTCGGCGGTTGGCGCCACTGACGCTGAGCGATGAGGAACGGTCGGAATGAAGTCGTTGGCGAGCCGCCGCAAGACGGCTCAGGCGCTGGCACTGAGGGCTCGGATCGTGTTGGCCTGCGCGGAAGGCGAACAGAACAAGGACGTGGCCGGTCGGCTGGGCGTGGACAGCGCGACGGTCGGCAAATGGCGCCGGCGATTTGTCCAGCATCGCGTGGATGGTCTGCGTGACGGGCCGCGCTCAGGGGCGCCGCGCACGATCGACGATGCCC
>DASXOK010000339.1:0-2602 GCA_036494425.1 Pseudolabrys sp.
CCGCGCCCGGGTCCTGCCCCTCGGCGATCAGCCGCTTGGCGGCGGCGGCGCTCTCGCGCGCCATGAACAGGGTCACGATGGGATTCGGGTTCCCGGGGAGCATGTAGGTCCCGAGGGCGAGCGTCTTTTGCTTGCCGCCGAAGCGGTAGGCCAGCCGCCACAGGCGCGAGCCGTTCGGTTCGATCTGCAGATAAAGGCCGCCGCCATCGGCCAGCCGCTTGGGCTTGTCGGTGGGTTTGGTGCGCTTGCATTCGGTGTCGGTGAGCATCCCTGTCCCCGTTCATGAGCGCCGCCGATACCAACAAAAATGCCAACACGGATACCAACACGGATAGCGTTATAAGTTGGCGCTAGGCACGGTTTGTTCTGGCGGCTTATGAACAGCAGCGTATGCAAAAAGCCCCGAAACACAAGGGGTTACGGGGCTTTGCGCGCACCGCCGCGAACGGCGGCGAACAACTGAGAACAAAGGTCTTGGAGGCCACGGCCGGAATCGAACCGGCGTGCACGGATTTGCAGTCCGCTGCGTAACCACTCCGCCACGTGGCCATAACGGAAGCCCGGCCGGTTTGAGTCGGCCAAGCCCCATCCGCCTCTGCCTATATAGGAGAGAAGTCGGGTTCACAACGCTTTCGCTCAGCTTGCCTTTTGCCGGAGCTTGCCGCAGAAAAGCCGCGTCTTTCTTAACCTTGTCGAGGACCGCGATGACCGATTTCGCCGCCGCGCGCCGCAATATGGTGGACGGCCAGGTCCGCACCGCCGACGTCACCGACCTGCGTATCCAGGCCGCGATGCACGATGTGCCGCGCGAGCGATTCGTGCCGCCGGAGGCGGCGGCGCTCGCCTATCTCGACCTCGATCTCGCGGTCGGCAACGACCGCCGGCTGCTCAAGCCGATGGTCCTGTCGAAGCTGCTCCAGGCCGCCGGTGTCGCGGCGACGGACCGCGTGCTCGATGCCGGCTGTGCCACCGGCTATGCCGCCATGCTGCTTGCCCGGATGGCGGCCGAAGTCATCGCGCTCGAGCAGGATGAGGACCTCGCGCGGGCTGCGCGCGCGGCGCTTGCGGAGCAACCCAACGTCACGGTCGTCGCCGGTCCGCTTACCGAGGGCTGGGGGCAGGGCGCTCCTTACGATGTCATCCTGCTCGAAGGCGCAACCGAGGTTCCGCCGCAGGCGCTTTGCCGTCAGCTTAGCGATGGGGGGCGGTTGGTCTGCGTGCTAGGCAAAGGACCCGGCGCCAAGGCCGTGCTCTATTACCGGAGCGGGGATGAGGTCGGCAGCCGGGCGATCTTCGACGCCACCGCGCCGCTGCTGCCGGGATTTGCAAGGCCGGCGGCCTTCGCCTTTTGATGGTGGCATACTCCCTATAGGGCGAGCGTGACCGAAAAGCCCCAGTCGTCCGCTTTCTGTGGGCGATACCTCCCGGGGGGGTTTTAACCCTTTGCTAGGATGCATATTGTTCCCGCTACACAATTGCTTCGGGCGGGCGTGAGGGGTTGGTTCGGGGAATGTCGCGGGTTCATCGTCTCGGCTGGCTGAGCAGCGTCGCGGTTGGGGCAATCGCATGCGCTGCAACGGTGCTTGGTGCGCGCGACGCGCGCGCGGCCACATTGGATTCGGCGCTGGTCGAGGCCTATCAAGGCAATCCTTCGCTGAACGCACAGCGTGCTTCGACACGTGCCACCGACGAAAACGTGCCACAGGCCCTCTCCGGTTATCGGCCAAGAGTGGCGCTCACGGTGAACGGTGGCGAGCAGTCACTGTCCTCGACGACCCGCGTTACCGGCACGACCATTTCTTCTCTGAACGGCCCTGCCCAGTATTTCACGCAGAGCGGCTATAACGCGCCCTTTTCGGCCGGCGCCACCATCACGCAGACGCTGTTCAACGGGTTCCAGACGGCGAACCGCACGCGCCAGGCTGAAGCACAAGTTTTGGCGGCGCGCGCGACGTTGTACAACACTGAGCAGAACGTGCTGCTCAGCGCTGTCACGGCTTACATGAACGTGCTGCTCGACAGCGCCATCCTCGATTTGCAGCGGCGCAACGTCGAGGTGCTGCAGGAGCAACTGCGGCAGACGCGCGACCGCTTCAATGTCGGCGAGGTGACGCGCACCGACGTGGCGCAGGCCGAATCGAGTCTGGCCGCGGGGCGCTCGCAGGTGTTGAGCGCAGAAGCCACCTACACGGCGGCGGTTGCGACCTATCGCCAGGTGATCGGCAGCAATCCTTCCAATCTAGCGCCCGGCACGCCGGTCGACCGGCTGTCGCCGACGACGCAGGATCAAGCCGTGGCGGTGGCGATTACGTCGCATCCGGCGGTCGCGGCGGCGCAGTTCAACGTCGACGTGGCGCAGCAGCAGGTAAAAGTCGCCGAAAGCGCGCTCTATCCCACCGTGACCTTGCAGGGCAGCTTCGTGAAGGGCCTGTCGGCGGTTGGCAGCCTGAACACGGAAGAGAGCTATGCCGCCTCGGTGCTCGGCACCTTGACCGTGCCGATCTATCAGGGCGGGGCGGAGTACTCCGCCATCCGTCAGGCCAAGGAGCTTTTGGGGCAGACACGGCTCAATCTCGACGTGACGCGCGACCAGACGCGGCAG
>DASXOK010000340.1:0-2165 GCA_036494425.1 Pseudolabrys sp.
CTCTACCTGCCGCCCTATTCGCCCGATCTCAACCCCATCGAAATGGCCTTCGCCAAGCTGAAGACGCTGTTGCGCAAGGCGGCGGCCCGAACACGGGACTCACTCTGGGACGCGATTGCCCAAGTCCTCAGCGCATTCACACCACAGGAATGTGCCAACTACATCGCCCATGCAGGATATGCTTCGTCCTAAGTGGGGAATGCTCTAGTCGCCCGGCGCCGCGCGCACGACCCAGACCAAAACCGCGCCGATCGTCATGAGCGGAAGCAGCGCCGTCCAGAAGCCGATCGTGCTGAAGGCGGCCGCGCCGAAAAGCACGCCGACAGAGAAGCCTGCGAAGATCGGCCATAGCCCGGAGGCGCGCGTCTCCGCCCGCTCGCGCAATGCGACGGCGTCGGCATCGTCAGGATGGCGACGCTCGCGCCAGACTGCGCCGGCCCACTGCGCCAGAGCCAACGCCGCTCCGGTCGTGTTGCTGGTCATGACGTTGGTGGACGGTTGGCCCGTGAGCAGCAGATTAACCCACGCGCTCTGCACGCCCATTGCGGCGATGCCGAGCGCGCCTGTGATAATCGCAAGCCGCGCGTTCGGCTGGGGGAATGGCCAACCGATCAGCCCGGCGACGGCAAAGCCGCCGATCAGCGCGAGCTCTGCGACAAGCGTCCAGAACAGAGCCCGCCGCAGTCTGCCCGCGAGTGCCGCGAGAAAGGCAGTGCCGACCCCGGCGACGATGAAGACCGGAAAGGCGAGGATATGAATCGGCCAGGCCGGGTCGTCCTTGACCACCTGCGCGCCGACGATGACGAAGCTGCCGGTGACCTGAGCGACGAACAGCCCGAACAGCCCGAGGTATGTGCAGACGTCGACAATGCCGGCGGCGAAGGCGAGCAGTGTAGCCACAAACTTCGGCACTTGGAACGGCTGCTGTTTCATCCGCGAGGCTCCTTGTGGAGCTTAAGACTCAGCGCGCATTGAGCCACGTCCCGATCCGCTCCACCGCCTCGTGCATCTCGATCGCCGAGCCGGCGTAACAAAAGCGTAAAAAGTGCCGGCCGTCGACTGGATCGAAATCAAGTCCGGGTGTCGCCGCGACATGCGCTTCCTCGAGCATGCGCTTGGCGAAGTCGAGACTGTCGTCGGAGAAGCGCGCGATGTTGGCATAGAGATAGAAGGCGCCGTCGACGGGGAGGAATTTGTCGAGGCCCGCTTTCGGCAGCCATTCCGTCAAAATGCGGCGGTTCTCCTCGTAGCCGTGCTTCACCGCCTCCATCTCCGCGCGCCCGTCGAACGCCGCTTCCGCGGCGATCTGCGCCAGCGTCGGCACCGAGATGGCGAGGTTCTGCTGCAAGCGCTCGACCGGGCGCACCAGCGGCTCCGGCACAACCATCCAGCCGATGCGCCAGCCGGTCATGCAGAAGTACTTGGAGAAGGAATTGATGACGACGACGCGCTCGGAGAGCTTGGCCGCGGTCTCCGCGGCAAAGGCGTAATCGAGCCCGTGATAGATCTCGTCCGAGATCACCTTGATGCCCTCGCCTTCCGCCACCGCTATCAGGTGCGAGAGCGACTCCTTATCCATCATAGTGCCGGTCGGATTGGCCGGGCTCGCCACCAGCACGCCTTGCAGCGGCTTCTTCCGGTGCGCGGCGAGGAGCGCCTCGCCCGTCAGCGCCCACCGCGTCGCCGCCGAGGTCTCGATCAGTACCGGCTCGCAATCGAGCGCACTGAGGATGTGTCGGTACGGCGGATAGCCTGGATTGGCGATCGCCACCCGGTCGCCCGGCTCGAACAGCGTCAGAAACGCAAGGATGAACCCGCCCGACGAGCCGGTGGTCACCACCACGCGCGCGGGATCGACCGGCAGGCTATAGACGTCCACATAATGGCGGGCGATGCGGGCGCGCAGCGAGGGCAGGCCGAGCGCCTCGGTATAGCCGATGCGCCCGTGGCCGAGCGCGGCCTGCGCCGCCTGCCGGGCGGTCATCGGCGCCGGCGCCGCCGGCTGGCCGACCTCCAAGTGGATGATTCGGGTGCCCTGCGCCTCGAGTTGCGCCGCCGCCGCCATAACGTCCATGACAATGAACGGCGGCACATCGCTGCGTTTGGAGGGGGTCAATAGGCGTCTTGCCGCATCCAGCATCGTTTCAGACCATTTCCGAAGGGCA
>DASXOK010000341.1:0-2038 GCA_036494425.1 Pseudolabrys sp.
CCCACAGTTTCGACCACCAGTCCGTGCTTCTTGAATATGCCGGCGTCCTGCCCAAGCGTCGGCGCCTGGTTTTCCCAGTTGTTGATCTGGCCCATGGCAACCTTGAGCGCGTCCTCGGCCATGGCCGGGGCGGACATTGACGCAAGCGGCACAACGAGCCCGAGCGCCAGCGTCAAAGCCTTGAAAGTCTTCATCACATCCTCCCAGTTATGTTTTTGATCATGCGCCCGTGGGCGGCATTCAATACCGATTGCCGCCCATCGGGAAAGCCCAAAGTTCAGCGCCGTTTGCTCTTCTTGCGGCTGGCGCCGCCACGCGACTTGGTCGCGGCGGCCTTCGGCCTCGTCGCCGGCTTGGCCTGCTTAGGTGCTTTTGCCGCCGCGAGCGCGCCGCCGGCCCTTGCGACACGCATCGCCCAGTATTCCCAGGCGCGCGTGAGCCCGGTGGTCTTTGTGCTGATGCTGGAACAGAGCTCGGTTTCGCCCCGCGAAAGAGAGGCGACGTGATTGCCGATCGCCATGCCTTGAACCTGGTACTCGGCGTTACGCGAGGAGTAGATCGAACGGAACACGCAATCGCGCACGCTCACCCCGGCGACCGTGACGCCATGCCGGCGCATCAGAACCATCCAGTCCTTGCCGAGCGCACGTGCGAGTGACGCCCCCTCCTCCGGCTTCACCACAAGCATGTTGGTGTCGCCGAATTCGTCGTGCTGGTCCCAGAACGGCGGCCTGATGCCTCCGACCGCGCCAAGGTGAAAGACCGGGACATAGTCGGTGCCGGTGGCGAGCAGCGGCATGAAAGCGGGCGAATGATGGTGACAGACCGACATCACATCCGGCCGCGCTTTGTAGATTTCGCCATGAATGACGCGCTCGGAATATTGGCCCACGCCGGGCTCGCGGATGGGCTGCGAGTCGAGGTCGTATTCGATCAGGTCATCCGACTCGACCAGTTCCGGCGCGCGCGAGCGTGACAGGAAATAACGGTTCGGATTCTCGGGATGCCGCATGCTGACGTGGCCGAAGGCGTCGAGCACGCCCTCGTTAGCGACCATGCGGTTGGCGAGCGCAAGCTCCCGGCGGGCTTCGATCAGCGTATTGGCCACGGATATTTCCTCTTATCGTTGCAGTGCAAGATGATTGGACCGTCCCACATCACAGGACAGCGACGCGCCCCCCACGACGTGACAACGGGCTATCGAAAAAAAGATCATGCGCCAAGCCCCGCCGCATCGAAAGTGCAACCGCTACGCTTGACAGATGCCGCTGGTTAGGGAGGCTTCATGCCCCATGAACGCGCCCGCACAAATTGTCGTCGACGGCGTCAATCACATGTATCGTCCGCTGCGCGGACGCGAGGTCCTGGCGCTCGATCAGGTCTCACTCGAAGTGGGAAACCGCGAATTCATAGCGCTCCTCGGGCCGTCAGGCTGTGGCAAGTCGACACTGCTTTATCTCATCGGCGGATTTCTGCCGGTGGAGACCGGTGCGATCAGCGTGGACGGCAAGAGGGTCGCCGGTCCCGGGCCAGACCGCGGCATCGTATTCCAGCATTTCGCGCTCTTTCCGTGGAAGACCGTGCGCGGCAACATCCTCTATGGGCTCGAACGCCAGGGCATGCCGAAGGCCGAGCGCGAACAGCGCGCGATGGATTTCATAGACCTAGTGGGACTATCGGGCTTCGAGGACAGTTACCCTTCGCAATTGTCTGGCGGCATGAAGCAGCGCACCGCGATCGCGCGGACGCTCGCTTTCGATCCGAAGATCCTGCTGATGGACGAACCTTTCGGCGCGCTCGACGCGCAGACGCGCGGGCTGATGCAGGGCGAATTGCTGCGCATCTGGCAGCGCACGCCGAAGACCGTCGTCTTCGTCACGCATGACGTGCAAGAAGCGGTCTACCTCGCCGATCGCGTGGCGGTGATGTCGGCGCGGCCCGGCCGCATCAAGACCATCGTCGACACCAAGTTCGACAAGAACGATCCCGACATCTTCAAGAACAAGTTCTTCGTCGAGAAGGTCGATGAAATCTGGAA
>DASXOK010000342.1:0-1500 GCA_036494425.1 Pseudolabrys sp.
GCGGCGACGGTGGAGCGGCCCATCAGGTAGTCGGGGCCGAGGTAGAAGACCTTGGCCTTCGGATGCTCCTTGGCGAGCCAGGCCGCCAACGCCGTCGACTGCTGGCCGGCTTTGGCGTTGACGCGGAAGACATTGGGGGAGCACTTGCTGCCGGTGATGTCGTCGGCGAACGACACGGTCGTCGCGAGCAGCTTGTCGGCGCGCTCGGCAACCTGTCCGACGGCGACGGTGGCGCCCGAATTGACCGTACCGGTGAGGAAGTCGACTTTGTTCACCTGGAACAGCTTATCGGCCTTCTGCACGGCGACAGCCGGATTGGCTTCCGAGTCTTCGTAGATCAGTTCGATCGGACGGCCTATGATGCCGCCTTTGTCATTCACTTCCTTGGTGGCGAGCTCGAGTCCCCATTTCACCTGCTGGCCGATGCCGGCATAGGTGCCCGAGAGCGGCGTCAGGACGCCGATCTTGATCGGATCGGCGGCGTAGGCGCCGCCGGCAAGTGCGGTCGCCGATAGCAGCGCGGCGATGATGGTCGTGCGGCATGTCATGTTATCCTCCCAGTGATTGTTGGCGGCTCGTAGAGGCCGCGTGCGGTACCTGTCAGCTTCCCTTGAATTGTGCCGGGCGTTTGCCGTGGAAGGCTTCGACGCCTTCCTTGAAGTCGTCGGACTGACGCAGCCGGCTGTAGCAATGGCCTTCCAGTTCGATCGCGATCGAAAGAGTTGAATCTTCGGTGTCGTTGAGCAGTTTCTTGGCCGTGCGCTGGGCGAGTGGCGAGAAGGTCAGAAGCTCGTCGACCAGCGCGTCGGTCGCGGCTTCCAACTTGTCATCGGGCACGCAGTCGGTCGCGATGCCCCAGTCGAGCGCCTGCTTGCCCGGGATGCGCTTGGAGCGCATCACGATATCCTTGGTGCGCGTGATACCGACGATCTTCTGCAACCGCGCCGAGCCGCCAGAGCCGGGGATCTGACCGAGCTTCTGCTCGGGCAGCGCGTAGAAGCAGGTCTCCGAGACGATACGGAAGTCGCAGGCGAGCGAGATTTCGAAGCCGACGCCGAAGCAGTAGCCGCGGTTGGCAGCGATCACGGGCTTCGCACAGCGGGCAGGGGCGGCGATGTTCCAGGCGAGCTTCGACACGTGCTCTGGCGAGGCTTCCATGAAACCCTTGATGTTGCCTCCGCTGGAGAAGTGCTCGCCGACCGCGCGCAGCACGATCACGCGCACGCGCTCGTCCTCGTCCAGCACCTCGAATACCAGACGCAACTGATCACGCTGCGGCATCTCGATCACGTTCAGCGGCGGACGGTTGAGGATGATGTCCGCGCGCTGCTTGGCTTCGGTCAACTCCACCGAGAAGCCATTCAGCGTTGCTAGGCGTGGATCGGTGAACGTGATGGCCGTCATGCAGCAGTTCCTTCTGAACGCGATTGATCCTCGGCCTCGAACTCGCCCGCGACCAGCTTGCGGCGCAGGAGTTTTCCGACCGGCGATTTGGGGATG
>DASXOK010000343.1:0-2138 GCA_036494425.1 Pseudolabrys sp.
CAGCATGTTTCGCCCCTTGATGTCTTGATGACGTCCGGCGATGCGCGCGTCCGGCGCGCCGAACGCGCATTCATCACCGGCAGAACGCGAAAGGCGTCACACCATGCGCGACATTTCATCTTCGGTCGGGACGCGGCCCTGTGGCGTCATCTGATCGATCGCGCCGGGGAGTTGACGGCTCAGGTGTTGCAACACCTCGACCTTGGACAGCCCGGCTTGCTCCGCCAGCGAGTTCAACGTGTCGTCGCCGAGCGCATGCTCGAGTTCGTTCGGGGAGATGTCTTTGTTCTGGCCGGTGCCGACCCAGGATTTCGCGACGTCGCCGTGTCCGGTCTGATCGAACTGCTTTATCAGACTGTCGAGGCCGCCGGAAAGGATGCTGCCGGCCGCGCCGCCCGCGAGCAGGCCGCCCAATCCGCCGAGACCGCCTTGCAACAGGTCACCGAGGCCGCCGCTCGGAGCGCCACCGGATGCGGTCTGCTGCTGCGCGCCGCCTAGCGCGGTGCGCTGTTGTCCGCCGGAAGCCGCGGGCGCGGCGTTCGGCTGCGGTGCGGTCAGTTTGCCGTAGGCTTTGTACGCAAGGAGCGCAATGAGACCCATCGTGAGTGGTGACATGCCGCCGCTTCGGTTCGGGTCGGTCTGGCCGCGCGGTCCGTTCTGCATTCCATTGAGAATATCGAGCAAACCCATCGTCCGCCTCCTGTCAGATGCTTCCCCCGAAGGCAGCTCAGCATAGGACGTCGCGGAGAGGGCAGGTGAGGTAGTGCCGAGAGGCGTCCATCACGTCCGCGTGAAGGAGGTTCGCATCATGCCTGGAAATGCAGCGCGGGCGGTATCCCTTGCCTGGAATACCGCCCGCTGAAGTCTCGATAACAGGTCGAGGTGAAATTTACGCCATCGCCTTCTTCAGGTTCTCGTCGATCTTGTCGAGGAAGCCTGTCGTCGAGAGCCACTTCTGGTCGGGGCCGACGAGGAGGGCGAGGTCCTTGGTCATGTAGCCTGCCTCGACGGTGCCGACGCAGACCTTCTCCAGCGTTGCGGAGAACTTGGCCAGCGCGTCGTTGTTATCGAGTTTGGCGCGATGCGCGAGGCCGCGGGTCCAGGCGAAGATCGACGCGATCGAGTTGGTCGAGGTCTCCTTGCCCTTCTGGTGTTCGCGGTAGTGGCGCGTCACGGTGCCATGCGCGGCTTCCGCTTCCACCACCTTGCCGTCGGGGGTCGTGAGCACCGAGGTCATCAGACCGAGCGAGCCGAATCCTTGCGCCACGATGTCCGACTGCACGTCGCCGTCGTAGTTCTTACAGGCCCAGACATAGCCGCCCGACCACTTGAGCGAGGCCGCGACCATGTCGTCGATCAGGCGATGCTCGTAGGTGATCTTCTTGGCGGCGAAGGCGTCCTTGAACTCCTTGTCGAACACCTCCTGGAAGATGTCCATGAAGCGGCCGTCATAGACCTTGAGGATGGTGTTCTTGGTCGAGAGATAGAGCGGATAGCCGCGCGCCAGCGCATAGTTCATCGAAGCGCGGGCGAAATCGCGGATCGAGTCGTCGAGATTGTACATCGCCAGCGCGACGCCCGAGCCCGGGAAGTCGAACACCTCGTGCTCGACTTTCTTGCCGTCCGGCGTGACGTAGCTCAGCGTCAGCTTGGCGCCTTCCGGCACGCGGATGTCGGTGGCGCGGTACTGGTCGCCAAAGGCATGGCGGCCGATGATGATCGGCTTGGTCCAGCCCGGCACCAGGCGCGGCACGTTCTTGCAGATGATCGGCTCGCGGAAGATCACACCGCCGAGGATGTTGCGGATGGTGCCGTTCGGCGACCGCCACATTTTCTTCAGGTTGAATTCCTTCACCCGCCCTTCATCGGGGGTGATGGTGGCGCACTTCACCGCGACGCCGACCTCTTTGGTCTTGTTGGCGGCATCGATGGTGATCTGGTCGTTGGTTTCGTCGCGCTTCTGGACGCTCAGGTCGTAGTAGAGCAGATCGATATCGAGATAGGGATGGATCAGCTTGTCTTTGATGAGCCGCCAGATGATGCGGGTCATCTCGTCGCCATCCATTTCGACGACGGGATTTGCAACCTTGATCTTCGCCATTTTAACGAGCCACCTTTAGAGAGCCGGCATGGACTGA
>DASXOK010000344.1:0-7269 GCA_036494425.1 Pseudolabrys sp.
AAGAAACCGACAGGGAGGGCTAACCAGGCGGAAATATCCATGGCATGACCACCCCGGTGGAACCGTCCACGCCTTCCGGCTCCTCCGCAACTCGACAACGAAGGCGACAGTTTACGAGCTACAAAAACACGACAACTTCACACGCTACCGACACCGCGCGGGTCAGGTACGGCGGCCGTTTTACCCGCCAGCGGCGAGCGGCCGATCGTGCTGGCCAGCAGCGCCGCGACGATGCACAACGCGCCGGCCGTGAAGAATGCCGGCAGATAGGTCGAGAACTCTGTGCGCGTGAAGCCGGCGCCATAGGCGGCGAAGGCGGCGCCGAGCTGATGGCCGGCGAAGACCCAGCCGAACACCAGCCCCGCCTTCTCACGGCCGAACCGATCGGCGGTGAGCTTCACCGTCGGCGGCACCGTCGCCAGCCAATCAAGCCCGTAGAACACCGCGAACAGCGACAGGCCGTAGAACGTGAAATTCGTGAACGGCAAATAGAGCAGCGACAGCCCGCGCAGGCCGTAATACCAGAACAGGAGCCAGCGGCTGTCGAACTGGTCGGACAGCCAGCCCGAACCAATGGTGCCGACCAGATCGAACACGCCCATCATCGCCAGCACGCCGGCCGCCGCCACGGCTGCAAGGCCGTAGTCGCCGCAAAGCGTGACGAAGTGCGTCTGGATGAGGCCGTTGGTGCTGCACCCGCAGATGAAGAAGGTTGCGAACAGGATCCAGAACACTCCGGTGCGCGAGGCTTCCTTGAACACATTGATCGGCGACATCAAGAGCGAGCCGAGGCCCTGTCCGGCCGCCGGCGCGGGCGTGATCGCCGTCTCGCCATAGAGCGGCAGATTGAGGTCGACCGGGCGGTCGCGCATCAAAGCGAGCACCACAAAGGCCGTCAGCAGCAAGAGCCCGCAGATGAACAGCAGCGCAACACGCCAGCCGTAGCGCGTCGTCAGTTCAGCAAAGAGCGGCAGGAACAGCAGTTGGCCGGTCGCCGAGCTCGCCGCCAGCATCCCCATCACCAGGCCGCGCCGATGCGAGAACCACCGCGTCGCCACTGTCGCTGCCAGCACCATCGCCGTCAGGCCGGTGCCGACGCCGATGATCAGCCCCCAGCACAGCATCAACTGCCCCAGCTGCGTCATCCCCAGCGAGCCGAGGAAGCCTATGCAGATCAGCGCCAGTGCGACGACGATGACGCGCCGCACGCCGAAACGATTCATGAAGGCCGCGGCGAAAGGTCCGAGCAAGCCGAACAGGATCAGCCGCACCGCCAGCGCCGCTGAAATCTGCGACGTCGTCCAGCCGAATTCCTTCTCGAGCGGCACGATGAGCACGCCGGGCGCGCCCATCGCCGCCGCCGTGGCTAGCATGGTGAAGAAGGTCGCCCCGACGACGACCCATCCGTAGTGAATTTTGCGGCGGCTGAGAGTTGCTGCGAGTGCGGTGGAGACCATTCCATGAATTCCGTTGATGTACGAGATCAGTGAAGCAAATGAAGCAATCGGGCCGAACGCGCTGAGTTTAGCGCGCGGCACGTGTTCGCCTATGACCGAGTCTGCAATGATGTCATGCGCAAAGCCGGATCGCGGCATAGCCCGTTACATGATGATCAACATCTATTTGCGTATTCATGATGATCATCATATAAATTGTCAAGCGTGACGAACGGAGGGATCGCTATGAGAGTCAGCCGGGAAGTGGCCGCCGCGAATCGCGCGCGCATCATCGCGATGGCGTCCAACCTGTTCCGCGAGAAGGGCTTCAACGGCATCGGCGTCGCCGACATCATGCAGGCGGCCGACCTGACGCATGGCGGATTCTACGGGCACTTCAAGTCGAAGGACGAGCTCGTCGTCGAAGCGTGCGAGACGGCGCTAGCGAAGGCTGCGTTGACTTGGGCTCAGAGGGCAGCGGATACGCCCGAGCGGCCGCTCGAGGCGCTGTACAAGGAATATCTCTCGCCAGGCAAACGCGAACAGGCCGGACGCAGCTGCTGCTTCGCCGTGCTCGGCGCCGACGCGGCGCGTCAGGGTAAGCCGGTGCGGGCCGCTTTCGCGGCCGGGCTCAAGCCGCTGATCGATATTCTGGCGAAATTCGTGCCGGGCGCCTCGAAGGCCGCGCGCCGGCGCAAGGCGCTCGCTGTGATGTCGCAGCTCGTTGGGGCCATGGTGCTCGCGCGCGCCGTCGACGATCCGGCGCTGTCCGACGAGATCCTCGCCGCCGCCAAAGCGGAACTACTGCGTGGTCAGTAACCGGGTGATGCTCGAACCGGCGCTCGTCCCAAGAGGGTAACCCTTCAGATACCCCGAACGGTACTTGTTGCAACCGCACGGCGTCGGCAGGCTGACTCCGATCTTGCAGGCTTGGCCCGCACGATCGGGGCGCGACCGCCGATCAACACAGTCTCTTGTCTGGCGCGAGGCCCCTCAGGCCGTCGTCACGCTGCACGGCAGCGGTAGCGGCGATCAGAAAGGGGGTGGCCCTTGCCGACAGCCGATCTTCACGCGTTATCACCGTGGACCGACCTCACCTGCGACATCTGCATCATCGGCAGCGGGCCTGCCGGCGCGACGATCGCAAGGGAACTGGCGGATAGCCCCGCGCAGGTGATCCTGCTCGAAAGCGGAGGCGTCGAGCGTCAACCCCTCGTCGATCGTTTGAACGACATCGAGAATGTCGGCTGGCCGCGCGAACTTAACCAATGGCTGCTACGGAACAGGATTGTCGGCACATCGATTTCGAGGAACGGCCGTGGGTGCCCTATTCGGGCTGGCCGTTCGGAACCGACGAGCTGCGCCCCTATCTGATGCGGACAACCGGATATATCGGCCTCGGAATCGGCGCCGATTACACGGACGATAATTTCTGGGCCATTGCCAAGCACGCAATGCCGCAGACTTCGTTGAACGAGAAGCTCCTCACGCCGTTCTTCTGGCAACTCAGCTAGGCGCGCGAGAACCGGCTCGACATCATGCGGTTCGGGCCGGAAGTCTTGGCCAATCTCCCGTCCAATGTCCGTCTGATCACGAATGCGACGGTTGTTCATCTCAACGTCAGTCTGAACGGCCGGGCGATCGAGTCGGTCGACGCGATGTCTCTCGATGGACGACGGCACACGGTCAAGGCGCGCACCGTGGTGCTCTGCGGCGGCGGTATCGAGAATGCCCGCCTGCTGCTCTGCTCGAACAAGGTCGAGCGCAACGGTGTCGGCAAGCGATCTGGTCGGCCGTTTCCTCATGGATCATCCGCGCGGCGAGGTCGGGTCGTTCGATGTGAAATCGCCGGAGATCCTGCGCCACTTCGGCCTGCACCATGTGAGCAGCGGCGCGCGCAGCTATCGATTCCGGCATGGCTTCCGCCTCAGTCCGGCCGTTCAACGCGAAGAGGGGCTGTTGAACTGCACGGCCTGGCTGGACGAAGACGCGCTCGACGATGATCCCTGGCGCGCCATCACTCGGATTGTCCACGGCGAATCACGATCGGTGAAGGATTTCCGCGCGGTCGTCACGCAAGCCGACATGCTGGTGAAGGGCGCGTTCGATCTCGCCGTTCGCAAGCGCGGATTGGCCCGCAGGCTCAAGGCGATCATTCTGAGCTGCATGACGGAGCAGGTTCCCGATCCCGACAGCCGCATCACGCTCTCCGATCGCAAGGACCGTTTCGGCGTGCCGCTGTCGCGCATCGCGTGGAAGGTGAATGAGGCGGAGGCGCGCAGCATCCGGCGGACGGCCGAGCTTGTCGCATCGGAAGTCACGCGGCTGGGCTACGCGCCGCCCACGCTCTATCCGTGGGTGACCGACAAGAAGCCGCTCCCGCCGGATTTCATCGACATCGGGCACCCGACCGGGGCGACGAGAATGTCGGACGATCCGGCGAAGGGCGTCGTCGACGCGACGTGTCAGGTGCATGGCGTGGACGGCCTCTTTGTCGTCGGCAGCTCCGTCTTTCCGACCGCCGGACACGCCAATCCAACGCAGATGATCGTCGCGCTCGCGATCAGAGCAGCGGACATGCTCAAGGCGCGGCATTTGGTTGTTTGCAATACGGCCATGTGTCTCCTGTCGTGGCTTACTGAGTCTCCCTTGTCGGTGCTGACGGATGCGTAGTCATGAGTAACGGCATTGAGACACACGCGAGCGGGCGTCTGGTTCTGGTCACCGGAGCCTCCGGCAAGATCGGCAAGCACGTGGTCAGGGAGCTCAAGCAACGCGGCTTCAAAGTCCGCGCGATGACGTCAAAGTACCGTGGCAACGGCGATGCCTCTGAAGGAATTGAGTGGCGGGTCAAGGATTTCGCCGCGTCGCTCGACTTCGACAGCGACCTCGAAGGCTGTGATGCCGTCATTCATCTGGCGGCGGAGATTGCCGACAGCTCCCGCATGCAGCGCGTCAACGTCGAGGCGACGCGGGCGCTGGCGCGCGCAAGCGAACGGGCCAACGTGGCGGTGTTCTGTTACACAAGCTCGGCGTCCGTCTACGGGAACAGCGTGTCCCGCCTCGTCACCGAGCAAAGCCCCACGCTGACGCCAGACAAAGACATCAAGAGTGAGTATGCGGCTCCCGACTTCCTGCGGACCTACGGGCGGACAAAGCTGCAGGGAGAGATCGCGATCCGTGAAGAAGCGAGCGCCGTCGATTACATCATTCTTCGCCCGACGATGGTCGTGGATGTCGACGACGTGGTGCAGCTCGGCAAGCTCAACCCGATGCGCAAGAACCTCACGGCCCGGCGCCATGCGCATTACGTCTACATCGTCGACGTGGCGCAGGCGATCGTCTGGTCGGTGGAACGGGCGTTGACGCGCAATGAGTCGCGCGCCGGCGTGACCATCTACAATGTCGCCGAGGATGATTTCCCTGAGTCCTCGTATGAAGCGATATTGCGGAAGCTGCGCGCAAGCACGGGCACAGCGAATATGACGTGCGCCCCGCGCCGGTCATTGCCGATGCCCTGATGAGCTTTGCGCGGTTTCGCACCCTTTCCGTCCGCTACCCGTTCGGACGGATGGTGTTCGCCACCGACAAGTTGAAGAACGAGGGCTTTCGGCCTCGCTTCGGTCTCGACCAGCTCTACCGCCAGGCGATCGATCGGATCTCGGCGAAGAGCAACTGACCGAGCTCAGTAGCCGGCAACCGGCGCCTGCTCGAAGCCGGCGATCGAGAACACGATCCGCTGCCGGCCGAGTTGCACGTGCTGCAGCTCCCAGATCAATTCCTCGACGTCCGAATTGGCGGCCTCGGCGTCCAGCCGCGCCATGCGCGCCTGGTGCAGCTCGTTTTCCATTGCTTTGCGGTCGATCATGACGGTGGGTCCGGTCCTGCGGTGGTCGGCGACCACTCTAGCCGAATCGTTTTGTTCTGCAAATGTTCTTGTCGCGGCCCACAACTTCCGATACTACTATAGCGAGCATCGTGGCGAGGGCGCATGGTCCAGCGGGTCGCTACTGTGGCGTTCGAGGGCATCGAGGCCCGCGCCGTGGACGTGCAGGTGCAGGTCGCCCCCGGACTCCCTACCTTCAATATCGTCGGGCTGCCCGATAAAGCCGTGTCCGAAGCCAAAGAGCGCGTGCGCGTCGCACTCGTCGCGTCGGGCCTGGCGCTGCCGGCGCGCCGGATCACGGTCAATCTCGCGCCCGCCGACCTGCCCAAGGAAGGCAGCCATTACGATCTGCCGATCGCGCTCGGGCTGATGGCCGCCATCGGCGCGGTGCCGCAGGACGCCCGTCGCCGGCTTCACCGTGATTGCGGCGGTGGCGGGCGTGCTTCCGGCGGCCATTGGCGCCAATGCGCGCGGACAGGGGCTCATCTGCCCCGCGGCCTGCGGACCCGAAGCCGCCTGGGCCAGCCCCGAGATCGAGATCGCTGCCGCGCAGTCGCTCATTCAACTGGCCAATCATTTCAAGGGCACGCAGGTCCTCTCGCGGCCGCAGCCGAAGGTGCGCGAGATCGACGCGATGCCGCTCGACCTCGCCGACATCAAAGGACAGGAAAGCGCCAAGCGCGCGCTCGAGGTCGCCGCCGCCGGCGGGCATAACCTCTTGATGGTCGGGCCGCCCGACGCCGGCAAATCGATGCTGGCGGCGCGCCTCCCCACCATCCTGCCGCCGCTGTCGCCGACCGAGCTCCTGGAAATGTCGATGATCGCCTCGGTCGCCGGCGAGATCGAAGGCGGCGCGCTCACCAACAAGCGGCCGTTCCGCTCGCCGCATCATTCGGCGTCGATGCCGGCTCTGGTCGGCGGCGGCTTGCGCGCGCGGCCGGGCGAAATCTCGCTCGCGCATAACGGCGTGCTGTTCCTCGACGAGATGCCGGAGTTCTCCGACCAGGGGCTCGATTCGCTGCGCCAGCCGCTGGAGACTGGCGAGGTGGCGATCGCCCGCGCCACAATCACCGCATCACTTATCCGGCGCGCTTCATGCTGGTCGCCGCGATGAATCCCTGCCGCTGCGGCCGTGCCAACGATCCGGGTTTCGCCTGCCGGCGCGGGCCGAACACGCGTTGCGTTGCCGATTATCAGGGCCGTCTGTCGGGCCCCTTTCTCGATCGGATCGACCTGCACATCGAAGTGCCGGCGGTGATCGCCGCCGACCTCATCTTGCCGCCCCCATCGGAAGGCAGCCGCGAGGTTGCCGCCCGCGTCGCCCGGGCGCGCGATATCCAGACCGCGCGTTATGCCGAGCTCGGGCTCGCCAATGTGCGCGTCAATGCGCAGGCGAGCGGGCCGGTTTTGGAAGACATCGCGCGCACGGACAATGGCGGGCTAGCGCTGTTGCGCGACGCCGCCGATTCGATGCGGCTCTCTGCGCGCGGCTATCATCGCGTGCTGCGCGTCGCGCGCACGCTGGCCGATCTCGACGGCGCCGAAAAGGTCGGCCGCGTGCATCTCGCGGAGGCCTTATCGTACCGCGCGCTCACCGACGAAATCCGCCGCGCGGCATAGCGCCCGTTTAAGCGAGGCTTAATGGCGGAGGCGTAGACTTACCGAACGCGCCGATTCGGCGCCGGCTTGGGGGGCCTGCGCGACATGACCCGCACTCACGTTTTTGCGCTTCTTGCGCTCGTTATTGCCGTCCCTGCAGCTGCAGCAGCAGCCACGTCGTACTTCGCCGCAAGCGACACGCCGATGCCCTGCTTCGTTGCCGGCAATGCCGCTTACCGGGTCACCGGCGCCGCCACCGCGGATTATACCGTGCGCGTCGACACGGCCGCTGCGAGCCCAAGCCTGCGCCTGCAATTGGTCGACGATCCTGCCGAAGCCGATTTCGTC
>DASXOK010000345.1:0-19474 GCA_036494425.1 Pseudolabrys sp.
CCCCAGTCGAAACCGAGCCAATGCACATCGCGCTTGATCGCGTCGATGTATTCCTGCTCTTCCTTCGCCGGGTTGGTGTCGTCGAAGCGCAGATTGCACTGGCCACCGAACTCTTCGGCAATGCCGAAGTTGAGAATGATGGATTTGGCGTGGCCGATATGCAGGTAGCCGTTCGGCTCAGGCGGGAAACGGGTAATGACTTTGCCAACGCGCTTTGCGTCGAGATCGGCCTTAACGATGTCGCGAATGAAATCGCGTCCGGCTTCCGCCGTCCCCGCATTGCCGCTTGCTTTGTTGTCCGTCGCCATGCTTCCTCGAATCTCAGGATCAACCCTATGATGCGGACCGGCCGCGACCGGCGGTTATGCCATGACGGAACGCCCGGCCCAATGTCAACCGCACTGACACCCTCGCCCGCAACTGTGCTAGACGGCCGCCGATGAGCGAGCCTGTCGTCACCCGTTTTGCGCCCTCTCCTACCGGCTTCCTCCATATCGGCGGAGGCCGCACGGCGCTGTTTAATTGGCTGTTCGCGCGCAGCCGCGGCGGCAAGATGCTGCTGCGCATCGAAGACACCGACCGGGAGCGCTCGACCAAGGCGGCGATCGACGCCATCATCGACGGCCTCTCCTGGCTGGGCCTGACCTGGGACGGCGACATCATCTACCAGTTCGCCCGCGCCGCGCGCCACCGCGAGGTGGCCGAGCAGCTCCTCGCCGAAGGCAAGGCCTACTACTGCTACGCCTCACAGGAGGAGCTTGCGCAGATGCGCGAGGCCGCCCGCCGCGAAGGCCGCTCCAAACTCTACGACGGACGCTGGCGCGACCGCGACCCTTCGGAAGCGCTCCAGGGCGTCAAGCCGGTGATCCGCCTCAAGGCGCCGCAGACCGGCGAGACCGTGATCGAGGACCAAGTGCAGGGGCGCGTGGTCTGGCAGAACGCCGACCTCGACGACCTGGTGCTGCTGCGCTCGGACGGCACGCCCACATATATGCTGGCTGTCGTCGTTGACGACCACGACATGGCCGTCACCCACATCATCCGCGGCGATGACCACCTAACCAACGGCGCGCGGCAGAAGCACATTTACGATGCGCTCGGATGGGTGGTGCCCACCATGGCCCACATCCCGCTCATCCATGGGCCGGACGGTTCCAAGCTGTCGAAGCGCCATGGCGCGCTGGGAGTGGATGCCTACCGGGCCATGGGCTATCTGCCTGCGGCTCTGCGGAACTATCTGGTCCGCCTCGGCTGGAGCCATGGCGACCAGGAGGTGTTCTCGACGGAGGAGATGATCGAGGCCTTCGACCTCGCTCATGTCGGCCGCTCGCCGGCCCGCTTCGACTTCGCCAAGCTGGAAAGCCTCAACGGCCACTACATCCGCGCGAGCGACGACGGCGCGCTGATCGATGCCCTGGAGCAGCTTCTGCCGCATATCGCCGGCGGCCAGGAGCTGGCCGCCAAGATGACCCCTGAACTGCGCGCGAAGCTCGGGATCGCCATGCCGGGGCTGAAAGAGCGCGCTAAGACTTTAGTTGAGCTGTTCGAAGCCTCTCGCTTCGTCTGGGCGAGCCGGCCGCTTGAAATCGCCGACCAGGCCAAGGCGCTGCTGAACGTTGACGCGAAATCCACGCTTGCCGCTTTGCTGCCGGAACTCGACGCCGCCAGCGAGTGGACCGCGGCCGGCGTGGAGGCCGTCGTGCGCAGCTTTGCCGAGCGCATGGGCCTCAAACTCGGCGCCGTTGCGCAGCCTCTGCGTGCGGCGCTCACCGGCAAGACGACCTCTCCGCCGATCTTCGACGTGCTCGCGGTCCTTGGACGCGAAGAAAGTCTCGGCCGCCTGCGCGATCAAACCGCGCCAGCGCCGTAACTTTTTTATCCGGCGATAACTTTTCACAGCGGGCAAAGCTGCGGAGCCATGCCTATATGGCGGGCAGATGCGCGGTTGGCGTGATCTTGCAGCGCACAGTTGGATGGGTTACGCAAACGGTGCCGGAACTCGCGCATGCCTGGGGCGGCGCCACGCCTGCCGGCCGAACGCTTATAACGCGCACCGCTCGCTGCCAATTCGAGGGCCCGACCATGGACGCCAAAACGGATTCCAAATCTAAGACCGGCTCGCTAACCGTCGGCAACAACAACTGGGACTTCCCAATCTATAGCGGCACGGTCGGCCCCGATGTGGTCGACATCTCCAAGCTATACGGGGAAAGCGGGTTGTTCACCTACGACCCCGGCTTCACCTCGACGGCGAGCTGCGAGTCCAAGATCACCTACATCGACGGCGATGAAGGCATCTTGATGTATCGCGGCTATCCGATCGAGCAACTCGCCGAGCACGGCGACTTCCTCGAGACCTGTTACCTGCTGCTTTACGGCGAACTGCCGACGCCGTCCCAGAAAGCCGATTTCGATTACCGGGTCACGCGCCACACGATGGTGCACGAGCAGATGAGCCGGTTCTTCCAGGGCTTCCGCCGCGACGCGCATCCGATGGCGGTGATGACCGGTTCGATCGGTGCGCTGTCGGCCTTCTATCACGACTCGACAGACATCTCCGATCCGCATCAGCGCATGATCGCCTCGATCCGCATGATCGCGAAGGTGCCGACGCTTGCGGCCATGGCCTACAAATACTCGATCGGCCAGCCCTTCGTGTATCCGAAGAACGACCTCGACTATGCGACCAACTTCCTGCGCATGTGCTACGCGGTGCCGACCGAGGAGTACAAGCCGAACCCGGTTCTGGCGCGCGCGATGGATCGTATTTTCATCCTGCACGCCGACCACGAGCAGAACGCGTCGACATCGACGGTACGTCTCGCCGGCTCTTCGGGCGCGAACCCGTTCGCCTGCATCGCCGCCGGCTGCGCCTGCCTCTGGGGTCCCGCGCATGGCGGCGCCAACGAAGCGGCGTTGAACATGCTGCGCGAGATCGGCACGGTCGATCGCATTCCCGAATTCGTCAAGCGTGCGAAGGACAAGAACGATAGCTTCCGCCTGATGGGCTTCGGCCACCGCGTCTACAAGAACTACGATCCGCGCGCCAAGATCATGCAGAAGACCTGCCACGAGGTCTTGGCCGAGCTCGGCATCAAGGACGATCCGCTGCTCGACGTCGCCATGGAGCTCGAGAAGATCGCGCTGCACGACGAGTACTTCATCGAGAAGAAGCTCTACCCGAACATCGACTTCTATTCCGGCATCACGCTCAAGGCGATGGGCTTCCCCACCACCATGTTCACCGTGCTGTTCGCGGTCGCGCGCACCGTCGGCTGGATCGCGCAGTGGAAGGAAATGATCGAGGATCCGAACCAGAAGATCGGCCGTCCGCGTCAGCTCTACACCGGCGAGACGCGGCGCGATTACATCCCGATCTCGCGGCGGAAGTAGTCGCTTTCGGACATCGCTAAATTGTTGGGGCGCCGCGAGGCGCCCCTTTTTCAATTGCACGCACCCCTAGGAGCCGTGCGTGTCGTTTACCCACCGCTGCATCAAGCTGGGCTCGCGAGCGGTTTGCCCTTTTCGACGATGTACGTGATCATCAAATGCGTCTTGGTGTCGCTCGCCTTTCCACCTGCGTGCGGCGTATTCGGCGGAATTTGGAATCCCTCCCCGGTCTTGACCACCTTTGTCGGCTGACCTTGCACCGGAAGCTCTATTTCGCCTTCCATGACATAAGTTGACTCGATGCCCGGATGCGTGTGTCGTGCGACCGCGGCACCGGGATCGATAACAACATCCATCAGGATCGATTCATAGCCTGGCGAGGGACCATCGGTCCGCGACAGGATTTTCCGTGTCACGCCACCTGCGGATGCCGCAGGCACGCCTTGGGCCGAAACTTCGGTCGCGGCAAAACCCGCAACCCCGCAGATTGCACACCCAGCCAACACAGTGAAGTTGCGACGCGTCAACATGGCGGTCTCCCATAGTTGCCGCCGGCCTCTTCCCGGCACGGAAACTGTGCCAGAACAACCAGGCGCGGAAAAGCGGGAGACGTTGCGCTTCGGAGGCCAGCTCTGATTGCTTGCTCTCGCCGAGGTCGTGGGAGGCGGTGACTGGAGCCGATGCTCGATCAGCGATGGCCGTTCAACTTCGGCGCTTTCGCGCCGTCATAACCCCAGGTGACGTAGACGCCGGCCCAGGTGAAGCCGCCGCCGAAGGCGGCGAGCACCATGCGGTTGCCCGCCTTGAGCTGCGCCTCGTAGTCCCACAGGCACAGCGGGATCGTGGCATTGGTGGTGTTGCCGTATTTTTGGATCGTCACCATCACACGATCCATCGGCAGGCCCATGCGCTCCGCGGTGGATTCGATGATGCGGTTGTTGGCCTGATGCGGCACCAGCCAATCGATCATGTCGCCGCGTAGATTGTTGCGCGACATGATTTCTCCGGCGACCTCGGCCATCTTGGCGATGGCGAACTTGTAAACCGCCGCGCCCTCCTGGTGCACGTAGTGCTGCCGTTTGGCGACCGTCTCCGCGGTCGCCGGCGTGCGGCTGCCGCCAGCCTTCTGATGCAGATGGATCATGCCGGAGCCGTCTGAGCGGATCAGCGAATCCATGATGCCGTAGCCGTTCTCACCCGCCTCGAGCAGCACTGCGCCGGCACCATCGCCAAACAACACGCAGGTGGCGCGGTCGGTGTAGTCGATGATCGACGACATCTTGTCGGCCCCGACCACGACCACCTTGCGCGCCGTGCCGGCGGCGATGAATTGCGTCGCGATGGTCAGCGAATAAAGGAAGCCCGAGCAGGCCGCCTGCACGTCGAACGAGCCGATGTTGCGGATGCCGACCATGTCGCAGATGAGATTGGCGGTCGACGGGAACTGCATATCCGGCGTCGTGGTGGCGCAGATCAGAAGATCGACGTCCTCCGGCTTGGTGCCGGTCTTCTGCAGGAGGCCGCGGACGGCTTCCGCGCCCATGTGCGAGGTGCCCAGGCCCTCACCCTTGAGGATATGCCGCTCCTTGATGCCCGTGCGCTCGGTAATCCAGGTATCGCTGGTATCCACCATCCGCGCCAGTTCGGCGTTGGTGAGCACGTCCGGCGGCACATAACCATGGACGGCAGTGATGGTGGCACGTGGTGGAGGGGTCAAAATTACAGGTCCCGGCTCGTTCCCATGCCATACGCCCTTTTTGCGTGACACAGCAAGTTAAGCTGTTGACGCGGGCGGCACTATCTGCAGCCGCGCAGTGTGGTTAAGACCGCTGGAAAAGCCGAGGACGAGCGTTGCCGCTCGTTCGCTGGGGACGGCGCGCCCGATGTCCATAATGGTATCCAGGCGGGCGAAAGCTTCAGTCTGACGGCGGCGCTCCGGCGTGTCCGCAAGGAGCGGCAGCAGCGCGCCGGCGAGCCGCTCCGGGGTGCAGTCGCGTTGCAGGAATTCGGGCACGACATTCTCGCCCAGGATCAAGTTGGTCAGGATCGCGCTCTGCGCGGTGATCAGGAGGCGGCCGACCACCTCCTCCACCAAGGGAACTTTGTAGGCGGCAGCCATTGGAATCCCGGCCAGCGCCAGTTCGAGCGTAGACGTGCCCGATTTGGTCAGCGCGGCTCGCGCGACACGGAAGGTGGCGTCCTTTTCGGCCGGATCGGTGACGATGCGGGCCGGCACCGGCCAGGACGACACCGCTGCGCGAACAGTGTCGGCAAGGCGTGGCACCGCCGGGACAACCACCTCCAGCGCGCCGAGACGTTGGTGCAGCAACGCCAAGGCCTCGCCGAACACCCCGGCCATGCGGTGGACTTCACCCGAGCGGCTGCCGGGCATCACCAGCAGCACCGGCGACTCCGCAAGGCGCCTCTTGGCCTCCTGGGCATCTGGCCGCAGGCGGGCGATCTGCTCGCCGAGCGGATGGCCGACAAACGTGGTCGGCGGGCCACCGAGGCGCTGCATGACCGCCGGCTCGAACGGGAGCAGCCCGAGCACGTGATCCACATAAGGGCGCATGGCGCGCGCGCGGCCGGGGCGCCAGGCCCAGACCGAGGGACAGACGTAATCGACGATTGGGATGTGCGGCGCGCGAGCGCGCACGCGCTTCGCGACGCGATGGGTGAATTCGGGGCTGTCGATGATCACCAGCACGTCGGGCTTGGCGGCGATGACCGCGTCCGCCGCCTCGCGGATGCGCCGCAGGATCTTCGGCAGGCTCGCCGGAATGGCCGCAAAGCCCATGATCGCCAGGTCGCCGAGCGGGAACGAGCTCACGACGCCCTCCCCTGCCATATGCGCGCCGCCGATACCGGAGACCCGCACCTGGCCCTGCGTCTGCGTCCTGAGCGCGCCGATCAGCGCGGCGCCGAGGCGGTCGCCGGATTCCTCGCCCGCGACCAGGAACACTTGCGGGCCGGCGCTCATTGTGTGGCGCCAAGGACAAAGATGTCAGCGCGATCGGCGGCCGTAACCAGAGCCTCCGGCTCGGCAATGATGGTTTCGCCGGTGACCACGGCAATGCCGGCAAGTCCGGCGCGCGCTGCGCCTTCGACGGTTTGCGGCCCGATCGAGGGCAGATCGAAACGGCGGTCTTGCCCCGGCTTCGGCGCTTTCACCAGCACGCCGGTGCCCGCGGGTGTGCGCACACGGCCATTGGCGCGCATCTCCGCGATGCGCGCGAGCATTGCGTCGGTGCCCTCCGCCGCTTCGACGGCCAGCACGTGCCGTCCCGCGACCACGACTGCCTGTCCGATATCGAAGGGACCCGCGGCGTGCAGGTATTCGAATCCAAGCGCGATGTCGGCGCGATCGCGCTCACTCGGCTGCACGCGACCGAGCGCCCCTACGGGCGCCAGAATTTGCGGCGCAACCTCATGCGCGCCCAGCAGACGGAAGCCCTCCTCCTCGAGAAGCTTGCCCATCCCCGACAACAGATGATTGTCGCCGCCGCGAAAGGCCTTGAGCGCCCGCGGCAGCATCATGAGGCCCTTGAGATCAGGCCGCGTTTGCCACGGCGAAGGCCGCACCAGCGCACCGAGAAACACCACATCACGGCAGCCCTCGGCGCGGGCGAGCCGCATGAACTTGCCGATCTGGCCGATATAGACCCAGTAATGGCGATGACGTGCGACCGCGGTGCCTTCGGCCGCGCCGTAGAGCGGAAACAGCACCACCTTGCGCCCGCTCGCCGCCACCAAGTCCGCCACCGCCAGGGGCAGACTGCCGCCGCCGACGATCATAGCCAGCGGGCCGTCCTGCGCAGCGGTGGCCACGGGGCTCATGAGCCCTCGTCCGACTCGCCGCGCTTGATCGCCATCGTCAGCGGCCGCTTGCCCGCGAGGATGAAGGCGACGACCTTTCCGACCAGCGCATCGTCCTTGTACTCCGCCTCGATGCGATCGAGACGCGTCCGGAATTCGCCGTCACCGAAGAACAGCGCCTGATAGGCGCTGCGCACACGGTGAACCTCGCTCTTGCCCATGCCACGCCGACGCATGCCAACCACGTTCAATCCCACGAGATTCGCGAGCGGCCCCTGCGCCATGCCGTAGGGAATGACATCGGCGCGAATCCCGCTCAAGCCGACGAGCATGGCGCCCTCGCCGATGCGGACGAACTGGCGCACCGCGACGCCGCCGCCAAACACGACATTGTCGCCGACCGTGACATGGCCGCCGAGCACGGTGTTGTTGGCGAAGACCACCTTGCTGCCGACCTTAGAGTCGTGGCCGACATGCGAGCCGACCATGAGGAAGCAACCGTCGCCGACCTCAGTGACGCCGCCGCCGTCCTCCGTGCCCGTGTTCATGGTGACGCTTTCGCGGATGTCGCAGTCGGCGCCGACGAGCAGCGTCGTCGGACCTCCCCGATAGCCGAACGACTGCGGCGGCGAGCCGAGCGAGGCGAACGGATGAATGACGGTGCGCGGGCCGATACTCGTGTGCCCGGTCACGTTGACATGCGACACGAGCCGGCAGCCATCGCCGATCCTCACGTGCGCACCAATGCTGCAGAAGGGGCCGATGGTGACGCCGTCGCCGATCTTCGCCCCGGCCTCGACCCGTGCCGAGGGATCGATCATTGCCGCGCTCATGCGTCGGAAATCATCGCGCCGACTTCCGCCTCGGCAACGATCTGCCCGCGCACTTTGGCCTCGCCGCGATACCACCACATCATCTTTCGACGTGCGATCCGCGTCATGTGGTATTCGATCGTATCGCCCGGCAGCACGACTTTGCGGAATTTCGCCTTGTCGATGGTCATGAAGAACACTTTTTGCGCCTGGCCCATTGACGTCGCCGCGATGCAGAGGACGCCCGCCGTCTGCGCCATGCCTTCGATCATCAGCACGCCGGGAAACACCGGATTTTCCGGGAAGTGGCCCTGGAAGTGCGGTTCATTGATGGTGACGTTCTTGATGCCGATGCCGTGCTCGTCGCCGCGGATGTCGATGACGCGGTCGACCATCAGAAACGGATAGCGGTGCGGCAGCATCTTGAGCACCACCGCAATGTCGGCCGCTTCAAGTTTGGTAACGACGTCGTCCATCTCTCTCCGTCTCGCCTACTCGTCCGCCGGTGTGCCGTTGCTGCCCTTGCTGCGCGAATTCATTTCGCGCTTGGCAAGCTGCTCGACGATCATCATCTCGCGGAACCACTGCTTCACCGGTTTCGCGGGGGTGCCACCCCAGCGCGCACCAGGCGGTACATCGCCATGGACGATGCTGGTGGCCGCAATCTGAGCGCCTTCCCCGATCGTAACATTATTGTCGAGGCCGACACGCGCTCCGAGCACGACGAAGTCTTCCAGGGTCGAACTGCCCGCGAGGCCTGTCTGCGCGACCAGAATGCAATGCCGGCCGACGCTGACATTGTGGCCCACCTGGACCAGGTTGTCGATCTTGGTGCCCTCGCCGATCACGGTATCGCGGATCGCGCCGCGATCGATGGTGGTGCCGGCGCCGATCTCGACGTCGTCCTGGATGATGACGCGGCCTATCTGCGGCACCTTGAGATGGCCTTTGCCGCCCATGACGAAGCCGAAGCCGTCCTGGCCGATCTTGCAACCCGGATGCACGAGCACGCGGTCGCCGATCAGGGCATTGCTGAGCGTGGTGCCGGCGCCGATCGCACAGTCACGGCCGACGCGGACCTCCGCCCCGACCACTGCGTTGGCGCCGATCAGGGTGCCGCTGCCGATCTCGGCATGCGGCCCGATCACGGCGCCTGGCTCCACGGTGACGCCGTCCTCGAGACGTGCCGTCCGGTCGACATGCGCACCGGCGATGTCGCCAGGCTCGCGCAACGAGGACGGCCGCAACGCCTGCGGAAACATGGCCCGCGCCACCGTGACGAAAGCGCGATAAGGCTCGCGCACCACGAAGGTAGCCACGTGCGCGGGCAACTCCTTCGCCAGTGCCGCGGTGGTCATGCAGGCGCCGGCATGGGTGAGCCGCGCGACCGGCGCGAAGTTCTTGTTGTCGAAGAAGGTCAGGTCGTTGGGCGAGGCGCGATCGAGCGGCGCAATGCCGCCGATGCGCCGCGTATGCGGCATCGCCGCCGGCGCTTTGGCGCTGGCAGCGATGGCGATCTCGTCGAGGGTTAATCCCTCGGACCGTCGGAGGAAAGCAGGCTCGCTCATGCTGCCCGAGTCTGACCCGTTGAGGCTAAACCAATGCAGCAGCCACGGCCGGACGTCTTGCGTCCGACCGTGGCGCGGCTTTTAGAACTTCGTGCCGCCGCTGAAGCGGAAGATCTGCGTGCGATCACACACCTCCGGTCCGCCGGTGGTCGGCGTGGCGCAGTATTTGGTGATCGGATAGGCCAGATCGAAACGCAGCGGCCCAAGCGGCGAATCCCACAGGAAGCCGACACCGACCGAAGAACGGATCATCGAGGGACTGTCGAGACCAACCTGCAAGGTCTCACCCGTCTGATTCCACGAGGTTGGCCCCTCGTAGCCCCACAGTGAACCGGCGTCGGCAAAGACCGCAAGCTTGATGCCGATTTCCTTTGGCAGGAAGTAGAGCGGCGTCTGCGCCTCTACGGTCGCGCCCCAGTACATGCTGCCGCCGACCGAGTCGTTGAACGTGCCGTTGGTGATATCGCGCGGACCGATGCCCGAGGGCGCAAAGCCGCGCACAAGGTTCGGGCCCATCTGGAATTGATCCAGCATGCGCAAGTCCTGGCCGCCCCAGCTCGAGATGTTGCCGGCCTGCACTTTCACCACGCCGACGACATCCGGCATGATTTCCGAATAGGTGCGGGCTTCCGCCTGCGAGCGGATGAAGTTCACGTCACCGCCGACGCCGGCGAGATCCTGCTTCAACTCGGCATAGAGGCCGCTGGTCGGCGAGCGCACGTTGTCGAGGGTGTTGTAAGCGAGGGTGTAGCCAACCAGCGACACAGTGACCGGGCCGTTCGCCAACTCCTTGCGCACCGGCAGCGAGGCTTCGCCGTCGGAGTAGCACGGGTTGCCCGGCTGCACGCCCGGACCGATGCCGTTACGGAAATCAATCGCGGCCTGCGAATTGATACAGTTGTCGTACTGATCCGGCAGCGTGATCTCCTGCCGATAGATCGAGTAACGCGGCGTCAACGCGAGTTCTTCAGTCAGCGCAAAGCCGAGGCGAAGATTCGCGCCGTAGGTCTTGGTGTTATAGGAAACGAAGTCGGTCGCGAGGTTCTGCCGGTAGAACAGGTCGACGCCGCCCGACATGCGATAGCCGAGCAAATAGGGTTCGACCAACGACAGATCGAAGCCGCGCGTGTACTGACCAAAGGTCACCGACGCCTTGCCGTACTGGCCGCGGCCCATGAGGTTGCGGTCGGCGACGCTGACTTCGCCGATGAAGCCGTCGGCGGTCGAATAGCCGCCGGAGACGGAGAACTCGCCGGTGGGCTGCTCTTCGACATCGACGTTGATCACGACGCGGTCGGGCGCCGAGCCCGGCTCGTTGGTGATCTTGACCGACTTGAAGAAGTTGAGGTTCTTCAGGCGGCGCTCGGCGCGGTCGATGAGCGCGCGGTTATAGGCGTCGCCCTCGCCGATATCGAACTCGCGGCGGATGACGTAATCGCGCGTGCGCGTGTTGCCGCGGATGTTGATGCGCTCAATGTAGGCGCGGGCACCCTCCTCGACCACGAAGGCGAGATTGATGGTCTTCTTGTCGAAGTTGCGATCGCCGCGCGGACGCACGTTGGCGAAGGCATAGCCGCTCTTGGCCGCCTCGATCGTCATCTGCTCGACGCTCTTCTCCACCAGGTCGGCGTTGTAGACGTCGCCCGGGCTGAGCTTGATTCGGCTGCGCAGGAGATTCGGATTGAGCGCGCGGACGTTGGAGACCACGTCGACGGTGCCGACATGATACTTGGCGCCCTCGTCGATGGTGAAGGTGACGACGAAGCCCTTCTTGGCCGGGTCGTATTCGCCCACGGCCGACACGATTCGCACGTCGGCGTAGCCGTTCTTGAGATAGAATCGGCGCAGCAGATCGCGATCGGCTTCCACGCGATCCGGGTCATAGATGTCGGTCGTCTGGAGGAAGCTGAACCAGCCGCTCTCCGAGGTCTTGATGACGTCCTTCAACCGGCCGGACGAGAACGCGTGCGCGCCGACGAAGTTGATCTGCTTCACGCCGGTCTTCTCGCCTTCCTTGATCTCGAAGACGAGGTCGACGCGATTGTTCGGCAGTTCGATGATCTTCGGATCGACCGAGACGTCGAAGCGGCCGCTGCGGTGATAGATCTCGATGATGCGCTGGACGTCGGCCTGCACGGTCGGCTTCGACAGCGTGCCGCGCGGCTTCGACTGCACTTCCGCGCTGAGCTGATCGTCCTTGGCCTTCTTGTTGCCCTCGAAGGCGACCCGGTTGATCACCGGGTTCTCGACCACGGTCACGACGATGCGGCCGCCGGCGCGATTGATATGCACGTCGGAGAACAGGCCCGTCGCATAGAGCGACTTGAGGCCGTCATCGAGATCGGCCGGACCAAGCTGGCCATTGGGGCCGGCGTGAAAATAGGAACGGATGGTGTCGGCTTCGACGCGCCGGCTCCCCTCCACGACGATAGAATTGACGGTTTGTGCGTGGGCTACGCCCGAAGACGCAACCGTCATGCACCCGGCACCGACAAGGATACCGCTGAGGACCGCGCAGCTTAGAGCCAGCCCCCGAACCAACCGCACAACAAGTCCCATGCGCAACGCGCCCTCTTGAATCCTCGCGGCCGCCCCCCACTGCGGATTCGGCAGACTTCCGGGCTGGCTTCGGTTGCTTTGTACAGCGTTTTACAAGCGCTGCAAATGAAAGCGCTAACCCAAGTTCCCCTTTCCCCTCAAAAAGTTGCCCGGAGGCAACGGTTATGAGGTGGCCAAATGCAGAATGTCATTAAATGTTGCGAAAATCATCAACATGACGACGATCGCGAGGCCGATGCGGAAGCCGACTTCCTGTGCGCGCTCGGACAAAGGCCGCCCGCGGGCCGCCTCGATTCCATAGAACAAAAGGTGCCCCCCATCGAGAAGGGGAATCGGGAAGAGGTTCAGGAGGCCGATCGACACCGAAAGCACCGCAGTCAGGTGCATCAGTGCAACGAATCCGGCGGTCGCCACCTGTCCGGAGACCTGGGCGATGCGAATCGGGCCGCCGAGCTGGTCGGCCGATTCCCGGCCGGCGAATATCCCGCCGATATACGAGAGCGTCCGGTCGACGATGAACCAGGTCTCCTTGGCGCCTTCGACGACAGCCTGGGCCGGACCGAATTTCTGCGTCTTAATGTCGCCAGGCGCCATCGAGCGGCTGATGCCGAGTACGCCGAGCCGGTGCACGTTGCCGAAATTGTCCTTCAGCTCCTTGAGCTGCGGCGTCGCCTTGAGCGTGACCGGCACGCCGCCGCGTTCAACCTGGATTGAGAGCGGCTCGCCGGCGCTGATGCTGACGATGCGCTGCATGTCGGAGAAGTTGTCGATCTTCTCGCCGTTGATGGCGGTGACGAGATCGCCCGGCTGGAAGCCGGCGGCCTGGGCGGCGCTGTTCGGCTGGATCGTGTCGACGCGGGCGCTGGTCGTCTGCTTGCCGACCGTCATGAAGATGACGGCGAAGATCGCGATGGCGAGGATGAAATTGGCGATCGGCCCGGCCGCCACCACGGCGGCGCGGGAGCCCACCGGCTTGTGGACGAAGCTGACCTTTTTCTCCTCCTCGGACATGCCGGCGGCGGCTTCCGAGTCGGGGACGCTGGCAGCGTTCTCGTCGCCGAAAAACTTCACGTATCCGCCCAATGGAACCGCGGCGAGCTTCCAGCGGGTCCCATAGCGGTCGTTGAAGCCGACGATCTCCGGCCCGAAGCCGATCGAAAAGGCAACGACCTTCACCCCCCGCCAGCGCGCCACCAGGAAGTGGCCAAGCTCATGAAAGAAAACGACAATCGTGAGCACAAAGAGAAAGGGAACCACGTAGCCGACGACGCCGCCGCCGAACGCACTCAGGCTTCCCATGATTTCGGCAATCATCTCTGGTCCTTGTCCCCCGCCCGGTTGCGCCCGCCAATATTACTCAACGTTTACTAGGATGCCTTTACGGCAATTTCGGGCAAGAGGTCCCGGGCCAGCGATCTCGCGGCATGGTCAACGGCCAGCGCGTCCTCGATCCGGCCCAGTTCGGCGAGCAGGCCCCGCCCGCCGGCGGCTTCCAACGTCGCTTCGACCAGGGCTGGAATCGCCAGGAACGGAATGCGGCCGGCGATGAACTCGGCCACCGCGACCTCGTCCGCCGCATTGAGCACGGTCGTCGCCGCCCCGCCCGCCTCCATCGCCCGCCGCGCCAAGCCGAGCGCCGGGAAACGGACGAGATCGGCCTCCTCGAAGGTCAATTCGCGCACGTGCGCCAGATCGAGCCGTGGCGCGGGTCCGTCGATGCGGCGCGGCCAGGCGAGGCAATGCGCGATCGGGATGCGCATGTCGGGCGCGCCGAGCTGTGCCACCACCGAGCCGTCGCGGAATTCCACCATGCCGTGGATGACCGACTGAGGATGCACCAGCACATCGATCTGCTCCGACGGCAACGCGAAGAGATGATGCGCTTCGATCAGCTCGAGGCCTTTGTTCATCAGGCTCGCTGAATCGATGGTGACCTTCTGCCCCATCGACCAGTTGGGATGCTTGAGCGCCTGGGCGGGGGTTGCGGCGCGGATCTGGTCCAGCGACCAAGTGCGGAACGGACCGCCCGAAGCGGTCAAGATGATGCGCTTGATTCCGTCGCGCGGTCCGGCACCCATCGCCTGGAAGATCGCGTTGTGCTCGGAATCGACGGGCAGTACCGTCGCGCCGGCGGCTGCTGCGCGGCGCATGAAGAGGCTGCCGGCACAGACGAGGCACTCCTTGTTGGCGAGCGCGACTGTCGCGCCGCGTTCGATCGCCGCCATCGTCGGCTTCAAACCGATGGCGCCAGCGATCGAGGCCATAACCCAATCGGCCGGATGTTCGGCCGCTTCGATGAGGGCGTCGGCGCCGGCCGCGGCGGCGATCTTGCTGCCGGAGAGCGCGTCCTTGAGTTCGTCATAAGCGTCTTCGTCGGCGACGACCGCGGTGCGCGCCCCGACCTCGCGCGCGACTTTCGCCAGCGCGGCGGCGTTGCGATGTGCGGTCACCGCCTCGACGCGGTACCGGCCGGGCTCGCGCTTGATCAGATCGACGGTGCTGGCGCCGATCGACCCGGTGGCGCCGAGCACCGTGATGCTGTGCGTGGCGCCGAAGGGCAGCGGCGTGACATTAACGAGGTTCGGAACAGTCATACACTCACCATACCAGCAGGCCGCGCGCGGCGCCGTCCAAACCGCCGCGCAGAAGCCCGATCAGGCAGCCGGCCAGCGCCGCCGCCCAGAAACCGTCGAGCCGGTCCATCACCCCGCCGTGGCCGGGGATCAGATGGCTCGCATCTTTGGCGCCGTGCCGGCGCTTGATCCAGGACTCGAAGAGATCGCCAAGCTGGGCCAGCGCCGACAGCACCAGCGACACCAAGGCAAGCCCCACGACATTCACCGCGATGATCGTGTGCGCCAGAACGCCGCCGACGATCATGGCGCCGACTGTGCCGGCGATGGCGCCCGACCAGGTCTTCTTCGGGCTAACGGCTGGCCACAGCTTCGGGCCACCGAAGGCCCGCCCGGCGAAGTAGCCCAGGATGTCGGTCGTCCACACGATCGCAAACAACAGTACCATCGCCAGAAAACCGTAGTCCTGATCGGCGCGTAGGACCATGGGCGCAAGCACCATGGCCCCGGCATAGACAATACCGGCGGTGACCCAGGTGCGGCGTCCCTCGGACGCGAAAATTGCCGCCGAGAGCGCTCCAAGGCCGACGAGGAACAGCGCCACCACCGGGCGGCTCAGCCACGCGAGCATAGTTGCGACCGCAATCGCCGCCGCGCACGAGGAAAACATCACTTTGTGACCGGGTCCGGAGACCAAAGTGATCCATTCCCACAGGACCGCGATAGCAGCCAGGCCCCAGAATAGGGCGAATGGTAAGCCGCCGGCATAGGCGGCCAAGACCGCCACCGGCGCCAGCACGAGCGCCGAGGCAACGCGCAAGGCCAAGTTGCTCCGGCCCATGGGCGCGCGTGCGCCGGGATCATCCGGGCCGGAAACGGGCCTGACCACGGGATCAGGATCCGGTCTTGGCGACGAGACCGCCGAAACGCCGCTCGCGCTGCTGATACTCGCGGATCGCGGCTTCGAGCGTGGCGCGGTCGAAATCGGGCCAGTAGGTCGGCACGAAGACGAGTTCGCTATAGGCCGACTGCCACAGCAGGAAGTTCGACAGCCGCTGCTCGCCGCTGGTGCGGACGAGGAGATCGGGATCGGGCAGATCGGGTGCGTCGAGGAAGCGGCCGAAATGCTCGACGGTGGCGTCTTCCGGTTTCAGCCGGCCCGCCGCCACCTCTTCGGCGAAACGGCGCGTCGCGCGCACGATCTCCTGGCGCGCCCCGTAATTGAAGGCGACCACTAGCGTGAGCCCATCATTGTCCTTGGTCAGCTCTTCCGCCTCGACGAGCAGACGGCCGATGTCGGGATCGAGTCCTTCGCGCTCGCCGATGATGCGCACCCGCACGTTGCTGCGGTGCAGTTCGGCGAGATCGTTGCGGATGAAACGGCGCAGCAGGCCCATCAGCTCGCCGACCTCGGTGGCTGGGCGCGACCAGTTTTCCGTGCTGAACGAATAGATGGTGATGATCTTGATGCCGATCTCGCCGGCGGCGCGGATCGTGCGGCGGAGCGCCTCGACCCCGCGGCGATGGCCCTCAACACGCGGGAGGCCGCGCGCCGCGGCCCAACGCCCATTGCCGTCCATGATGATGGCGACGTGGCGTGGCACTTCGAAAGATGATGTGGCGTTCTGCTGAAGCTCGGCCTCGGACATGCGTTCAGACCTCAGACCGTGAGGATCTCCTTTTCCTTGGCGCCCAGCATTTGGTCGACCTCGGCAATGCCGGCATCGGTCGCTTTCTGAATTTCGGCGGAGAAGCGGTCGTGATCATCCTTGCTGATCGCGTGATCCTTCTCCAGCTTCTTGATCAAGTCCATGGCGTCCCGGCGCACGTGGCGCACGGCGACGCGCGCGGTTTCGGCATATTTATGCGCGACTTTCACCAGTTCCTTGCGCCGGTCCTCGTTCAATTCGGGGATACGCAGGCGGATCACCTGCCCTTCCGTCGCCGGCGACAGGCCGAGGTTGGAATTCACGATCGCCTTCTCGACCGCATGCACCAGCGAGCGGTCCCACACGTTGACCGAGATCAGGCGCGGCTCCGGCACGCTGACGCTGGCGCACTGGTTGAGCGGCATCTGCGCGCCGTAGGCATCGACCATGATCGGATCGAGGAGATGGGCCGAGGCGCGGCCGGTGCGCAGGCCGGCGAGCTCGTTCCTGAGCGCGGCGCTGGCACCCTGCATGCGGCGCTTGATGTCGTTGAGGTCGTAAGTCGCGTTTGCCATAGCTTGCCCCGAATTGCGCGGCTTTCACTGTTGCTTGGGCCGGCCCCTCTTGCTTCAATTCTTGTGCCGGCCGTTGGACGTTTTTGAGGCTTGCGTGATTCCGCGCGCGGACGCTAGCCGACCAGGGTTGCGTGTCCTTTCCCACGCAGAACCGCCTCGACCGCGCTCTTGCCCGCGATCGAAAAGACGATGATAGGCATCCGGTTTTCCCGGGCAAGCGCGAAGGCTGCGCCGTCCATCACGCGCAGGTCCTTCTCGATCGCCTCCTGGTGGCTCAGACGTTCGTAGCGGGAGGCCTTCGGGTCCTTCTTCGGGTCGGCGGTATAGACGCCGTCCACGTTGGTCGCCTTGAGCACCGCCTGGGCCTCGAGTTCGGCGGCGCGCAGGACGGCGGTCGTATCGGTCGTGAAGAACGGATTCCCAGTTCCCGCGGCGAGGAGCACAACCCGCCCCTTGCCGAGATTCTTGAGGGCGCGCTTGCGGTTGTAGGTCTCGCAGACCGCGGTCATCGACAAGGCCGAGAGCGTGCGGGCCTCGTGGCCGGCCCGCTCGATGGCCGCCTCGAGCACGAGGCAGTTCATCACCGTGGCCAGCATGCCCATGGTGTCGCCAACGGGGCGCGGCACGCCGCGCTCGGAGACCTCGACGCCACGGAAGATATTACCGCCGCCGACCACGACGCCGAGTTCAACGCCGAGCTTGGCGGTCGCCACCAGATCGGCGGCGATCCGCTCGACCGTCGTCTGGTCGATGCCGAAATCGTTCGGGCCCGTCAGCGCCTCGCCCGAGAGCTTGACGACGACGCGTCGGTAAAGCGGATCACTCATGCGATGCGATCCTCATTGAGAGCGCGCCCCACCTCAGAAAGCCCCGGAGCCGAGGCACTCGGTGTCCGGTATCTCAGGCCTGACCCGCCGCCGCCGCGACTTCCGCGGCGAAGTCGGATTCCTGCTTCTCGATGCCCTCTCCGAGCGCGAAGCGGACAAAGCCGGTGACCTTGATCGGTCCACCGACCGTGCCTTCGGCCTCCTTGAGCGCCTGAGCAACAGACTTCCCCGAGTCATGCACGTAAGGCTGCTCGAGCAGGCAGACTTCCTTGTAGAAGGTCTTGAGGCCCGACTCGACGATCTTGTCGATGACGTTTTCCGGCTTGCCCTGCTGCCTGAACTTGTCGGCGAGCACGTCCTTCTCGCGCGCGACGACGGCCGGGTCGAGCCCGGCGGCGTCGACCGCCTGAGGGTTGGTGGCGGCGACATGCATCGCGACCATGCGGCCGAGCGCGGTCAGTTCGTCGGCCTTGCCGGTTGACTCGAGTCCCACCAGCACGCCGATCTTGCCGAGACCGTCGACCACCGAATTGTGCACGTACATGCCGACCGCGCCCTGGCTCACCGAGAGCGAAGCGGCACGGCGCAGCGTCATGTTCTCGCCGATCTTGGCGATCGTATCGGAGATCGCTTCGGCGACGGTGATGCTGCCGGCCTTGGCGGCCTTGATCGTCTCGACGTCGGTGCCGACGCTGAGTGCGACATCCGCGATCATCTTGACGAGGCCCTGGAACAGGTCGTTGCGCGCTACGAAGTCGGTTTCCGAATTGACCTCGACGACGACGCCTTTGGTGCCCGCAACCTGCACGCCGATCAGGCCCTCGGCCGCGACGCGGCCGGACTTCTTGGCGGCCTTGGACAGGCCTTTCTTGCGCAGCCAGTCCTGCGCCGCGGTGATGTCGCCGGCCGTCTCACTGAGCGCGGCCTTGCAGTCCATCATGCCGGCGCCGGTCGACTCGCGCAGCTCTTTGACCATCTGGGCAGTGATATTTGCCATGGCAGTGTTCCTTCATCCGTGCCGGCCACACCCTTGCGGCCGGCGCCGTCTTTCAATGCTTAAATATGATCTGAATGCCCGGAATGAATGACCCGGGCATGACCTTGCTATTCTGCCGTGAGCTGCTTGGCCTTGGCGATCCAGCCGTCAACGCGGCCGGGCAGACCGACCTCTTCGCCGACATTGTGCGCGGCCTTCTCGTTGAGCTCGGCGATCTGCTGATAGTGGAAGATGCCGAGATCGTTGAGCTGCTTCTCGATCGCGCCAGAAACGCCGGGCAGTTTCTTGAGGTCGTCGGCAACGCCGCGCGGCCCGGGCAACTGCTCGAAGCCGAGACCTTCGGCTGCGGGCGCGGTCGGGATCTGCTCGGCGATGACCGGCTTCTCCTGCGCGCCGATGTCGACGCCGAGATCGCCCTGCGCGCGCGAAATGCCGTCGATGGCGGCCTTCGAGATGAGTTCGCAGTAGAGCGAGACGGCGCGGCTGGCGTCGTCGTTGCCCGGAACGGCGTAAGTGATGCCCTTCGGATCGCTGTTG
This sequence comes from Pseudolabrys sp., assembly GCA_036494425.1. Lineage (GTDB taxonomy): Bacteria > Pseudomonadota > Alphaproteobacteria > Rhizobiales > Xanthobacteraceae > Pseudolabrys. The sequence goes on from DASXOK010000345.1 coordinate 19,304, forward strand.
GTGTCGACGATGGCCGCCACCGGAATGCCGAGGCGCTGGGCCTCCTTGATCGCGATGTCTTCCTTGTTGGTGTCGATCACGAACAACAGGTCCGGCACGCCGCCCATGTCGCGGATGCCGCCGAGCGAGCGGTCGAGCTTGTCGCGCTCGCGCTGCATCGTGAGGCGCTCC
>DASXOK010000346.1:0-2839 GCA_036494425.1 Pseudolabrys sp.
CGCCCCGCCTACAAGCGGGCGATGGAGAAGGGCGATCCCGGCATGGCGTTGCTGTTGACCTGAGGCACCCGCAGCCATGGGCTCGCTACTCCGATCCCGCGACGACATAGATCAACCCGAGCGCGGCGGAGGCTGCCGCCGCCGCAAGACCCTCGATCGCGAGCGAGGTCTTGCTCGCGAGATCGAACAGCCACTCGACGGGAAGCCCGGCGACCGTCATCACCAGCACCATGGTGAGGGCGATGAAGATGCCGTCGAGGGTTCTCATGGCCTTGTTCTTCCGGCTCATCGCGGCCTCCCGGGCCCGATCCTGGAGTTGTGTGGCGAGGTGCCGACGCGGCCGGGCAGCCGCTCGGCAGCCCAGATTGCGGCCTGACGCTCGCGCCGGACCAGCATGACGGCGACCCAGGTGTCGACCAGCCGCTTCACGCGACGCGGCGAGCGGTGAAGGCCGAGACGCAGACGAGCGCGTGCGCCCGCCTTCGTCCTTGCAGAGTCAGCCGCGGCAATCGCATACAGGTTGGAGACGAGCGGCGCCGTGACAATGATGGCGACGATGACAGCCAAATGAAATCCAGTCATGACAAACTCCATTGCAGCGGCTCGGCCGCTTCAAATCATACGGGATAGCTAGGGCGCGTGAGGCGTCTCGTCTTGGTCTGCAGCGACAAGCAGTCGGACGGAGCGGGCTCGCGCGGTCACATCATGATCACGCAGTGATCACGTGTTCTTGTCGCCCCGCACCTCGCGCGGCGTCATGCCGTATTGGCGGCGGAAGCGGCGGTTGAAATGAGAGAGGTCGCCGAAGCCGACGTCATAGGCGATTGTCGCGATCGCACTCGCGCTCGATGACGGCTCGCACAACAGACGGTGGGCATGCGCCAGCCGCTGCGCGAGCATGAACTCCGAGAAGGTCGTGCCGTCCGCCTCGAACAGCCGCTGCACATAACGCGGCGTCACGTTGAGGCTGGCAGCCAGGCTCGCCACGGAGAGATCTTGCCGATGGCTGTTCGAGGCGATGTACGACTTCGCAAGCTTCAGCCGCGCCGCGCGCAATCCGCGCGTCCGCGCGGTGTCCGCGAAATCGGACGTCGGCCCGATCGCGAGCGCCAGCAGATCCTGGATGTGGCGCACCGAAAGAGCGAGCAGCTGCTGGTCGACCTTGCCGGCGTGCAAGAGCCAGCCCGCATAATCCTCCATCAGCCTGAGCGCGCCGCGGTCGGCAATCGGCCGCATCATTGCGTCTTCGACGCTGACGACGGTGGATTCGAACACCGCGCGCGGCACCCGCACCGTGAAGGATCGGCCGGTGGCGACGCGGTGGAACGAGGCCGGCTCGCAGCCGCTCAGGACGATGGCTTCGCCGGCACCCAGGTTTTGCTCGCGTCCGCCGGAATTGATGACGATGGCGCCGGAGCGGGCGATCGCCAGCACGACGTCGTCATTGCCGTCAGCGAGATAGCGTCCGCCGCGCGAGACCTTCACCGGCGACGACGACGATTCCAGGAGCTGCAAGCCCGGCAGCGACAGGCAGCGATTGCGCGCCTCGAACGTCATGTCGCGCGGCGGCTCGAGATCCACGCGCATCATCACCTGGCCATAATATTCGCGCCAGACCGCGACGCGATCGCGCACGGCAATGCCATCGGTCGAAAACTCGACGATATGAGGTGTCAGGTCGGTCATCCGTTTTACATCCGTAAAAAGCAGTCATCCGGACCACCCCGTGAGTCGCTTCCTCTTCCCAACCGCGTGTTAGCGGATGGACGCGAGGCTAGCATCCTCTCAAGGGATGACGAATGTGAGCCAGCGCACATTTGGGGACGCTATGTCGCACCGTGCGCAGCCTTGGTCGCGCCAGTCCAAGACGCGGGCATCGGCGCAGTGCTTTGTGTCGCGTTTCAATCGGAGGACTTCTGGATGAAATTGTCAGGGAAATGTTTTTGTGGCGCCGTCGAGATCGAGGTGTCGGGCTCGCCGGAGGCGATGGGCTATTGTCACTGCAGCTCGTGCCGCTCCTGGTCGGGCGGCCCGGTCAACGCCTTCAGCCTGTGGAAGCCGGAAAGCGTGCGCATCAAGGCAGGCACCGAACATGTCGCGATGTTCCAGAAAACCAGGCTCAGCCGCCGGCAATATTGCACCAAATGCGGCGGCCATCTGATGACCTGTCATCCGCCGCTCGGGCTGGTCGACGTGTTTGCGGCCACGCTTCCGGGACTGGCCTTCAAGCCCGGCGTGCACGTCAATTATTCCGAGACGGTGCTGCCGATGATCGACGGCCTGCCGAAGCTGAAGGATTTTCCGAGCGAGTTCGGCGGAACGGGCGAAATCATGGTCGAATGAGCCTTGTTTGCCACTGGCGCAATTTTGAACAGAATAAGCGGCGCGGGGTTTGAACCTGCGCCGCTTTTGGCGCGACTAATGCCGGGGGATTGCGTCGCCTGACTGGAGGTTGAACAGGCGGCCTCGCGTGACGATCGAAAGATCGAGGACGCCATTCCGGAGAGACGATGGCCAACGGCAATTTTCATATGCATGCCGCCGACGGCGATACATCGGCCGGCGAATTGATCCCGTTCCGTCCGGGTGGGCTCCCTGCGCCTGCAGACCCCCGGGGCGAACGGCCATTTGCTCCGCGCAAGACGCGCATGCGCATCTTCATTTCAGCAGCGCTCGGCAGGACAGAAGACAGGATCGTATCGGCGCTTCGATCGCGCTGATCCACCCACCCCTGTGCGCATGCCCAGAGAGCCATCACAATGACAACGCTGCTGCCAGCCGAAATCGCCTCGCGCGAAGACCTCTACGAGAGCGCGCTCGACCTGCTGGCCGACGGCAT
>DASXOK010000347.1:0-2298 GCA_036494425.1 Pseudolabrys sp.
CTTCTCCCTGCTCGACGAGTGGGACGACCGCTATCGCTATGTGATCGAGCTCGGCCGCATGTTGCCGCCGCTGCCCGACGCCGATCACGTCGAGGCCAACAAAGTGCGCGGCTGCGCCAGCCAGGTCTGGCTCGTCACCACCGTGCAGCCGGATGGCGCCGCCGGTCCGACGCTCCACTTCGATGGCGACAGCGACGCGCACATCGTGCGCGGACTGATCGCCATTCTGTTCGCGCTCTACTCCGGCAAGAGCGCCCGCGAGATCCTCGACACCGACGCGATCAAGCTGTTCGACCAGCTCGGCCTGCGCGAGAACCTCACGCCGCAGCGCTCGAACGGCCTGCGCTCGATGGTCGAGCGCATCCGCAACGACGCCACCGCCGCGCTCGCTCCGGCTTAGCCGTCATTCCGGGACGCACGCGCAAGCGTGCGAACCCGGAATCCAGAGACCGATGCCGTGCTCGCGGCTGGATTCCGGGTTCGCGCTTTCAGCGCGCCCGGAATGACTGAAAATTACTCCACGCTGAACTCCGCCCCTCCGGCGAGCCACGTGCGCACGGCGGCCGTCGCCCGGCCGCGGGTCTCGGCCGCGTAGCCGTAGTGCCGCGCCAACCGATCGAGGGCGAGCTGCAGCACGACCTTGGCCGAGCGCGCGGGCCACAGACGTTCGCGTTCGACATCCTCGAGCCGCTTGAGAAAGCAACACACGTCGAGCAGCAGGCCGGAAAACTCCGGCCCCACCGCCTCGAGCGCCTGACGCACCATCTGGCGCGCCGCCACCGTACTTTCGGTGATGAAACCGGCGCTCGCCACCCCTTGCCGTTGCTTCGACAATGGACTCTCCCAGTTGGACGTCGTGCGCGGCATCATGTTGGCGCGCGTGAAATCGGCACGCAGCCGCTCGCCCGCCAGCAGTTGATAGGGCGCGATCATGGCCTGTCCGTCACGGCCGCGCCGGCGCGCGAGCCACACCAGCGGGCTCTCGCCCTCGTCCACCGTCACCGTGCTGCGGCCCAGGTCGGTGGCGATCTGCGTCTCGGCCAGAGTCATATGCTGACCGCGAAATTCGCCAATCTGCGGCTCCGCCGTCTCCGGCAGCCGCGGCGTCCGCGCTGGGGCACTCATGACCGCACCTCCGGGCCACGCGGCAGGCCAGCGCAGATGCTTTCGAGCGATTGCAGCACGCGATCGAACGCGGCGTTGTCGCGCCGCTGCTCGACCAGCCGGCAGGCATGCCGCGCCGTCGTCCGGTCGCGGCGAAATAAGTTGCCCACCTGGTGATGATTGAGCCCGAAAACAGCGTGGGCGAGATACATCGCCGTCTGCCGCGCGAAGGCGACGTCGGCGGAGCCGCCGTGACGGCAGGCGCAGTTCGGCGACCGGCACGGCGAAGGTGGCGGCCACCACTTCTTCCATCAGCCAGCAGGCGTGGCCATGGGCGTCGCGCAGCGGCGGCTTGCAGCGGCGCGGTCGCGGTTTCGGCAGAGCTTCCAGCAGGTTCATCGGCGCCTCAGGGTTGCAGGACCGGATGCCTACATTATCGCCGAGGTTTCGCTGACGGGGATAAATTCTTTTCGACTTTATAAAATATTGAAATTGCAGACGTATTCGTGGCCTATTGGAAAATAGTCTTTTTGACCGCTGTCCTAACTAGGAATGCATCCTGGCTGCGCCGCGACCGGCCATGCGTCGCATTCCGTACGCCGCCAACATAAGGAAACTTAGTGTTTGCGCCGAAACGAACGCCGGCAACGGAGCGACCGCCCGCCCACGGCCCTGGATGAGCGCTATTACTTGAAACGGCGGCGGCGCTGCTGGCCGAGGCCCATCTGCTTGGCAAGCTCGGAACGCGCGGCGGCGTAATTCGGCGCCACCATCGGATAATCAGCGTTCAGCCCCCACTTCTCGCGATACTGCTCGGGCGTCATGTTGTACTGCGTGCGCAGATGCCGCTTGAGCGACTTGAATTTCTTCCCGTCCTCGAGACACACGATATATTCCGGGGTCACCGACTTCTTGAGCGACACGGCCGGCTTGAGCGGTTCGCTCGGCGCCTCGACCGGGCTGCCCGAAACACGCGTGAGCGCGGCATGGACTTGGTTGATCAGGCCGGGGATCTCGCCCGCGGCGACGGTATTGTTGCTCACGTAAGCCGAAACGATTTCAGCCGTGAGCTCAATGTAGCTGCCGTTGACCACCCTGTCGCTCATCGAAGCTGCCCTGTCGTAGCGCGGCCGCCAGAACGCGCGGGCCGCGGCGGTAGGAGTAATGAATCGTTTGAAATATGATAGCCGCTGA
>DASXOK010000348.1:0-3225 GCA_036494425.1 Pseudolabrys sp.
GCGCCGACCAGGTCGGTGAGCCGGCTCTCCACGTTCATGTGGATGTCTTCCAGCGCCTTCTGGAACGAGAATTTGCCGGATTCGATCTCTGACAGGATCGTGTCTAGACCGTGAGCAATGCTTTTCGCATCGTCGGCCCCAATGATGCCTTGCTTGGCCAGCATCTCCGCATGGGCCTTGGACGCGGCGATGTCTTGCCGGTACAGATGCCGATCGAAGTCGATGGAGGCGTTGATTTCCTCCATGATGGCGTCGGGGCCCGAGGCAAACCGCCCACCCCACATTTTGTTACTCATCGTCCCGCTCTCGACCGCTTTTTGGCATCGTACCTGAGGTTTCGCCGACCATGACTGAGCCGACACGTCCTTCCCCCAGTTTCGCCAAGAAACGGCTTGCCATGATCCTGGCAGGCGGCCTTGCCGGCGTGGTCGTCGGACTGGGCGGGGTATACGGGATTACGGCCCTGACGCGCAACGCAGGCGGGGACAAGGCCTGCCGCCCGGCCGTGGAGACCGCCCAGAGGGTCGCCCCCTTCGCCCATGGCGAGGTCGCGGCGGTGAATGTGGCCAAGAGCCCCCTGCGCATCCCCGACCTGGCTTTCCAGGACGTCAGCGGGAAGCCCCTTACCCTCGCCGACTGGCGCGGGCGCACGGTGCTTTTGAACCTGTGGGCGACCTGGTGCGTCCCCTGCCGCAAGGAGATGCCGACCTTGGACGCGCTGGAGCAGAAGCTGGGCGGGCCCAATTTCCAGGTCGTGGCGGTGAATATCGATACCCGCGACCCGGACAAGCCGAAAACCTTCCTCAAAGACATCGGCGTGCACAATCTCAACTATTATGCCGACGCCAGCGCCAAGAGCTTTCAGGAGCTCAAGGCGATCGGCCGCGCCTTCGGCATGCCGACCACCGTGCTCGTCGATCCGCATGGTTGCGAGATCGGCACCATCGCCGGGCCCGCTGAATGGGCGAGCGGCGACGCGGTGAAACTGATCCAGGCGGCGCTCGGAAAGAGCTGAGGCTGCTTCCCTCTCGCCGTTCTTATGGGAAGAGGATGGTGAGCGTCCGCGGCGTCCCCAGTCTCAAACGCTGATATCGAGATTCTGGCCCACGCCGGCAGCGACATTGGCCAGGCTCGACATGTTCTGCTGCGCGGAGTCGATCATCTGCGCCACGGACGCCGCCGAATCTGCATTCATGCGCAGCATCTTGGCCGACATCGCCATCTGCACGCTGCTCATTTGGGCGCCGACCAGAGCGGCGGCGAGGGATGCTGGGTCCATGATGGGATCGTTCTAACGCCTCGCTTTTTAACAAAAGGCAAATGCAGCGAACGTCCTGACAATCTTGCCAAACAGCCCCATTCGTCCGCGCCCTGGCTCTCATGCGCTACGCCGTCGTGTTGACCCCTGTCGCTGAGATTAGCTTCTGCGCAGCATCAAACTGTTTGAGAGCCGTGGCATTCTTGGCCTTGCCCTCGGCCTGGATGCGGCTGATCGCGGCGTTGGCCGCATTTTTCGCGCCTCCGCTGATGTGATTCAGCATCGCGTTGGATATCGAGGAGCCGACGGCCTGAATGTTGGCCTGCGCCTGCTGCAGCACCGCGGCACGCTTGGCGCGGTTGTCCTGCAGCGTTTGCCAGGACGAATAGCTCCGCCCTCGGCTGAAATAGCCGGATCCTACCTTCATCATCGCTTTGTCGTCCCCATCGCCACGGTAAGAGCGGCATGGTTAAGCGAATCTGACTGCCTGCCTTTTTGGGGCGAGGTATCTTGACGCGGGCCGCCAGGCTCCTATACTTAACCACATGGTTTACTATTGGAACGACACGCTGGACCGCACCTTTGCTGCCTTGGCCGATCCGACGCGACGCGCGTTGTTGGCTCAGTTGAGCGAAAGGGAGAGTCTGTCGGTCAGCGAACTGGCGCGGCCTTTCGACATATCGCTGCCGGCGGTGATGAAGCATCTCGACGTCTTGTCGGACGCAGGCCTCGTCACGCGCGAAAAGACCGGCCGTACCGTTTCCTGCCGGCTGCGCGCCGCGCCGATGCAGGACGCGAGCGACTGGCTCACGCATTATCAGCGCTTCTGGACCGAGCGCCTCGACCGTCTCGCCGCATTTTTGGAGGAAGACTCATGGCCACCACCCTCGCAACCAAGCCCAGCCTCACCATCAAACGCCGCTTCAACGCCGCGCCGGCGAAAGTCTACGCCGCGTGGGCCGACCCGGAAAAACTGAAGCACTGGATGGGTCCCGGAGACTTCGCGACCGTGCTTGCCGAAGCCGACGTGCGCGTCGGCGGCCGCTATCACATCGTCATGCGCAAGCCGGGTGCAGACGAAGATCACGATGTCAGCGGCGCTTATCGCGAAGTCGTGCCCAACGAGACGCTGGTGTTCACCTGGGCCTGGAAATCGACTCCCGACCGGGAGTCTCTAGTGACGGTGACGTTCAAGCCCGACGGCGACGGCACGTTGATGACGCTGCTGCACGAGCAGTTCTTCGACGAGGACGCGCGCGATCGCCATCACGGCGGCTGGACCGGCGCGATCAACAAGCTCGAACAGTATCTCGCATAAACAACACGGGAGGTTTCGATGCCGCAACCTTGGACGCACGGTTCTTTCTATTGGAATGAGCTGATGACGCGCGATGCCGAGAAAGCAAAGGATTTCTACGGCAAGACGCTCGGCTGGACGTTCGACGCGATGCCGATGCCGGACGGCACCTATTGGGTGGCGAAGATGGGAGAAGAGTTTGTCGGCGGGATTTTCCCGCTGTCGTCTCCGCAATTCGATGGCGTTCCGGAAAGCTGGATGTCCTACATCGCGGTCGACGACGTCGATGCGCGCACGAAGAAAGCGGAGGCCGCGGGCGCTGCGCTCATGCGCCCGATCTTCGATGTTCCGGGCGTCGGCCGCATCGCCATATTGCGCGAGCCGGGCGGCGCCGGCATCGGCTGGATGACACCGGCGAAGGCGTAGCACAGCCACCGCTGGGCCACTTGAATTCGCAACCATTAAAGAACGGAGTTGAGACATGATTTCTGTCAGTGCATTTCGCTGGGTGCCGCCGTTCGCGCGCGGACTGGTGCGTGACCTGCGCGTGCGGTGGGCTCTGGAAGAAGCGGGCCTGCCGTATGAAGCCTTGCTGATTGGACAAGAGGATCAGTCGTCAGCGAAATACCGGGCGATGCAGCCGTTCGGCCAAGTGCCCGCCTTCGAAGAC
>DASXOK010000349.1:0-1633 GCA_036494425.1 Pseudolabrys sp.
TGCAGGATGTTGAAACCCTGCTTCCTCGCGGTCGACACGACGGACCTGAGGAGCGCGAAAATCCGCGCGCCCTCGAGGGTCCGGAAGCCGCCGGAGATCTTCATCTTGACCTTCATCATCCGCAGATCTTGTTCGGCGAGGTTGTTGGTGAAGGGCACATCGAAATCGGTGAGGAAACGCAGCGTTTCGGTTTTGAACTTCTTCAGCCTGTCGAGCAGATTGTGGCCGGGACGTTGTTTGCGGCGTCCGCGAGTCTTCGACTTCGTCTCCAACGCGGGCAGCCCGCGATGATACGCCAGGCCCATCCGGACCGCCGCCCAATAGCGATCGACGAAGGCCTTGACCTGCTCGGTCGGGAGCGCCCGCTTTCCTGCTTCCCGCGCCGCGCGCACCGCCTCGTTGGCCTCGCGCAGCATCGCGCGCATGAGTTCGGCCCAGGGTTCCTTTTCAAAATCGATCAGGCCCTCGAGTTCGCGCAGGATATGGGCGTTGCAGAAGGCGTGGATGACCTCGACGAGCCCGTTGTAAGGCTTGAAGTGGTCGTGAACGACGACGCCGCCTTTCAAATTCCTGGGAATGTCGCCGCGCTTTTCTCCGGCGCGATAGAAGGTGAAGCAAAGGCTCGAAGTCGTGTGCAGCCATTGCAGCTTGCCGCCGATCCGATAGCCCGTCTCGTCGAGATGGCGAACCTTCTCGCCGGCGACGCGCTCGCCGATCCGCTCGTAGACCGGCGTCAGCTCTTCCGCCTTCTCGCCCACCCAGGCGACGACGCTCGCCGAACAGACCCGAGGCGCGCCGAACATGTCGCTCATCGTCTGCGCGGTCCGATCCTCGGGGATCAACTGCTGGACGTTCATGTAGACCGCCGCCGCCTTGAAGCGCTCGCCATATTGCGCCGGCGAGACCACGCCTTCGGGAAACGCCGCCTTCGTCACCCCTCGGCAATTCGCGCAGCGGTAGGTCGAAGCCTGATGCTCCGTCACCAGCAGCAGGCGCTCGGGAAGATCGAACACCTGGCGCTTCTCGATCGCGATCGGCGCCTTCGGATCGAGCGGCAAACGGCAATGCCGGCACACGCACGCCTCGTGCGGAACCACGAAATCGGGTTGGGCGACCTGCCGCAGCGTGTCGCCCGCGTGGCCCTCCTGGCCGCCGCTCTTCTTGCCGGACTTGCCGCGCAGACTGCGGGGCGCCCGCGGCTTCTTCTTCAACCCGTCGCTCGAAGGCGGCTTCGAGCTGTTCGTGCTGTCCAGCCCCAAGCGGCGCAGAAGCTCGGCCACCAAGGCCTCGAGCTCCGCGATCCGGCGGTCCTTCGTAGCCAACAACTCCTGGATTTCGGGCGGGATGACCATCCCGCTTCTGATTCAGATTCGTCGCCTGCCGTCCCTAACAATCAGCCTGCCGGGATCACTTTCCACGAACCTGTGGCAATTCGGACTCACCACCGCTTGGGAGTTACGCAACTTTGCAACTTTATCGGTCAACCGCGTGCCCGTGTACCCCATCTTGTGGGTCCGAGGCTTCCGAGCCCAACCATTTCCGGGCGCGGGTTCAATCTTTTCAAGCCGTTGCGGCGCCATTTCCGGGGGCGTCTCCGCGCAACGCCTTGGGTAGGAGCGGAAGCGGCGGAATA
>DASXOK010000350.1:0-2761 GCA_036494425.1 Pseudolabrys sp.
CCCGCATCTCGGCGGCTATTCGCACGGCTACGAAGACCGCGCGATGCCGACCATCGCGGGCAATATGAGCAAGTACCTCGCGGGCGACCTCAAATCGATGATCAACATCGTGCGCAAGCCCGCATCCTGGGGAGACTGAGAGATGGCCTTGTCGGAACGCCTGAACACGCCGATCTCCAACGCCGAGCTCGAGCGCCGATGGCGCGCCGCGCGCGCCGCGATGCAGGCCGAGAAGGTCGACGTTCTGCTGATGCAGAACAACAACGATCACATGGGCGGCTACGTGCGCTACTTCACCGACATGCCGGCGACCAACGGCTATCCCAACACGGTGGTCTTCCCGCGTGACGACGAGATGACGGTCGTATGCCAGGGGCCGTTCGGCGGCAACGAGCCGACCGCGCAAGGCGACCAGACCTGGCGCGGCGTCAAGCGCCTGCTCACCACGCCGAGCTACGCTTCCGCGCACTATACGAAGGACTACGACCCCGAGCTGGCGGCCAAGGCGCTGGCGCCCTACGCCAAGGGCACCATCGGCTATGTCGGCACCTACCAGATGTCCTACGCGATGCTCGACTTCATCAAGCGCGCCTTCCCGGACGCGCGCTTTGTCGACGCGACGGAGATGGTCGACCGCATCAAGGTCATCAAGAGCGCGGAGGAGATGGAGCTGATCAAGCGCGCCGCCGCCATGCAGGACGGCGCCATGCGCGCGGCGTTTGCCGCCGCAAAGCCCGGCATGCGCGACACTGAAGTCGCGGCGGTGGCGCAGCACTACAGCCAGTGCCACGGCAGCGAGAACGGCATCTATCTCTGCGCCTCGATGCCGCTGGGCAAGCCGTCGAAATTCGCCAACCGGCATTTGCAGAACCGCGTCATAAAGGAGGGCGACCAGATCGCCCTGCTGGTCGAGGACAACGGGCCCGGCGGCATGTACACGGAGCTCGGCCGCTCCTGCGTGCTGGGCAAAGTGCCGCAGGCGATGAAGGACGAGCTCGCCTTCTGCATCGAGTCGCGCAAGCTCACGCTCGATCTGCTCAAGCCCGGCACCCTGTGCAAAGACGTGTGGGACGGCTTCAACGCCTTCATGAGGAAGAACGGCCGTCCGGAAGAAAGCCGCCTTTATTGCCACGGCCAGGGCTACGACCTGGTCGAGCGGCCGCTGGTGCGCAACGACGAGCCCTGGACCATCGCCAAGGACATGAACATCGTGGTGCACCCCACCTACATCCATGGCGGCTATCTCAACTGGCTCTGCGACAATTACCTGATCGGCGGCAACGGGCCGGGCGACCGCCTGCACCAATTCCCCGAGGAAGTTGTCGAATTGGGCTGATGCCCGCCGGGCTTGACCCGAGGCGCGGGACACGCGAAATATCGCCCGTCAAGGGAGAATTCTATGAACAAATCGATTTTCGCGGCTGCACTCGCAGCCACGCTGGCGCTCACCGGCATGGCGCGTGCGGATGACTTCCCCACCCGGCCAATCACCATGGTGATTCCGTTCGCCGCCGGCGGACCGACCGACGTGCTCGGCCGCATCATGGCGAAGGGGTTGGGCGATGCACTGGGCCAGACGGTCATCGTCGAGAACATCGGCGGCGCCGGCGGCATGACCGGCGGCAGGCGCGTGGCCGATTCCCGGCCTGATGGATACACCATCCTGCTCGGCACCGTCGGCACGCAGGCGCAGGGCCAGACACTGTACAAGAAACCGCTGTACAACGCGGTGACCGACTTCACGCCGGTGGCGCTGATTGCCGACGTTCCGATCGCGCTTCTGGTGCGCAAGGATCTGCCGGCCAAGAACCTCCAGGAGTTCGTCGCTTACGCCAAGGCGAACAAGAGCAAGATGCAGTTCGGCTCGGCCGGCGCCGGCTCCGCCACGCATCTCGGCTGCGTGGTGCTCAACACCGCCATGGGCACCGACATCACCCACGTGCCTTACAAGGGCACCGGTCCGGCGATGCAGGACCTCGTGGCCAGCCGTATCGACTATATGTGTGAGATCATCTCAACCGCGAAACCGCAGATCGACGGCGGCACTGTGCGGGCACTGGCGATCATGACCAAGGACCGTTCGCCGGTTCTGCCGAACCTGCCGACCGCCATCGAGCAGGGTCTCGACGTCGAGGCCTATACCTGGAACGCCTTCTTCCTGCCGAAGGGCGCGCCGGCTGACGTCGTCAAGAAGTTGCACGACGCCACCGTCAAGGCGATGGACAATCCTGAGATCAAGGAGCGCCTGCAAGGCCTCGGCGCCATGGTCGTGGCGCAGGATCGCCGCAGCCCGGAATATCTTGAAGGTTTCGTGAAGAGCGAGATCGAGAAGTGGGCGGCGCCGATCAAGGCCAGCGGCGTGAGCGTGCAGTAAGCACGCCGCGAATGCTGAAGTGCTCCCCTCCCCCGCCGCGTCGCGCCGCTGGCGCGGCCGGTGGCAGGCTCTTGCGGGGAGGGGTCGGGGTCTGTTTGAGCATGGGGACACACAATGCCTGACATCAAAATTCTCAATCCCGACGCGCTCGGCAAGCCGCTTGGCCAGTACTCGCATATGACGCGGGTGAAGGCCTCGGAATTCCTGTTCATCGCCGGCCAGCTCGGCGTCGACAAGGATGGCAAGATCGTCGGCGATGACGATTTCGATGCGCAGTGCGTGCAGACTTTCGTCAACATCGAGGCGGCGCTCGCTTCGGCCGGCGCCGGCTGGGGCAATATCGTGCAGTTCACGACCTATCTCGTGCACTCGCAGGACATCCCGAAA
>DASXOK010000351.1:0-2162 GCA_036494425.1 Pseudolabrys sp.
AGGCCGGGCCGGTGATCATCGAGGACAACTGCTTCATCGGCGCGCGCTCGGAAGTGGTCGAAGGCGCGATCGTGCGCGAAGGCTCCGTGCTCGGCATGGGCGTCTACATCGGCATGTCGACCAAGATCGTCGACCGCGCGAGCGGCAAGATCATCTACGGCGAAGTGCCGCCTTATTCGGTGGTCGTCTCCGGCACGATGCCGGGCAAGCCCTTGCCGAACGGCGAGCCGGGGCCGAACCTCTATTGCGCAGTGATCGTCAAGCGCGTCGACGAGAAGACGCGCTCGAAGACGAGCATCAATGAGTTGTTGAGGGATTGACCTCTTTGCCGAATGGGCAGATTCTACAGTCATGAGCCGCGAGATCAGCATCCAAGCGCGTTGGGACAGCGACGCCGGCGTGTGGACGGCGACCAGCGACGATGTGCCCGGTCTGGTAGTGGAAGCCGACACCTGGGCTTCGATGATCGATGAAGTTCGCCTTGTTTTGCCCGAATTGATGGAAGTCTCCGGCCAGGGGGGCGAAACGCTGTCGCTCACCTTCAAGGCAGAGGAACACCTCGATCTCACGGGCACCTGATGGCGGATCTCTATCGGCGAGATCGTCGCGCTGCTCCGCGCCAACGGCTTTCAACTTTTTCGTACGGGCAAAAGCAGCCACGAAATTTGGCTCAATCCAAATGATAAAAAGTCCGTGACAGTTCCACGTTCCACCAAGACCCGACACACGGCCAATGAAGTTCTCAAACAAGCCGGATTGAAAAAAGCCTTTTGAAGATGTCCGCCGATCCCGTTATCATCACCTGCGATCTCCTGCGCTGCCCGTCGGTGACGCCGGCGGAAGGCGGCGCGCTCGCGTATCTCGAGACGACACTTAAGTCCGCTGGCTTTACCGTGCATCGCATGACTTTCAGCGAGCCGGGCACCGAGGACGTCGAGAACTTCTACGCCCGCATCGGCACCGAGGCGCCGAACCTCGTCTTCGCCGGCCATACCGACGTGGTGCCGCCGGGCGATGAGACGGCGTGGCACCATCCGCCGTTCTCCGGAGCCATCGATAATGGCGAGCTCTACGGCCGCGGCGCCGTCGATATGAAGGGCGGCATCGCCTGCGCGGTGGCCGCCGTGCTCGATCATCTCGCGGCGAACGGCGGCAAGCCCAAAGGCTCCATTTCGTTCCTCATTACCGGCGATGAGGAGAGCATCGCGGTCAACGGCACGCCGAAGCTGCTGGCATGGACGGCCGAGCGCGGCGAGAAATTCGATCACTGCATTCTCGGCGAGCCGAGCAACCAGGAAGACCTCGGCGACACCATCAAGATCGGCCGGCGCGGCTCGCTCAACGGCCATCTGATCGTGCACGGCAAGCAGGGCCACGTCGCCTATCCGCAGCGCGCCGACAATCCGATCCGCGGGCTGGTGAAGCTCATCGATGCGCTCCAGTCGGAGCCGCTCGACGCCGGTAACGCGAATTTCCAGCCGTCGCATCTGGAGTTCACGTCGGTCGATGTCAGCAACAAGACCGTCAACCTCATTCCCGGCGAGGCGCGCGCGCGCTTCAATATCCGCTTCAACGATTGCCATACGCTGGAGTCGTTGAAGGCCTTGCTCGAGCAGCGCGCGGCGAAAGCGGCTGGCAACGCGATTCGCTTTTCGTTCAAGTGGGAGTCATCGAACGCCGGCGTGTTCGTGACCAAGCCGGGACCGTTCACCGACCTGGTGGCGAACGCGGTCGCCGAAGTGACCGGGCGCAAGCCGGAGCTCTCGACCACCGGCGGCACATCGGACGCGCGCTTCATCACGCATCATTGCCCGGTGGTGGAATTCGGCCTGGTCGGCCAGACCATGCATCAGGTCGACGAGCGTGTGCCGGTCGGCGATCTGCGCGCGCTGACGGCGGTGTATCGGACGATTGTCGATCGGTATTTTACTTAGCCGTCTCCCGTTTTACGGCAGGGGAATCGCATATGGATTTGAGACGCCTATTGCCTGGACGAGCAAGATGGATTCCGAGGTCGACTCCCGAACCATTGAGGGGGTCGAATGGGCAAGCTCAGGAGCGCTTTTCGAGGATTGTCGGACCCACGCGCGGCCAACGCGAGACACGATCTCTTGGAGGTCCTGGTCATTGCGCTGGCAGCGACGCTGTGCGGGGCGGAATCC
>DASXOK010000352.1:0-12354 GCA_036494425.1 Pseudolabrys sp.
GCAAACCGAGAAGACCATCGGTGATCTCCTGAGCGACAAGGGCGTCTCATGGGCTTGGTATGCCGGTGCCTGGCAGGCGACGCTCGATGGCGACCGCAGCAAGCCGGTGCCGAACTTCCAGTTCCACCACCAGCCGTTCAACTACTTCGTCAACTACGCGCCGGGCACCGATGCGCGTGCGCAGCACCTCAAGGACGGCGGCATGAACGGCTCCGACTTCATCGAGGCGATCGATGGCGGCAAGCTGCCGCAGGTGACGTTCTACAAGCCGCAGGGCAATCTTAACGAGCACGCCGGTTATGCCGATGTGATGTCGGGCGATCAGCACATCGCCGATGTCGTGGCGCATCTGGAGAAGAGCCCGCAGTGGGGTCACATGCTGGTGCTGATCACCTACGACGAGAACGGCGGCTTCTTCGACCACGTGGCGCCGCCCAAGGGTGACCGCTGGGGTCCCGGCTCGCGCATTCCGGCGTTCATCGTGTCCCCCTTCGCCAAGAAGGGCTTCGTCGATCACACCGAATATGACACGACGTCGGTCCTGCGGTTCATCACGCGCCGCTTCGATCTGCCAGTGCTGCCGGGCCTGACCGCACGCGATGCCGCGCTCAAGGCCAATGGCCAGCCGCCGCTCGGCGACCTGACCGCGGCGCTGGAGTTGTCGAAGTAGAGCGTTCTCGGCCTCGGGCCGTCATCCTGAGGTGGCCGCGAAGCGGCCCTCGAACGATGACGGGCACGGGCTGTCACCCTTCGAGGCTCGCGACCTGCGGTCGCTCACACCTTGTATTAGCGCAAATCGGTATGGTGCGTCCGTTCCGTGAGGAATGACCCGCTCCTGGTGGCCACCCGGAGCGGGTCGCCGATCGTCGGATCGTGAGCACCGAAGCCGCAAGGGCTGTCCCTGAGCAGGATCGCGATCGGCACTTCATCGGGCCCGGATGGTTGAAGGAACCATGGGTTCGCATCGCAAGGAAGGGGCGACGAAGAAGATGAGCAAGACTAGCACAATCGCAGCCGGAATCGACGTGGCCAAGGCAAAGCTCGATATTGCCGTCCACGGCTGCAACGAGCGCTGGCAGGTCGTGAATGCGCCGGCCGGGTTCCGCGAACTGGTGCGGCTGATGCACCGGCACAAGGTTGCCCGCATCGCAGCCCCTTCAGGTGCGGGCCTTAGCCCAGTTCATCCTGTGTCGGGCCAAGAGCGATCGTATCGACGCGGGTCTGATCGCCGCCTGCACGGCCCATCATGATCGCCCGCGCGAGGCGCCGGATGCGCGCCTGGCGCCGTTTGCCGATCTGCTCACCTTCATCGAGCAGACCGAAGAAGACATCGCGCGGCTCAAGGTCCGGCTCGAGCACGTCTGCGATGCCGCCGTGCGCCGCATCCTGACGGCCGATATCGCCCGCCTCAAGCAGCGGCGGGCGACCACGATCGCCAAGCTCGTCTCCGCCATCCGCAAGCATGACGATCTCGCACATCGGCTCGACTTGCTCGCCAGCATCATCGCCGCGCGAACAGGGATCGCCTTCCTGATCCGCATGCCCGAGCTCGGCCGCCTCTCGCGCGAGCAGGCCGCCGCGCTGGCAGGGCTGGCTCCTTTCGTCCACGACAGCGGTAAACTCAAAGGCGAACGCCACATCGCAGGCGGGCGAGCCCGCTTGCGAAAGAGCGTCTACGCCGCCGCCTTGCCAGGCGCCTTCCGATGGAACAAGCAGCTCATCGCGCTCTACCAACGCCTTGTGGCCGCCGGAAAGCCTCACAAAGTCGCTCTCGTCGCCTGCGCCAGAAAGCTCGTCATCTACGCCAACACCGTCCTCGCTCGCGGCACACCATGGACCCCGAGCCTCGCCATCGTTTAATGGTTGCTCAGGGTGACGCACTGAGGCCGTCCGAGTTCGCTACCGCAGCCTCACTTCTCCGGCTTGTAGCCGTCAGTCAGCGTTTGCAGGAAGGCGATGATGTCGGCCTCCTCCTGCGCGGTCATGGCCGGCGTGTCGCCAGGGTGCCGGTTGAACGGCGGATCGCTGACATCGACGTTGGCGCGATACTGCTCGGGGATGTCATTGAGCTTATCCACCGATCCATCGGCCGCGCGCGGATAGACCTTCTCCGGATTGGTGTCGCGGAAGTTATAGAAATCCATGACCTGCTGTAGCGTGTGGAACACGCCATTATGGAAGTAGGTGTGGCGTGTGGCGGTGTTGCGCAAAGTCGGCGTCAGGAACATGCCGCAATACTGCTTCTGGTCCGCCATGTCGCTGCGAATGGGGCCGCAGACGCCGAGGTCGAAATATGCCGGGTCCTTGCTGTCGACGAGGTCAGGATTACGCGGCGCGCCGAGCGCCTCGTATTGATGATCGGTGAATAGCGGCGCCTGGTTATCTTTGCTCGCCTGGTCGACGTGGCACCCGGCGCAGTTCGCCTTGTCCGAATCGTTGAACAGCTTGTAGCCGCGCATCTCGCTGTCGCTGAGGCGCGCCTTGCCTTCCAGCCAGTAGTCGAACTTGCTGGTGTAAGGATGGAAGCTCGGCTCCTCGATCTGATAGCGCGCGACCGCGAACATGGCTTCGGAGACCAGCATCTGCGGATATCTGAAGATCGTCGCGCCGAACAACTCGGTGAAATGCTTCGCATACGATGCGTGGCGCAGCTTCGTCGCCACCTTTTCGATGCTGCCGCCGTCCATTTCGCGCGGGTCGAGGAGGGGAACCGCCGCCTGACTTTGCAGCGTGTCGGCGCGGCCGTCCCAGAACTGGCCGCCTTGGGGCACGATATTGACCGCGGACTGCGCCGTCCCGGTCGCAGTCTTTTGAGCGCGCGTGGACTGCTGGCCGAGCACGGCCATCTGCGCCAAGTCGACGTTTTCGGCTGCTGGATCGTCGGGGCCGATGCTGAAGCTCGGCTGCCGCTCGAGATAGGTCAGCGACGGAACGGCGCGCGCGCCTTGGCGCGTCAGATTCGGACCGCCGAGCATGACGGGCCCATCGTTAGGCGGACCGTAGGCGTGCTGCGGGCTATGGCACGAGGAGCAGGACCGCTTGCCCGACGAGGACAGGCTCGCGTCGTAGAAAATCTGCCGGCCGAGCTGCGCCATTGCGGACAAGGGCGCGACGGGCGGACGGACAAGATGGATCGGATGTGGATTATCGCCGGCCGAACCTTGCGGTTCGGCGGCGAAGACGGCGCCGGCCAAGCTAAGGCCGGCGCCGAGAAGCCACACTATGCGGCTGTGCATCATGTCGCGGTTAGTGGCCGTGACCGTGGTCCGGCGTCTCCGTGCCAGTCGTCGGGTCGAGCAACAGCGTCTTGTTCAGATTGCCATGACCGAAATCGAACATGTCCTTGATCGAGCCGGCGTCGGCGTCGAGCGAGCCGCCACCCAGACGACGGCCATCGAGCCAGTTGTCCTCGATGAAGCGGACCACGGACGCCTGCGAGATGCGGTCGTGGCTGACAAAGTTCTGTTTGGCGAACGGCGAGATCACGATGAACGGAATGCGCGTGCCCGGACCGCAGCGGCCGTTCACCGGCTTGCCATTCACGCCCTTCGGCTGTGTACCGGTGCCGCACCTGCCGGGGCCGTTGACCTGGTCGGCGGTGGGATCGAAGGACGCCTGGGTCGGCTTGGCGTAGGCGTGGTCGTAAAAACCGTCGGAGTCGTCATAGGTGATGATGACGGCGGTGTTCTTCCAGTCGGGCTGCTGCTGGAGGAAGTTGACCAGGTCAACAGTTCCGGTCTGCTCGTCAAGCGGATCGGAATTGCCCGCGTGGCCGTCCTGATAGGCCGGCATCTTGATGTACGAGACCGACGGGTAGTTGCCGGCCTTCACCGCATCATAGAAGTCCTGCAAATCATAGGCGTGATTCGCGGGATCGACCTTGCCGTCGTGCTTGGTGTAACCGACAGCCGCGATCGAACTCGGCCGGGCATGCGTCGGGTTGGCGGTCGACGGGAAGTACTGGAACCAGGCGTGGTGCGGGCTGTAGTCGGTGATATTCCCGTTGACGACAGTGCCGAAAGTGCTGCGCTTGCAGCCGGTGGTACCGTTCGCGTTCGTGGTCTGGAGATTGAAACCACCCATGAACGAACCCCAGGTGAGCCCACCCACGTTGAGCAGGTCGCCGATGGTCTTGGCCTTGACCATCATTTGGTTCGCGGTGCTCGAACAGACGTCATAGCCGGGATCGGTGTCGCCGATCACGGTCAGGCCGCCTTGGCCATCGTTGATGGTGGCGGTAGTTCCCACGACGTTCACAGCGCCGTTGGTCTGGCCCGCGAATACGTTAAGGGCGCCCGGGGTCGATGGACCGTAGCTGTCGGTGTAGGCGTTGTCGCTCATCGCGAAGTTCTGGGCGTAGTTCCACAGCGCGGTAACGGTGTTGCCGTCGAAATAGCCCATCACCATGCCCTTGGTGCCGAAGGTGCCGGCGCCGCCCGAGGTGGGACTGCCGGTATTCAGCGGGAACAGGTCGGCCCTGCCGTTGTCATAGGCCTTTTGTTCGGCCGTATAGCCGTGGTTCTGCGACGACGTGTTCGCCTGCGAACGGTCGATCCGGAACGGATTGGTGGGGGGGGTGTTGGCAGGGTTGGTGTAGTTGGGATTGTTGGTGAGCAGATAGTCATGCTCGAGGTTGTTAACCTGCGGCGTGTTTCGGGCCGCCTTGAAAACCGGCTCGCCCGATGGATTGGTCGCAGTCGGGTAGGTCGCGAAGTAATGATCAAACGAGCGGTTCTCGTTGAAGATCACCACGAGATGCTTGATCGGCGTCGCAGTGCGAGTGGCGTTCTGCGGGCTCTCGTTGTGCCCCTTGTTGTCGTGACCGTTGTTGTCGTGCGAGTCGGCAATGGCAGGTCCGTTGCAAGCAATGATAGCCGCGATTGCCGAAACCGCGACAGCGGAAAGCAGTTTTTGTTTCATCGGTGTGCCTCGAGATGATCGCCCCTGCGAGGCTTAAATCCGCCGCACATGACTCCGCCGTGACAGGTGTGTGAGCATCTCGATGATGAGCGCCCATAGAAGTGTGTCATACAAACATTCGTACACGCTTTGTGGTGTTAGTTCTGAGTCTTAGAGGTTTTGTGCTAAGCTGTAGTCGTATGGACACTGACAAACTTCTGTCACGTTTGGCGCTCGCCCTCGGCATCGGCCTGTTGATTGGCCTCGAGCGCGGATGGCGGACGCGAGCGTAGTCTGCTGGCAGCCGCGCGGCCGGTATCCGCACATTTGCACTTTGTGGGTTGCTTGGTGGCTTTGTTGCGTTACTGGCGAATGCCACCGGCGCGCCCGCGGGCGCAGGACTCGTGCTCGGATTCGGCTTTGCCGTTTTCGCCGCGGTGATCGCGGTCTTCGAGCGCGACGCCAATCGCGACATCGACAACTATTCGGCCACGACCGTGATCGCCGCCATGCTCACGTTCATGCTCGGGGCTTACGCTGTGCTCGGTGACATGCGCGTAGGCGCGGCCGCTGCGGTCGCCGCCACCGCCATCCTCGCGGCACGCGAGGACATCCATGCTGTCGTCGCGCGCATCACTTGGCCTGAGCTTCGCTCGGTACTGGTCTTGCTGGCGATGACCTGCATCATCCTGCCGGTCGTGCCCGACACCTCCATCGGGCCTTATGGCGGGGTCAATCCGCGCGAAGTCTGGTTCATCGCCATTGTCCTTGCGGCCGTATCGCTATTCGGCTACGGCGCGGTGAAGTTGCTCGGCGCCGAACACGGCGTGCTGTTTGCCGGATTGGCTGGGGGGCTTGTGTCCTCGACCGCGGTAGCGACGACGAATGCGCGCCGTGCGGCGGCGGGTGAGGGCGCGCCACGCCTGCTTTCCGCCGGTGTGGCGATTGCCAACGCGGTATCGTTTGTGCGCGTGATCGTCATCGTCGCAGCTTTAAAGCCGGGGTTGCTCGTTCTGGTCGCGCCGCCGCTGGGCGCGGCGACCCTGATTGCGGCGGTCTATGCGATCCTTGCGGTCTATTGGCAGGGGGACAGCAAAGGTGGGAAATCGATAGAGTTTGAGAACCCCTTCAGCTTCTGGCCGGTGGTCGGTTTCGCGGTCTTCCTCGGGGCCGTTATGATGCTTGGCGGGGCCGTCGGAGAGGCTTTCGGCAGCAACGGCGCGCTGATCGGTGCCGTCGGGCTGGGCCTCGCCGACGTGGACGCCGTCACGATTTCCGTGTCCCGCCTGGTGCCGCAGCCTTTGAGCGCACAAGGTGCTGGCCTCGCAATTCTGGCGGCGGTGGCTAGCAATATGCTCCCCAAGCTCGCCATCAGCGCTGTGATCGGGCGCGGGCGGTTCGCCTTAGAGGTGGCGATCATGACCGCCGGTTGCTGGCTGGTGGCGGTGGCGGCGCTTTGGGCGACGCTCGCCCTAGGGTTGCGCTGAGAATTGACTTTTCGCTGCGCTGCCGCAAAGTGCCGAATGCCGGCGAGGTGGGGACTTAAGGGTCAGCATGTTCAAGCGAATCCTGATTGCCAATCGCGGAGAAATCGCCTGCCGGATTATCAAAACGGCGCGCAAGATGGGCATCGAAACGGTCGCCGTCTATTCGGACGCCGACAAGGACGCGCTCCATGTCGAAATGGCCGATACCGCCATCGCCATCGGCCCACCCCCCGCAGCCGAAAGCTATCTGGTCATCGACAAAATCCTGGCCGCCTGTAAGGCCTCCGGCGCCGAGGCGGTCCACCCGGGCTACGGCTTCCTGTCCGAGCGCGAGGCCTTCGCCAAGGCGCTTGAGGCCGCCGGCATCGTCTTCATCGGGCCGAATGCCAAGGCCATCGCCGCCATGGGCGACAAGATCGAGTCCAAGAAGGCGGCCGCGGCGGCAAAGGTCTCGACCGTTCCGGGCCATCTCGGCGTGATCGAGGATGAGGTCGAGGCGATGAAGATCGCCGACGACATCGGCTATCCGGTCATGATCAAGGCCTCGGCCGGCGGCGGCGGCAAAGGCATGCGTATCGCCTATTCGAAGGCGGAAGTGGTGGAGGGCTTTGCCCGCGCACGCTCGGAGGCGAAATCGTCGTTCGGCGACGACCGCGTGTTCATCGAGAAATTCATCGTCGATCCGCGCCACATCGAGATCCAGGTGCTTGGCGACAAGCACGGCAACGTCATCTATCTCGGCGAGCGCGAATGCTCGATCCAGCGCCGCAATCAGAAGGTGATCGAGGAAGCGCCGTCGCCGCTGCTCGACGAGGCCACGCGCAAGACGATGGGCGAGCAGGCGGTCGCGCTGGCGAAGGCCGTCGGCTACGACAGCGCCGGTACAGTTGAATTCGTTGCCGGACAGGACAAGAGTTTCTTCTTCCTGGAAATGAATACGCGGCTCCAGGTCGAGCATCCGGTGACCGAACTCGTCACTGGCATTGATCTGGTCGAGCAGATGATCCGCATCGCCGCCGGCGAGAATCTGGCTCTGAAGCAGAGCGACGTGAAACTCACCGGCTGGGCGGTGGAGAGCCGCGTCTATGCCGAGGACCCGTATCGCAACTTTCTGCCCTCGACTGGGCGGTTGACGCGCTACCGTCCGCCGGCCGAGCGCAGCACGCACGGCGTGACCGTGCGCAACGATACCGGCGTCTGCGAAGGCGGGGAGATTTCGCTCTATTACGATCCCATGATCGCCAAGCTGGTCACGCACGCGTCCAACCGGCTCGATGCGGTCGAGGCGCAGGCCGATGCGCTGGACGCCTTTGTCGTCGACGGCATCCGCCACAATATCCCATTCCTTTCGGCGCTGATGGCGCACCCGCGCTGGCGCGCGGGCAAGCTCTCCACCGGCTTCATCGCAGAAGAGTTTCGCGACGGCTTTCATCCACAAGCGCCCGAAGGCGAGCGCGCCGAAGTGTTGGCGGCGGTGGCGGCGGCCATCGATCACGTACTCGGCGAGCGCAAGCGGCAGATTTCAGGACAGATGAGCGGACGCAGCGTCACGCGCGAGAGCCAGCGCGCGGTGTGGCTGGGCGAGCAGGAGATCAACCTCGAGGTGCGGCGCGTGAACGGCAACATCGACGTGCGCTTTGACGGCTCTGGACGTGCCGGGGTGCGCCATTTGCATTCCGGCTGGAAGCCCGGCGAGCCGCTGTGGACCGGCACCATCGACAGCAAGCCGGTCGCGGTGCAGGTGCGCACGATCCCGAACGGCTTCGCGCTTAGCTACCGCGGCATCGAGACGAAGGCTTACGTCTACACCGAGCGTGAGGCCAGCTATGCGCGGCTGATGCCGGCAAAGAAAGTGGCCGATACCGGCAAGCAGGTGCTGTGCCCGATGCCGGGGCTGGTCGTGTCGATCGCGGTGAAGGAAGGGCAGGAGGTCAAAGCCGGCGAGACCGTCGCGGTGGTCGAAGCCATGAAGATGGAAAACGTGCTGCGCGCCGAGATAGATGGCACGGTGAAAAAGATCAACGCGGAGCCCGGCGACAGCCTGGCAGTGGATGCCGTCATCCTCGAATTCGCCTGAGGCATTTCACCTGACGCAGGAACGCTTTGGCGCCGCTTCGCGTTCGCTTGGTGAGACTATTCGCGGAGAGGTTCCATGACCGTCTCGCAGATGCCTGCGCAAAAGCAGGAACGTCAGCCGGGCTTTGAACGCGAGATGCGTCCGCAGCCGGATTACGAACCGAAGTATCCTGGGGTTGGCAAGCTCAAGGGCAAAGTCGCGCTGATCACCGGCGGCGACAGCGGCATCGGCCGTGCGGTCGCGGTCGCGATGGCGCGCGAAGGCGCGAAGATCGCGATCGTCTATCTCGACGAACACAAAGATGCCAATGAGACGCGCGAGGCCGTAAAGCGCGAGGGCAGCGAAGCGATCCTGCTTCCGGGTGACGTCGGCGACGAGGCATTTTGCGAAGCGGCGGTCGATGCCACTGTGGAACAGTTCGGCCAACTCGACATCCTGGTCAACAATGCCGGAGAGCAGCACGAGACCGAGGATGTCCGCGAGATCGACGCACAGCAGATCGAGCACACGTTCCGCACCAACGTTTTCAGTTTCTTCTTCATGGCCAAGCACGCGTTACGGCACATGGACGAAGGAGCGACCATCATCAATACGACGTCGATCACCGCTTACCAGGGACACAAGACACTGCTCGATTATTCGGCGACCAAAGGCGCCATCGTCACGCTGACGCGCTCGCTTGCAGAGGCGCTAATCAAAGACGGCATTCGCGTCAACGCGGTGGCACCGGGGCCGATCTGGACGCCGCTCATCCCGGCCTCATTCGAGCCGGAGCATGTCGCCAAGCACGGCTCAAGCGCCCCGATGCAGCGGCCGGCGCAGCCGAACGAGGTGGCGCCGTGTTATGTGTTCCTGGCGAGCGATGAAGCATCCTACATCAGCGGGCAGGTGCTGCATCCGAACGGCGGCAACATGGTCGGTTCCTAGCCTGCACACACCGGCCGCGCCGCGCTTCCGCGACGGCAAACGGCGCACTATTGCTGAGGCATGACCCTCTATTTTGCCTACGGCTCCAACATGAATAGCCCCGCGATGATGGGGCGTTGCCCGGACGCCCGCGCCATCGGGCCGGCGCGGCTCGACGGCTATCGTTTCTTCATCGGGTTCGAAGGATGGGGCTCAGTGAGAGTGAGCGCGGGGAACAGAGTGCACGGCGTACTGTGGCGCCTGTCGCCGCGTGACATCGCCGCACTGCATGCCTATGAACTCCTGCACAAAGGCCTTTACGGCGTGCGCACCCTTCCAGTTCTGCGCGACGCGCGACGTATGTCGGCGATGATCTATTTGCTGCGCCGGCGTGTGGAAGGCAATCCGCGGCCGGGCTACGTCGAGTTGTGCGCCGCCGCCGCGCGCGCCTGGAAACTGCCAGAGCGCTACGTGCGTTCGCTGGAGCGGTGGTCGGTGTCGCGCTGGACAGGCTGTCGTGTCATCGATGTGGGAGAGATCGCATGAGCGCGCAGGTCGTTCGTCACCTCAGCGTGCGCGGCCGGGTGCAGGGCGTCGGTTATCGCGCTTTCGTCGAACGCGAGGCGCTCAAGCGCAGCGTGGAAGGCTGGGCGCGGAATCGCAAGGATGGCTCGGTGGAGGCTGTGCTTGCAGGCGTGCCGGAGGCGGTCAAAGCGGTGATCGAAGTTTGCCGGCGCGGGCCCTTCAACGCGCGCGTCGATGCGATCGATCAGCGTGATGGCACAGACGCCGAATTTGCACTGCGCCACGCGGGCGAATTGTTCTCGGTACTGCGGGACGCTTGATCGTCCGTCGCGCCGAACAGCGGCGCGAATTCCCTGCGCATGATCATGTCCACCTCCGGCATCATGACGAGGTGTCCGAGGTCGGCGAGGCTGGTGATGCCGTAGCGTTGCTCCTGCACACCACAGGGGACGATGCCGCCGAAATGCGACAACTCCGGCTCGACGTTCAGCGCGAGGCCATGCAGCGTCACCCATTGCTTCACGCGGATGCCGATGGCGGCGATTTTGTCCTCGTAGCCCTGGCCCTTGTCAGGGCGGCGCACCCAGACGCCGACGCGGTCCTCGCGCCGCTCGCCGCGCACGTTGAAGCCGGCGAGGGTGCGGATGAGCCATTCCTCAAGCGTGGCGACGAAGCGACGCACGTCGGGGCCGCGCCGCCGCAGGTCGAGCATCACGTAGGCGACCCGCTGGCCGGGACCGTGATAGGTCATCTGCCCGCCGCGGCCTGTCTCGAAGACGGGGAAGCGCGGCTCCAGCACGTCCTCGCGATGGGCGCTGGTGCCGGCGGTGTAAAGGGGCGGGTGCTCCAGCAGCCAGACGAGCTCGCGCGCGCGGCCGGTGGCGATTTCGGCGACGCGCGCCTCCATCGTTGCGACCGTAGCCTCGTAAGGCACAAGTGTGTCGCTCACGCGCCATTCGACCGACGCCGAGCCGGCCGCTGCGGGCATCCCAACCGTTAGTTCGTCGCGAATATTAACCACTCGTTCACCATACCATGATGACCTGCCGTCGCCGCCACCTGCGCGCGGCACAACAGGAAGTAAACGTGGCCACACTCGACAAGGTCGCCATCGATATCACCGTGGTGCTGGGCACCACCTCTATGCCGATCCACCAGGTGCTCCGGCTCGGCCGCGGCGCCATCATTGAATTGGACGCCTCGGAGGACGATGCCGTCAACATTCTGGCCAACAATCTCGCCGTCGCTAAAGGTACGGTTGTGGTCAATGGCAACCGCATCGCGGTGGAGGTCGACGAGCTCCTGCCGCGTCCGCCCGATATGCGCTGAGCCGCCGGGCAGCGCCTCTATCTAGGGAGCCTTTGTCGGGTTGCCGAGGCAGTTTTGGTCCGCCGTCCAAAGGTTTGATCGAGCGCAAAAATTTCCACGCAGGCCGCGGCGGCGAGGGCTTTTCGGCCCTTGTACCCCCAGATTCTATTTGTTACATCCTGCGCCGTCTTGGGCGCCGGGGTTTCGACCCTTACGCCCACATCCCCATGCGGTCGTGGCGGAATTGGTAGACGCACTAGCTTGAGGTGCTAGCATCGCAAGATGTGGAGGTTCGAGTCCTCTCGGCCGCACCAATCTAATTTATCTTATATTTCAATCTATTAACCGCCGGAGCGGCGGCGTCCCGCGCCGCCGCAGGGCGATTCTCGCGTCCAGCACGACGGGGCCACGCTTCGGCACGCCGGCCTCGGCGCATTGAGACAAAACTTCGAGTACCCATGCTGTCGCGCTGCATTTATCCCCGCCGCCATGATTACAATGCCCTCCTAGCGGACCGGGCGGGCGGGTATCGCGATCAGAAAAACAGCCCCCTCAAGGGAGCTCCCATCGATGGCTACGGCGTCTTCCAAGCGGATCGGATCGTCGGCCACATTTGATTCGGCATTGTTGATCGGCGAGGGCGGCGTCCCTGCGACGTTCCCGCTGGTGCAATCCGTCGAAGGAGACGGAGAAGCGGCCGCCGTTGGCGTCGCGGTTTGCGACGGCGCCGGTCAAATATCGGCAGAGGCCTCCCCTGAGACTCTGCAGACCCTGCACGACCGGGCACGGGACGGCGCGCCGTTGGCCGAGGTCATTCTTGGCCTGCTGTACCATCACGGTCAGACCGTCGCCCAGGACGACCGGGAGGCTGCGCGGTGGTTCGGCCGGGCGGCCGAGCAGGGAGAGCCGTACGGGCAGTACTGCCTCGGACTGTCCTATTTCAGCGGCCGCGGCGTACCTGAGAGCGATGCCGAGGCGGCCACTTGGTTCTGGCGCGCTGCGGAGCAAGGGCTCGCCTCGGCCCAGTTCTACCTCGGCGTGATGTCTTATGCGGGCCTCGGCGTGACGCCCGACATGAAGCGGGCGCGGATTTTCTTTCGCCTCGCGGGCGAACAGGGGCACGTCCGCGCGCAGGCGCTACTCGGCATCATG
>DASXOK010000353.1:0-5470 GCA_036494425.1 Pseudolabrys sp.
GCCGAGGTCGAGCAGGTCGCACAGGTGCACGAGCGGCACCAGATTGCCGCGCAGGCGAAGCATCCCGCGCCCGCCCAGCAGATTGTGAATGTCCGAGCGTGACGGACGCAGGCATTCGACGATGGCCGACATCGGCAGCACGTAGGTCTGCCCGCCGACCTTGATGACCATGCCGTCCATGACCGCCAGCGTCAGCGGCAGCGCCAGTTGTAGCGTCATGCCTCGGCCGCGTTCCGACTTGAGCGAGATACGGCCGCCGACGTCCTGGATGTTGCGCCGGACCACGTCCATGCCGACGCCACGGCCGGAAATGTCCGAGATCGTTTCGGCGGTCGAGAAGCCCGGCAGGAAGATGAGATTGGTGATCTCGTCTTCGGTGAGCACGGCATCCTGACTGATCAGACCTTTGGCCTTCGCCTTCTTCAACACGCGATCCGGATCGATGCCGCCGCCGTCATCGCGGACTTCGACGACAATACGGCCGCCCCGATGCTCCGCGGCGAGCCGGATGGTTCCCTCGTCGGACTTGCCGGCGGCGAGCCGGTCCTGCGGGGACTCGATGCCGTGGTCGATTGAATTGCGGATGATGTGGGTGAGCGGATCGCCGAGACGTTCGATGATCGAACGATCGACCTCGGTGTTCTCGCCGTGCATTTCAAGGCGGACCTTCTTGCCGGTCTTGGTGGCCAGTTCGCGCACCAGACGCGGCATGCGCTGGAACACGGCGCCGATCGATTGCGCGCGCATGGACATCACACTGTCCTTGAGCTCGCGCGTGTGATGAATGACCTCGTCGAGAATCTGCGCCAAGCGACTGCTCGACTCCTCGGGAAGACCGTGGACGATCTGGCCCAGCATGGCTTGGGCGATCACGAGCTCACCCACCATGTTGACGACGCGGTCGATCTTCTCCAGCTCGACGCGCATCGTGGTCGCGACCTGCTTGGGAGCGGCGGCACGCGGCGGCGGCGCCGGCTCGTCGGCGGCGGCCGCAGGAACGATGCTCGGCGCGGGATGCACGGCCAAAGGCGCAATTGCCGGGGCCGCCAGCGCAGCAGCGACCGGTAACGGCTGCGGCTCGGGATCGATGCTTGGGGGCAACGCGGCCATATCGACCGCGATGTCGAGCTCGCAATCGCCTACCACGAACTCAAAGACCTCCTCGATCTGCTCGCGTCCGGCTGTGGTGACCAACGTGCCGGTCCAGCCGATATAGGGTCGGTCGGGCTCGAGTTCGGCTAGCGATGGGAGCCGATCCGTCTCGGCAAGCAGTGTAAGCTTGCCGAGCTTCCTCAGCTCGCGAATGATGTACAGCGGCTCGTTCGCGCGCTTCAGCAGGTCCGGGCCTGGACGGAAGACGATTCGGAAGCTTTGACCGCCGGCGGATTCCTCCGGCGCATCGAAGGCGTCAGAGCGAATCGGCATGAAATCGAGGTCGGCGAAGTCCTCGGCCGGCGTATTGTCGTCGTCCTCTCCGTTTCCCGCATCCTGTCCCAGCAGCCGATCGAGGGCGGCATGGGACTCGCCGCCGTGATTGGCGGGGATCGCCTCGCCCGCGCGCGACATTGCGATCAGGTCAGAGAGGACGTCGTTGGCCGGCAAGAGGACGTCGACGATCTCCTGCGTCGCCGCCAGCTTGCTGCTGCGCATCGCATCGAGCACCGTTTCGAAGACATGCGCGAACTTGATCAGGCCTTCGAAGCCGAAGATGCCGGCGCCGCCTTTGACCGAATGCACCGAGCGGAACACGGCGTTGATCGTATCGTCGTCGCCGTGGCCTTCACGAAGGTCGGTGAGACCGGCCTCGATCTGCTGCAACGCTTCGCTGCATTCGTCAAAGAACGTCTGCTTCAGTTGGTCTAAGCTCGACATGCCCCTACCCCAATTCCCCCGGGCGCTCAGCGCACGACTTTGTTGATGGTGGCGACCATCTGTTCCGGATCGAACGGCTTCACCATCCAGCCGGTCGCTCCCGCTTCGCGCGCGATGTTCCGCTTCTCGACTTCGCTTTCGGTAGTCAACACGAGGATCGGCGTGCTCTTATTCCCCGCGTTGCCGCGGATGTGGCGAATGACATCGTAACCGTCCATCTTCGGCATGTTGATGTCGGTGATGACGAGATCGACTGGCTCTTTGGCGAACACTTCCACGCCGTCCTGGCCGTCAACCGCCTGGAGCACTTCGAACCCGGCGTCAACCAGCGTGAACTTGAGCATGTCGCGGATCGTCTTGGAGTCGTCGATCGTCAAAATGCGTTTGGTCATCGGAGGCTCATGTATGGGAAGGTCAGAGCAGGGCTCGCTTTGATCGACAGCCGGCTCGAAGGCCGGTCCCGCAGTTGCCGCCGGCATCGACTGGACCATCTCGCGCGCCCGGACAGCGCCCCAGCTCAGACCGAGATCGGCAAACGCGCTGACGAAGGGCTCGGATGGGTTCTCGATCGTCAACAGGTCATTGCTTGCGCGCGCGGCCAGGATGACCTGCATGCACGGAAGGGTGATCGTTTCGACGTCCGAAGCATCGAGCCGGAAAGGAACGTGCGGAACCACGCGGTTGCGCAGCGTCTCGAGTAAGGCGTCCGCCGCGGTGAGATCGAGGACGGCCGGTAGTTTGAGCCCCATGTCGCTATCGGCTTGCATATCCATGCGCTGTCCGTTTGGTGTCCCAGGTCCGAAACTTACGCTGCGTCGATCGAGTTGCCGTGCCGTGCACCTTCGGCGCTGCCCTCGCAGGCGTCGAGGATCGCGTCGGCCATATGCGAGAGCGAAAACTGCCGCATCACCGCGCCACGCTCGAAAGCCGCGCGCGGCATCCCGTAGACCAACGAGGAATCCTCGTCCTGGCCCAGCGTCACGGCGCCTGCATTGCGCATCGCCAGCAGGCCATCGGCGCCGTCCTTGCCCATGCCAGTCAAGATCACGCCGACGGCCGCGTTGCCGGCGATTTGCGCGAAAGAATGAAACAGCACATCGACCGATGGCCGATGGCCAGAGACGGGAGGCGCTTCGCTCAGCAGGCAGACGCGCTTGCTGTTGCGGCGGCCGAGTTGCAGATGGTAGGCACCCGGCGCGATGTAGACGTGACCCGGTTCGATCACCTCTTCATGCGTCGCCTCGGACACAGTCATCGGGCATTCACGATTGAGCCGTCCGGCGAACGCTGCCGTGAAGCGCGGCGGCATGTGCTGCGTGATCAGCGTCGGCGGGCAATCGGCCGGCAAGCCCATGAGCACGGTCTTGAGCGCCTCGACGCCGCCGGTCGACGCGCCGATCGCGAGGATCCTGTCGGCGCGGCTGCCGGAGCGCCGCGGCTGCACCTTGCGCTGGATCGGCGCGATGCGCCGCTGGACGCCGACGCGCGAGCGCGCCGCGGCCTTGACCTTGTTCTGAAGCTCGGTGGCGAGACCCGTTTTAGCGCTGGCCAGATCGACGGTCGGCTTCGCCACGAAATCCACAGCGCCGATCTCTAGGGCTTCCAGCGTCACCTCGGCACCGGCCTGCGTGAGTGTGGAGACCATGACGACCGGTGTCGGACGCAGTGTCATGATCTTGCGCAGGAACGTGAGGCCATCCATGTGCGGCATCTCGATGTCGAGCGTGACAACATCGGGATTGAGCGCCTTGATACGCTCACGGGCGACATGCGGATCGGGTGCTGTGCCGACAACTTCGATGTCCGGATCGGCGGACAGCAGCGTTGTGAGCACCTGACGCATGAGCGCGGAGTCGTCGACGATCAGAACGCGGACCGGGGCGTTCACTTTGGTCATCAGGTGTCCCCAAACAGTTGGATTTCGCCACCCGCGCTCTTGCGCGCCGACAGGCGGCTACCGTAATCGCTCTCCTCGCGCGAAACTGCGAACGTGTCGTTGACTCCAAGCAGCTTGCGCACCACGCGGCCGGTCGAAGGGTAGTAGTGGATGCGCCGCGGCAGCACGCCGCCGAGATCCTGGGCGGCACAGCGCAGGCCCTCGGCCTCCAGATAGCGCAAGACGAACTCGGCATTGTCGCTGCCGATGGCATTGCTCGTATCGGTGACGTTGCCGCCGCCGAAGACTTTCACTTCCATGCGGTCGCGCGAGGCACCTGCCTTGATCAGCTCGTTGATCAGCTTCTCCATGGCGAAGTTGCCGAACCGCGCCGATCGCGAATCGAGCCCCCAGGCGCCAGACTTGTGCTGCGGAAGCATGAAATGGTTCATGCCCCCGATCCCGGCGACGGAATCGCGAATGCAGGCGGCGACGCAGGATCCCAGAACGGTGACGAGAACCTCGTCGAGCTTCTTGGTGATGTAGAACTCGCCGGGAAATATCTTGACCATCCATGCCGCACCCTGTGCGTCATAGATCCGCCGTCCGGTGACGGGGTGCATGCCTGCGTCGCCGGTGCTCGGCTGCTGCAACGCCGCACCGACCGTCACTCACTCCTCCGATAGATCGTGCGGCCAACGGCGCGCAGTTGGGGGTGAGTGCCAGTAAGCGATTCCGAATGACCGATGTAGAGCCAACCGCCCGGCTTGATCTGATTGGCGAAGCGCTCGATCAGATTCGCCTTAGTCGGCCCGTCGAAATAGATCATCACGTTGCGGCAGAAGATGGCGTCGAACAGGCCGCGGAACGGCCAGGGATCCATTAGATTGAGGCGACGGAAGGCGATGATCGACCGCAGGTCGTCGTCGATGACGACCTTCTCCTTGCCGTCGATGGTCGCGTGCTTGAAGAACGAGAGATAGGGCTTGGGAACGTCGTCGATCGTGTTGGGCGCGAATTCGCCACGCGATGCCCTGTTCAGGACATCGGTATCGATATCGGTCGCCAGGATCTTCACATCGCGGTTGATGAAGCTGCGCAGCTCGCGCTTGAGAACGACCGAGATCGTATAAGGCTCCTCGCCGCTCGAGCAGCCGGCTGACCAGACACGCAAGCTCGCTCTGCCAGCCGATCCGACGGATTGCGAGAACGGCACCGCCACGCGGGCGCGGAAATGATCGAAGTGGTGGTCTTCGCGGAAGAACTTCGTGTGATTGGTCGAGATCGAATTGATGAAGTTTTCGATCTCGGACGCTTCGCTCAGCAGGAACTCGCGATATTCGCGGAAAGAGCCCATCTTGAGCGTGCGCAAGCGGCGTGACAGCCGGCTGTAGACCAGGTTGCGCTTGCTTTCCGACAGCGCAATGCCGGCGTGCTCATAGGCGAGCTTGATCAACGCCCGGAAATCGTCATCCGAGAAATCAAACTCACGTGGTGGGGCGACTAACGGCTCGCTGGCGGCGAGAGCGGTAGCCCCTCCTGGGGCCTTCCTGAACATCAGAAGTCTTTCCACTCATCGGCATCGAGCGCGGTGGCGAGCGCGGTCTGCATGCGGCCGACCGGGTTGCGCGGCGCAGCGGTGCGAGCGGGAGCGGCGCGGCGCGTCGGTGCTGGAGCCGCCGCGTGCTGTGCCGGACGCGCAGCCTTGGGTTCGGGGGCGGC
>DASXOK010000354.1:0-1902 GCA_036494425.1 Pseudolabrys sp.
ATCGTCGCGTACAAGAACGGCGCGCCGTTGCGCGTGCGCGACATCGGACAGGCGGTGGAAGGCCCGCAGGACACGACCCAAGCCGGTTGGGCCGATGGCCAACGCGGCGTGATCCTCGTGGTCTTCAAGCAGCCCGGCGCCAACGTCATCGACACGGTGGACAAGATCAAGGCGGCGCTTCCCCGGCTGCGCGCCGCGATGCCGCCGGCGATCAACATCTTCACCGTGAGCGACCGCACTCAGACCATTCGCGCCGCGGTCTCGGACGTGCAATTCACGCTGCTGCTCACCATCGCGCTGGTCGTCATGGTGATCTTCTTATTCCTTCGCAGCGTCTGGGCGACCATCATCCCGAGCATAACCGTGCCGCTCGCGTTGCTCGGGGCCTGCGCGCTGATGTGGGGCTTTGGCTACAGCCTCGACAACCTCTCGCTGATGGCCTTGACGATCGCGGTCGGCTTCGTGGTCGACGACGCCATCGTGATGCTGGAGAACATCACGCGTTACGTCGAAGAAGGCGAATCGCCGTTCGATGCTGCCTTGCGCGGCTCGCGCGAGATCGCCTTTACCATCGTCTCGATCAGTATTTCGCTGATCGCGGTTCTGATCCCGCTCTTGCTGATGGGCGGCATCATCGGCCGCCTGTTCCGCGAATTCGCGGTCACCTTGGCTATGACGATCATCGTTTCGGCCTTCGTGTCGCTGACGCTGACGCCGATGATGGCCTCACGCTTCCTCAGGCCGCCGCGCGAGGTGCATCACGGCCGCTTCTACGCCTGGAGCGAGCGCGCCTTTGACGCCCTGCTGCATACGTACGAGCGCGGCCTCGATGTCGTGCTGCGGTTCCGGTTCATTACGCTCTGCGTGTTCTTCGCGACATTGGCTTTGTCCGTCTACCTGTTCGTGGTGATCCCCAAGGGCTTTTTCCCGCAGCAGGATATCGGCCTGCTCACCGGCATCGCCGAGGCATCGCAAGACTCGTCGCCGCAGCAAATGATGCAGCACATGCAGCAGCTCGGTGAACTCGTCAAAAGCGATCCGGCGGTCGACCACTTCGCCATGTTCATGGGCGGCAACGGCAATCCGCCCAACACGGGCCGCATGTTCATCGCGCTGAAGCCGCGCGCCCAACGGACCGCGAACGCGGACCAGGTGATCGCGCGGCTGCGTGCCAAGTCGGAAAAGATCGAGGGTGCGCGGCTTTTTCTGCAGGCCGCGCAGGATGTCCGCGTCGGCGGCCGCGCCTCGCGCACGCAGTTCCAATATACGTTGCAGGGCTCGGACGTGGCGCAGCTCAACGAGTGGGCGCCGAAGATGCTCGACAAGCTCAAGAGCCTGCCCGAGCTGCGCGACGTCGCCACCGATCAGCAGACGGACGGGACGACGCTGACGCTGGAGGTCAACCGTGACCGGGCATCGCAATACGGCCTCACGGCGCAGATGATCGACGACACGCTTTACGATGCGTTCGGCCAGCGCCAGATCGCGCAGTACTTCACGCAGCTATCGAGCTACTACGTGATCATGGAGGTGCTGCCGTCGCTCCAGGGCGATCCGGGCACGCTGCAGCGGATCTTCCTGCACTCGCCGACGACCGGCGGCGAGGTCCCGCTTGCGGCCTTCGCGAAGTGGACGACGCATCCGATCCAGCCCCTGTCCATCAGCCACCAGGGGCAGTTCCCGGCGATCACGATCAGCTTCAATCTCGCGCAAGGGACGGCGCTCGGCCAGGCGACCGAGGCGATCGATCGTGCGAAAGCTGAGCTGAATGTCCCCGCCACGATCAACACGACGTTCCAGGGCAACGCGCAGGCGTTCCAGGATTCGCTGTCGACCGTGCCGATGCTGATCCTGGCCGCGCTCGTGGTCGTCTACCTGATCCTCGGCATCCTGTACGAAAGC
>DASXOK010000355.1:0-2700 GCA_036494425.1 Pseudolabrys sp.
GCGCTGGCTGCCGAGCCGCGCACTCAGATGATCCATCATGCGGCCGATCGCCGCCGCATCCTCGCGTCCGCCGATGCCGATCTGCTCGGGCGCGCACGGCTCGGCCACCGTCACCGACAGCCGCGCCATGTCGAAGCCGAAACCGGGATCGAGCGTGTCGGCGAGCGCCGCCAGCCGTTCCACGAACAGCGCGCGGATGTCGTCCGGATCGCGCAACGGCCGCGAGGTGCCCGCGGCGATGCGGCGCACCGCGCCGTCGGTGCGGAACAGCGTCAGCTCGAGACGCCGCGCGCCGTCGCCGCGCCGCTCCAGCGCCACTTTGAGCCGCGCAGCCAGCCGCGCGGTGATCGCCAGCACGTCTTCCTCGCGCGCGATCGGCTCGGCGAAGCGCTGTTCGGCGACATAAGGCGCCACCGGCAGCCGCGGCGTCAGCGGTTCGAGTTCTATGCAGAGCGCGCGATCGAGCTGGCGCAGCAGCTCCGCGCCGAAGCGCGCGGTGAGCGGGGCGCGCGGCAGGTCGATGATGTCGCCGATGCGCTTCAAGCCGACGCGGGCGAGCGAGGCCACCGTTTCGGGGGCAAGCCGCAGCGCCGCGAGCGGCAGCGGCGCGAGCAATTTACGCTCGGTGCCGCAGGAATGGCTTCCCGGTTTTCCGAAATGCGCGGCGGCCCAGGCGGCGCCGATGCTGCCGGCGATGGCGATGGAAAAGGCGAAGCCCGCTGCCTCCAGCCGGCTGCTGAGATCGGCGACCAGCGCGTCCTCGCCGCCATAGAGATGCGCGCAGCCATTGATGTCGAGCAGCAAGCCGTCGGGTGCGTCGCAGGCGACCAGCGGCGTGTAGCGCAGGCACCAGTCGGCGATCGTCTCGAGGAGGGACGCGTCGGCCTCGGCATCCTCGGGGATGACGTCGAGCACGGGATGCATGGCGCGCGCCTGCGCCAGCGCCAGTCCGGGCGAGAGGCCCCGCTGCTCGGCGATATCGTCGACCGCCACAACGAGCTCGGCATTGCCGCGCCGGCCGGTGACGACGAGCGGCGCGGTCTGTCTCAGCGGATTGCTACGCGACCTGTTACGCGACTTGGCGATGCGGTCGGTCGAGAAGCGGCGCAGCCACAGGCTGAGCATGCGTTGCGAGGAGGAAGCGCTCATCGATGTCACTCCATTGCAGGATCCATGATCCGGTCGGGCCGCGGCGGTTGCGTATGAGGGAGACGGCGTAAGCCACGCCACCCGCTCCAGGGGAGGGTGAAGCCCCCACGATCCATCTCGTTGCGGCGGTGGAAGCATCCGTTGGCGGCGCGGCGCGCAGCAGCAGCGCCAGCGCGCCGCTCTCGGCGGCGGCGAGCGAGAGCCGTCGCACCGCCACGCCGTCGATCTCGCTATCGCGCATCTCGCCGATCACCGTCGCGACGGCACGGCAGCGCAGCGCCTCTTCCATTGCCCAGAGGAGATCGCGTGTGCGCGCGGCCTGAACCGTCACCAGCCGTTCCGGCCTCAGGCCGAAGGCCTCGAGCCCGGGCCCGTAAGGCACGCCATTCTCAGTCAGCGCCATGTCCTCGGCGACCCAGACGAGTTCACCTCCCCCCGCACTATTTCCGAGCGAGGAAAGTCCCAGCACGAACCCCGTCGCCGAAGCCAGATGCGCCTCGCCGCAGGCGGCGATCTCATGCAGCGCGCCGCGCGCCAGGCCGCCGCCGAGCGCACCATCGATCGCCTCGACGCCGAGCGACAGCACGCCCGGATCGTCGTCGATCCCGGGCGGCCTTTGCAGGGCCTGCAGGCGCTGGCGCAGCTCCTCGATCATCGTCTAAACCTCTGAAGATGCGTCACGATCCGCCTCCAACAGGCAGCCGTCCACACGCACCGTCATTTCTGTGTTCACTATTTGTTCTAAGATACCTCAGCACCCGAAAGCGTCAAGTCGCAAGGGAATGGGGCGCGTGAGGTGATGCTCCCCAGCCATAGGGAACAGGGGCATTCCGCTTGGCGGGCAGCGGCCCATCAGCCGTCGACGGCGGGGCCTGCCGCCTCGCAGAATCATCCAGCCCTAAACGTGAGTCACGTAGAGGACAAAGACCGCCGCGGCGAGGACGGAGGCGAGCCAGACGAGCCGGGGATCGGCCTGAGGGTTCTCTTGAGTGTTCTTGGGCTTGGTGCGGTGTGTCTTCATGCCGGGCCTTATTCAACTTATGTGCCAGAACCCCGCCCGCAGCCTTTCGTTCGCTCAATCGATTGTGAGCCTTCCGAGCCTTTTGATTCTTTCTTTACCTCCCCATGGAGGGGGGAGGTCGATCGCTTGCGCAAGCTTGGCTGCGCGCGCGATCGGGTGGAAGTAAACTCTCATTCCCACTGTCACCCCACCCCGCCTCGCGTTGCTCGGCGACCCTCCCCCCGGGGGAGGTGAAGGCGGTACACCGCGAGTCGCCTCACACCGCCCGCTCCACCGTCTTGATCTCCACTTCCGACTCCAGCGTCCGGTGCACCGGGCATTTGTCGGCAATCTCCATCAGCCGCTTGCGCTGCTCCGGCGTGAGGTCGCCTTCCAGCGTGATGGCGCGGTCGATGTGGTCGATCATGCCCTCCACCGTCTCGCAGTTCTCGCAGTCCTTCGCATGGATCTTGTTGTGCGCCAGCCGCACCGACACGCGCGTCAGGGGCAACTGCTTCGCGTCGGCATAAAGCCGCAAGGTCATCGACGTG
>DASXOK010000356.1:0-2670 GCA_036494425.1 Pseudolabrys sp.
CCGTTCCTCAAACTCGACAACGCCATCCTCACACCGCATCTGGGATACGGCACCGAGGAGGCTTTTCGCACGATCTACGCCCAGACGGTGGAGGACATTCGCGGCTTCTTGGCCGGCAAGCCGGTGCGTCCGGTGAATACGCTTTGATGCCGCTTCGACAACATCGTCGTCCTCGCGAAAGCGGGGACCCAGAGGCAAGCGACGTGCTGCGGCCCTGGATTCCCGCCTTCGCGGGAATGACAGTGTAAAGGACCTCATTTTGAACGACGCGGGCCACTAGCCCGTCTTCGCGGATTGGGGCAAAAACGCCGATCCGGTGCGTGTTGAATCAATGATTTAGAGCAAAAGGTCTTCACTACGGGGAGTGATTTGGGCCAGAGCCGCGGCGGTGATTTTGGGCGGCGGCTGCGAGGGCAGAGTGAGCTTGAGTTGGTTGATCAGCAGTTGCAGCTCGGGCTCGGGTTGGGTGTAGCGGGGAAGCACGATCTCGCGTCCGTCGGTGGTCGGCAGATGGACGTCGATCATCTGGACGGCGGCAAACTTTTCCAGCGCGCTGCGCGCGGTCAGTCCCGGCGCGAGCGCGTGCAGCCGGCGCGTCAGCGTGACCTGCAGGGCATAGGCGAGGAAGGCGATGAAGATATGGGCTTCGATTCGGCTTTCGTCGTGATGGAAGATCGGGCGGATCGCCAAGTCCCCCTTCAGGTTCTTGAAGGCTTCCTCCACGGCGACGAGTTGAACGTAGTATTGCCATAAGACGGCCGGATCCTTGTCGGTCAGATTCGTGCGCAGCAGATAGCGCCCCTCTCGTCGCCTCGCGATTCGCAGTTTCTGGCGATTGAGGGAGAAGGTCAGCGCGGCGCTCTCCTTGTCGAGCGCGACTTCGACCAGACGCCATGCGGTCGGCGCCTTCGAGCGCGCCGCGCCCAGTTTCATCAGCATCTCTTCGCGCTTCACGTTCATGGCGGCGAGCTTGCCGAGCCGGGCCCACAGCCATTTCAGTTGCCGCCGGCGCATCGCGCGTTCCTTGGCGACGCGATCGGCGCTCTGGGCGAAGACATAGAGCTCGTCGTCCTGGGCCAGCAATTTGACCTCGACGCCCGCCCTCGCCTTCTGCCAGGGCTTCTCGATCAGATGCTTCTCCAACCGGTTCAGTCGGCCCTTGGGCGTTCCCACCAGATATTGCACGGGCGGATCGCTGGCGCGCATTTCCGCCAGAACCGCCTCGGTGGGCACGCCGCGATCCATCACCCAGACGCGCCGCGCCTTGCCGTATTGCTTTTCGATCTTGCTCAGAAACGTCCGCAGCGTCTTGCTGTCCGCCGTGTTGCCGGGCAGCACTTCATAGGCCAGCGGCAGGCCCTCGGGCGTGACGACCAGAGCGATCACCAGTTGCGGGCAGTCCGGCCGCTTGTCGCGGCTGTAGCCGTGGCGGCGCTTGGCGCCCTCGGGCAAATCGGAGGCGTTGACCTCGAAGTAGGTGCTGGTCAGATCGTACAGCAGCACGTCGAAATTGGCGTTGAACAGATCGCGCCAGCGCTCCGTCAGATGCGAGAACAGCGCGTCCTTGTGGGCGAGCAACAGGCCGTGGCAGGCATAGAGCTTGTGCGTCTCGGCCAAGCCGAAATCCGCCCCCAGCAGATCGGCCATGGCGCTCTTGCCGAACCATTCGCGATGCAGCCGCCACTCGCTGCCGGGTTCGATCAACCGGTAGGCGACCAGCACTTGCAGAACCTGATCCCAGCGCGTTCGCTTCCGGCTCGCGGGCAGGCGCTCCGCCCAGAACCGGTCGAGTTGCAGCTCTCGCCACAACAGGCCCGCCAACCAACAGGCGCCCCACTGTCGCGGACGATGCAGGCGCATTTCCGAAATTCGCAGCCGCACCACCGAGGCGTCGTCCACCGCGACCTCGCAACGGTCCTCCGGGAACAAGGCCAGCGTCCGAGAGCTGCCCGCGTCCGCGTCGAACACCTCGATCGCCTTGCGCCACACCTCCGCCTGGGACGAATTGATCTCGCCCAAATACAGAACGTGCCTCTGCACCACGCCGCCGCCGTCGAGACGCTTGTTCTCGACGACGCTCCAATAGAGGTGCGTCTTGCCGTTCTTCCGTCGCTCGATTCGCCGCAGGAACATGATGGCGCATGTTAAATCACAGAAATAACTCCACAGGAATCCTGATCAATCTTAGTTGGTCTTCACTACAAGCCTTTTTGGAGCCATCCGAGATAGCGCGTATCTTGGAAATCAAATACTTACGAAGCTAAAAAATTCGTAAAACCCGCTCTTCCAACTACGAATCCGCGAAGTCGGGCTAGACGTCCATCGACGAAGTCTGGAGCGGGCGCTCACGCGCAAAAAAAAACGGCTCGGCTCTCCGTAGCCGCCAGCACGGGCCGTGTCGTCGACGCCTACGAGCGTCTACGTGCCGCCATGCTCGGTGATCAACGGGTTCCCGGAGCGGGATTGGCGATTTTGCGGCGTCAGGGCATGGCAGCCTGGATAAAAACCTCCTACGAGGCGCCCGACTCTATGCCCACTCTCCCTGCCGCTCGTTGGCCGCCAACCGCAGGCGCGATCTCGAGGAACGAACTCACTCTCATACTCGCCAGCCTTGTCGTAACGCTCAGCGCGGAGCCCACCCATGCCTGACTTCAAGATAACCGCCGATCA
>DASXOK010000357.1:0-4142 GCA_036494425.1 Pseudolabrys sp.
GTCGTGAAGCTCTCGCGCTATGGCGGCGACTGCTACGCCTATTGCATGTTGGCGGCCGGGCAGATCGATCTCATCATCGAGACCGAACTCAAGCCGCACGATATCGTGCCGCTCATCCCCATCATCACCGGCGCCGGCGGCATTGTCACGACCTGGGAAAACGGCCCGGCCCAGGCCGGCGGCCGCATCGTCGTCGCCGGCGACAAGCGCGTCCACGGCGCCGCGGTGGAGATGCTGGCGAAGGGCTGACGCGCGCCGAGGCCCCAGAGATGGACATCAGGGAGCTCCGAAACTTCGTCTATATCGCCCGGCTGCAAAGCCTGTCGCGCGCCGTCGAAGAACTGCGCATCGCGCAGCCGGCGCTCAGCCGTCAGATCCGCAAGCTTGAGGGCGAACTAGTCGCCCGATTCATTCAGATTGAAGGGTAAAGGTGCTTGAGTTTGATACGTGCATTGGGGGTTGTGAAGTGCCAGTTGGCCTTGGTGTGGTTGGCATTGCGGTCGTGTTCCCAGGCGGCGATTTCCTCGACGAGGGTTTGTTTGTCGGGAATCCGTCGGTCGAGGCACTGGGACGACAGGACGCCGAGTTCGGACTCCGCCAGATCGAGCCAACTGCCGTGCTTTGGCGTGTAGTGCCATTCGAAGCGTTCGACCAACCGCCTGGCTTCGGCGGCCGGAAAGGCTTCGTAGAGTGACGCCTTGCTGTGGATGTTAAGATTGTCCTGGACCAAAATGATGGTCTTGGCGTTCGCGAAGTGGAGATCGGCCAAATCCTTCAAGACGTAAGCGTAGTCCACGGCGGTGTGGCGATCCGTGACTTTGATATGGCGCCAGCCTTCGAGCGGTGCAAACATCATGAAGAGGTTGGCGGTGCCGTTGCGCTCGTACTCGTAATCGCAACGGGCTGGGCGCCCCGGCTTCATCGGGATCGGCACGCGCGTTTCGGCCAGGAGTTGCTTTGAGGTCTCGTCCAGGCACACCAGCGGACGATCAGGATCGCGCGGCCGCGTGTAAACGGCCAGCACGTCTTCCATCGCGGCGACGAATGCGCTGTTGGCCTTGGGCGGTATCACCCATTGCTGTCGGCGATGGGGCTTGAGAGAGTTTTTTTAAGCGTCCGCCCGATCGTTGAGTCGCTGGCGCGATCGACAATGCCGAGTTCCACGACTTTGTTCTCCAGCAACCGCAAGGTCCAGCGCGCGCGTCCCTTGGGCGGTTTGGAACAAGCCAAGGCAATCAGTTTGGCTTCCTTCTCGCCGTCAAAAATCCGTGCAACTGCCGGCGTCGCCCGTGGTTTGCGGCTCAACACCGCCTCAAAGCCTTCCTCCACCAGTTGCTTGCGCACCCGGTAAACCATGGATGCGCTGGTCTCCAGCGCCTTGATGATCCGGCTGTCACTCCACCCTTCACCCGCTTCCGAGACATCGGCCTTCAGCAGAATCCGCGCCTTCAGCAGGCGTTGTGCCGGGCTCCTTCCTTTCCGCAGCAGCGCTTCAAGCCGCTCGCGCTCCTCGCCGCTCAGCCGCACAACATATTTCTTTACCGAAATCTCCTTCACAGCCATCTTTGCCTCCGTCACCCGTCTGGTCACGAAAGCGAATCACCAAATCCTTTCAAATTGGTTGAAGCGGGCGACTAGGCGTCAAACTGCTGCGGCGGCATGCGCGCGGCGTCGAGGTGACCCGCGAGGGCTCCATCGTTCTCAAGCGCGCCGAATTTCTGATCCAGACGCTGCGGCAGATCAAGGAAGACGTCAGCGCCGACACCGCGCTGGTCACCGGCCATGTCGCCATCGCCGTGCCACCGACGGCCGGCGGCATCATCGTGCCCCACCTCATCAAGGCGCTGGCGCAATCGCACCCCGAAATCTCCATTCACGTCGTCGAGGCGATCGGGGGAGCTTTGCAAGAGCTCGCGGTTTCCGACAAGGCCGACCCGGTCGTCGTGCACAATCCTCTGCCGAGCCCGGCGCTGCGTATCATTCCGCTGGTGCAGGAGGCGATGTTCGTCGTCTCGCCACCGGGCTGGCAGAGCGAGCGGCGCAGTTTCGCCATCAAGGAGCTGCTGCGTTTGCCGCTGATCCTTCCCTCCTATCCGCATTACAGCCGCCTCATCCTTACATGAGGGTTCCGCTGTCAACGGGTTTGTGGCATTCGCTTCTCCAATCTTGATTGACAATGCTTCGGCACGTCGTCGGGTCCGGGGCTATCGAGTCTCGCAGCTACGGCTGCGTCACCTTACATGCGGTCGGGGCCGGAGCACGGTCCCGCACCATAATGCCTCATGCACGAGGCGTAGCCCCGGCGAGACGCGACCCACCTGAAACGCGGCGGCGTTGTACCACCAAAGAAGAAGACGGTCGCGCTCCCCGTATCGCCGCCGGCGAATGCTGCCGGTGGCTATTGCTGTCTGTCTATGCGGCGACTGTTGTCTGCGCGCGGATCTCGGCGCCAGCCGGTATTACCCCCGTCTCTGCGTAGCGCCAGAGCGCGATCAACAGCTTGCGCGCCATGGCCACAATGGCGATCCGACGTGTGCGCCCGGCCAACGTGCCGACGCGCTCGCGGAACCACTCTGCCAGCTCGCTGCCAGGCTGGTAGCGAAGCCAGAGCCATGCGAGCTGGATCATAGTCGTCCTTGCGCGCGGGTTTCCCGCCCGGCTGATGCGCCGATCGCGATCCATACCGCCGCTCTGGTAGGGCATTGGTGTGATGCCGACGTAGCTCGCGATCTGCCGGCGGTTGTCGAACGAACGATAGAATACCTCACGCGTGAGCACGGCGGCGAAGTTCTTGCCAATACCCTGGATGCGACAGAGAGCGGCTATCTTGTGGCAGTTCTGATCCTGCGGCTTGGTTTTTGCGGCCTGGTCGCGCTCGGCCTCGACCTCCCGGATCAACTCCAAGGTCATGACTAACCGTCGGCGCAAGCGACCCAATTCGGCCCGAAGATGGCGCGGTATCTCGCGTCCATCACCGGTGCGCAGGACAGCAAGATCGCGCTCCCATGAACGAAGAGAGGGCCTTTTCCGAATGCCCTGGGTGAACAGCAGCGCTTCAATACGGTTTTCGATGCGCAGCCTCTCCTGCACCAGCTTCTCGCGCTCGCGGTGCGTACGCTTGGCATCCTCCTCTTCCGGTGTTGGCACGCGTACCATGCTGCAGGCTTGGTGATCACCCCGGAGATAGGCCGCAAGCACGCGCAGCATGCCCTCCGCATCGAGCCGGTCCGTTTTAGCCCGTCGGGCGCGGCGGTTGACGAGAATGCTGGTGGGTTCAAGAACATGGCAGACGACACCATGTGCCGTCAGCAAACGGTGCAGCCAGAAGCCGTCACGTCCCGCCTCAAAGCAGCAGACAACGCCTATCGTCGCGTCGAGCCCGCGAGCAGCACGGGCCCGCAGAGACGAGATCAGAGCCAACAAGGCGGCCGTGTCGCCACCATCGATCCGATGCAGATGTGGCTTCTCCAACCCTGGCACGCGGGCGGCGACGAGCCACGTTGATGCACTGAGTTCGATAGCAAGGAGGATAGTAGGATTAACGGTGTCAATCGTTTGCATAGTGGCAGCTCCTTCGCTTTGATTCGGGGCTGCCAAAGTATCGGCTCAGCCCGTCCTCATAGCATCTGGAACAGATGGCGGCGCGTCACAGCATCCAATTGAATGTGGTGATGGAGGCCGACGGGGCGGCGCTGACCCGCAACTTGATCGCGGCGGGCTCGGCCACGGCGTGATGACGCTGCCGCCGGTGCAAAAGCAATCCGAACGGGGCGAATTGGTCGCGGTGCCGATCAGCGGCCGCAGTCTTCATTCGACACTCGCCCTGACCTTTCGCCGCGATGCAGGGCTGTCCGCCGCGGGCCGTGTCGCCACCGACGCGATCAAGAAGACGGTCGCGGAGCTGGTCGCGCGGCGCGAATGGCCCGGGGCGCTGCGCCTCGCGGCGAACAGCGACTAACAGTCTCAATCCTTCATCAGACGGCGCCCCGGCCAGTCATGCCCGATATGTATCGCTAGGAATGCCGAAAAGGTCTTTGCCCCGACCCTACTGGCAAGAGACAAATCCGCCCTCCTTTGGCGGCTTGGCCGCCGCCGGAGATTTTCGCGGTTGGGGCGACGCCTGAGCGATAGGGACGGAATCA
>DASXOK010000358.1:0-8296 GCA_036494425.1 Pseudolabrys sp.
GCAGCATTCCGAATTCACCACGTACACCTGGGAGTTGCCGTCGGAAGGCGACGTGCCGTTCCATCCGGGGGCGTCTTCGCTCGCCGCACCGATGAGCGCGCTGCCGCAGCCGGGACCGGTGCTGGTCGCGCTCGATCTGCATCTGATGCGCGACACCGAAACGAACGCGACCATCGGACAACTGTTCGACCGCGCCAGCCTCGCGGTGGCGGAGAACACCGGCGGGGATGCCTTGTTTGCGACCGACTTCCAGGCCGATGCGTCAGGCTTCGTGCGCGTGCTGGTGCTCGACCGCGGCCTCGATCGCGAACGCGCCGGCGCGCTGGTGCAGCGCATCGTCGAACTGGAAACTTATCGCACGCTGGCGCTGCTC
The DNA here is from genome assembly GCA_036494425.1 of Pseudolabrys sp. Taxonomy (GTDB): domain Bacteria; phylum Pseudomonadota; class Alphaproteobacteria; order Rhizobiales; family Xanthobacteraceae; genus Pseudolabrys. Next base: position 374 of record DASXOK010000358.1, read on the forward strand.
GGCCTCCCCGAGGCGCAAAGGCTGACACCGTCAATCGGCCGCATCGAAGCGCGGCTCGCCGAAGTCACCGACGAGATGCAGCGCTCCGGCGGGCTGAGCGACAATCACCGCCTGCTCGACGAATTGACCGCGCTCGCCGCCGAGCTCGAAGCCGGCGCCGCGGCGAGCATGTTCCGCTTCGGCGCCAGCCGCGCCTATAGCGAGATCGTGCAGCTTCGCTTGCAGACCATCGGCGAGCGGCAGGTGGAAGGCTTCCCCACCTGGTCGTCGTTTTTGGCGCGGCGCATGGCGCCCGCGATGCGCACCTGCCTCACCACCGAGGAGCGGCAGGCGACGCTGTCGCAAAAGCTCGCGCGCGCAGCCAATCTCTTACGCACGCGCGTCGACGTGGAGCTCGAGCGGCAGAACCGCGATCTGCTCAGGTCGATGAACGAGCGCACGCGGCTGCAACTGCGCCTGCAGACCACGGTGGAAGGCCTCTCGGTCGCCGCCATCAGCTATTATGTCGTCAGCCTGTTCGGCCATGTGGCGGACGGCCTGCACGAAAAAGGCTTCCCCATCGACACGCCCGTCGCCACGGCCTTGTTCGTGCCCATCGCCGTGGTGGCGATCTGGTGGACCGTCCGGCGGATTCGGCGGAAGCATATTAGCGGCGAATAAGACGGCGCGCCGGTCCATCGAACCGACGGAGCCGCCGCGGCCTCATTTCGAGGCGAGATGTCCATTCGCCGCACTGGCAAGTTTTTCGGCGCGTTGCAAATGATCCAGAATCTTCGGCAGGGTCTGGCGCGCGAACAGCTTGAGGTCAGGATCGGCGCCATTCTGGATCTCCTGCTCGAACAACTCCGCATTTCCCTTTTGATATTCGACTTGGCCGTTTACGTAGTTCCGGTCGAAAGCCGCGCCGTGGTCCGCGTCGAGCGTGAAAATCATCGCATCATAGGCGCCGTGCAAAAGCGTGCTTGATGGCGTGACGTTTTTCTTCTTCAGGATCACGTTCAGCGCGTCGACGACCGGAATATGGCTGGTCACCATCAGATGAGCGTAGTCGCGGATCGCCGCGGTCGTGCCCTTCTTTTCCGCCAGCCGTCCGGAGTCGACTTGGAAGGGCGCGCCCAAGTTGGCTTGACCGACAAAGTTGAAATCGATTGCGTTGAGGGTCGCCGGCGACTCCGGTGGTGCGGGGGTCTGCGCGATCGCGGCGGCAGTGCCGAGGGCCGGCCAAAGAAGAACGCAAGCTAAGCCAAGGCTGGCAATACGACGAGCAGCAGATGGTTGGTTCATTGAGAGGTTCCGTTTATTCGCCCGCCGTAAGCAGAGCTAGACTGCTCATGGCGCCGATCAAGCCGATGATCCGAGACGCAATGTCGCACGAAGGGCAGAAGCGGCTGCCGGCTGTCGCTGATTTTATGTGGATACCGCCTCATCGGAAGACCAAACGGTCATTTCGTCGGAAGCCTGCGCGATAAAGGGGTGCCCGAGTCCAAGGCCGCCACCTCATTCGTGCGACACTCGAAAACGGGCCTCCGTTTATGTCAGTGCTGCTGCCATATTCGCTCGAGGAGACGTGCTACTTTAGCCATACGCGCTCGCCAAAGGGGGTTGATATGGCTGGGAATGCCTTCTCTCGCGAGACCACCAGACTGGCCCTCATGGCCGTCATGGGCCTTTGCCTGTTCCTGACATTGGCCATCGGAACGGCAGCGCTCGTCTGGAGCGCCCCGCCTCATGGCGACACGCTCAGGCTCGTGGCCAGTATCTTCGCCTGGCTTTTTGCTGCGTCGCTTCTGATCTCATTCTTTCTCGCGGTCGTCGACGAACGCGCAAAGGGGCATGGCAGACCAAGTAGCTTTGCCGACGGGCCGGAGGCCTGACGTCGCCAATGATACCGCGTGATGGCTGGGACAAGCCCGCCCACGACGCGGAGAGGTATTATCGAATTCCAAGCGCGTGACGAGTGCGCGCAGCGCCTCACCGTAAGAACAATCATACAACAAGTCCGGCAATCCGCCGCAAGACGGAGGGAATGCGGGCGGCATAGCGTCAATAGAGGCGGTGACACATGAAGGCGTAAGGGTTGCGGTGGAGTCTGCGATCCAGAGTGCCTTCGCGTTCTGATGAGCAATCTCCCAGCGACGCTGCGGCCGCCCGAAGTAATTCCCGGCGGCACTCCTGCCTGCCGCCTAGTCGAGGAGCGGACGATTGCCCCAAGATTCAACGGCATCACAGCGATACCAGCTACGATCCCTGTCCAACAAAGCCGCGCTTGCCAGATTGGCGACGATCGGCGTGGTCGTTCTCGCCATTGCGGCCTGCTTTGCCTATGTCGCCGGGTGGCTCTCGCCGGCGCGTCTGAGTCAGGCGCGGCTCATCGACAGGTTTCAGCAGGTGGATGGCATCCATCTCGGCTTCCGGCGCAATCATGCCAAAGGCGTCTGCATCACCGGCAGCTTCGTGAGCAACGGTCAGGGCGTGCGCTTGTCGAAGGCGGCGGTCTTCGCGCCCGGCCGCGTACCGGTCGAGGGCCGCTTTTCGCTCGCCGGCGGCAATCCGCACATCGCTGATGGACCGGCGGACGTGCGCGCCTTAGGCCTGCGCTTCCAGCCGGCCACGGGCGAAGAGTGGCGGACGGCGATGATCGACATCCCGGTCTTCGTCGTCAAAACGCCGGAGGGGTTTTACGATCAGTTGCTGGCGTCGAAGCCAGATCCGGCGACGGGCAAGCCGGACCCGGCGAAGATGGCGGCCTTCACTGCGGCCCATCCGGAATTCGGGCCGGCGATAAAGATCGTCATGAGCCACCCATTTCCCTCCGGCTTTGCCAACACCGAATTCAACGGCCTCAACGCGTTCCGCTTCATCAACGCGGACGGCGTCGTGACGCCCGTGCGATGGTCGATGGTCCCGGCCGAGCCATTCGCGCCGGAGCAGCCTGACCAGGCCAAGAGTCCGGACAAGAACTACCTTTTCGATGCCGTGATCGAGCGGATCGCGCGTGGGCCGCTGCAATGGCATCTGGTTCTCACAGCCGGCAAGCCCGGCGACGTCACCGACGACGCGACGATCCCCTGGCCCGCCGATCGCGAGCAGGTCGATGCCGGGACGCTCACGATCGACCATGCGGCAACCGAGGAGCTCGATAATTGCCGCGACATCAATTTCGACCCGCTGGTGCTGCCCTCCGGCATCGCACCGTCGGACGACCCGCTGCTGAGCGCGCGATCGGCCGCCTATTCGGAATCGTTCACCCGGCGCGAAGGCGAGACAAAGTCGCCGAGCGCGGTTCAAGTCTCCGCCACCGGCAAAGGCTCATGATCATGGCGCAGCTTCGCCCATTCACGCTCTTTTCGCGCATCCTGCACTGGACGATGGCGATCCTGATCCTGGCCATGCTGTTCATCGGCATCGGCATGGTCAGTTCGGTCTCGGCGTATCACAGCCTCATCTCGATCCATCGGCCATTGGGCATCCTGATCCTGGTTCTGGTCGCGATTCGCCTGATCAACCGGCTTTTCAATCCGCCGCCGCCTTTGCCGGACGGGATGCCAGGCTGGCAGCGCGTCGCGGCGACTGGCTCGCACGTCCTGCTTTATGCGCTGATGTTCGCGGTGCCGCTCGTCGGCTGGGCGATGCTGTCGGCGGCGCGCTATCCGATCGTGCTCTATGGCAGCCTGCAATTGCCGCCGATCGCTCCGCAAAGCCCGGAGCTCTTCGCCGTGCTGCGCGAGACGCACACGGTGCTCGCGCTTCTTCTCTTCGTGACCTTCCTCGCCCACCTCGGCGCCGCGTTGACGCATGCGCTGATCTTCAGGGACGACGTGTTCCCGAGCATGACGTCGCTGAGCTTGGCCTCCAAGGACGCCGGCCTGAACGGAAGCGATCCGCGCGGCCCGGCACAAGTAAGCGTCGCCGCGCCGTTGGCCGGGAAAAAGTAGGGACGAGACGACGAAGCGCAGCGGGATCTGCGCTTCGTGGTCCTACTCCGCCGCCTGCTGCGCCTGCACGGGCGCGAGCGCCAGCACCTGATGGATCTGCGCCACCACCGCGGCGCCCTCGCCGATGGCCGCGCCGACGCGCTTGGTAGACCCAGCGCGCGCATCGCCAATGGCGAAGAGGCCGGGCATGCTGGTCTCGAGCGGCATCGGCCCGCGGCTCATACCAGACACCGCGAAGCGCTCGCCGGTGTAGACGAAGCCCTTGTCGTCCAATTCGACGCAGTTCTCAAGCCAGTGCGTGTTCGGATCGGCGCCGATGAACAGGAACAAATGGTGCAGCGGCATGTTGCACGTCGCACCGCTCGTGCGCTCGCGCAACACCGCGCAGGCAAGCCCGCCGGTGCTACGGCCTTCGAGGCCGACGATCTCGGTGCCTGTCTTGAGCTCGACATTGGGCAGCGCATTGATGCGCTCGATCAGATAGCGCGACATGCTGGCCTCGAGGCCTTTGCCGCGCACGACCAGCGTCAAGTGCTTCACTTTGGGCGCGAGATAGACCACCGCCTGTCCCGCCGAATTGCCGCCGCCGATCAAGGCGACGTTCTCGCCTTCGCACAGCTTCGCCTCGATCTGCGAGGCCCAGTATGAGACGCCGTTGCTGTCGAACTCCGACAGGTTCGGAATGTCCGGCCGGCGGTAGCGCGCGCCCGAGGCGATCACCACCGTGCGCGCACGTACGGTGCAGCCGGTGGAGATGTTCAGGCGGAAGGGATCGCCGGCGCAGCGATCCGGCCCGCCGCAATCGAGCCGCGTGACTTCGAGCGGAATGGCGATCTCGGCCCCGAATTTCTGTGCCTGGGTGAAGGCGCGTCCGGCCAAAGCCTGGCCGGAGATCCCGGTCGGGAAGCCAAGATAATTCTCGATGCGCGCCGAAGCGCCCGCCTGCCCGCCATAGGCCCGCTGATCGAGCACGATGACCGACAAGCCTTCCGATGCCGCATAGACCGCGGCGGCGAGACCGGCGGGACCGCCGCCGACGACCGCGACGTCGTAGACCGTCTTCGGATCGAGCACCGGCGTGATGCCGAGGCACATTCCGGCCTGCGCATTGCTCGGCCGTTTGAGGACATCGCCGTTCGGGCACACCAGCAGCGGCAATTCGCCCGGCTGAATGCCGAGGCGTTCGATGAGCGCACGCGCGTCCTCATCCGCCCTCGCGTCCATGACGGTGCAAGGGTATCCGTTGCGCGCGAGGAATCCCTGCAGGCGGATGAGGCAGGGCGAGGTTCCGTTGTCGATCAGCAGCGAGCCCGCGCCGCCTTCCTGGATCAGCCCGACGCGGCGCAGGATGAAGGCGCGCATCATCACTTCGCCGAGTTCCGCCGAGCCGATCATCAGCGCGCGGATATGCGCCGCGTCGAAGGGCAACGCTGTGCAGCCCTCCGCGCCCGCGCGGCCCGTGGCCAGCGTGCCGCGCCCCGAAAGCTGGCTCACTTCGCCGCTGAACTGGCCTTCGCTGAGCGAGATGACCGAGGACACGCGGTGAAGCCCATCGCGGCGGCTGATTTCCATGCCGCCCTTCAAAACCAGCCAGGATGGGGCATTGCGCACGCCCACGTCGTAGACGAGTGCGCCCGGCGCGAAGGTCTCGGCCTCCCCGCTGGCGAACCGTGCGGCATTTTCAATTTGAACGGTATCGAGGATCGGGAACACTTGTTCGAAGCGGGTATCGACCAGACTCATGTCATCAAGCTCCTGCCCGGGTCTGCAGTCATCTTAGTCTAGCATGCAGAACGGTTTGCGACGAACACTGCGATGCCGATCGGGGTCTATGCGGGGAGGCGCGTCCAGGCGCCGACGAGCGGCGGTCCGAAGAGACACGCGGTTTGCTCGACGGCTTGGTTGCGCAAGCGTTCGGCAATGGTGTCGACGTCGACCTCGGCGGCGGTGGCGATGCCGAGGCGCTCCATATGCGGCAACAGGCTGCGGAGCACTTGTTCGACATAATCGTAGATCATTGCCTGTGGCCCGCCTTCCACCGGCGCTCCCATTATCAACTGAGGTGCAGACAATCCGGCGGCGAGGAATTTGGCGTAAAGCTTGGCCCCCATGGCGGATTCGGCGCCGCTGCGCTCGAACATTTCGATGATCCAGTGGCAGCATTGCGTGAAGAGCGGCAGTTCCGGCACGCTGCCGGTGGCGCGCATCACGTTTTCCTGAAACGCCACGACGCCGCCGGGGCGAAGGCAACGGCGGATCTGGCGCAACGAAGCCGCGGGATCTGGCATGTACATCAAAACGAAGCGCCCAATGACCGCGTCGAACTCCGCCCGCCCAGGCAGCGCGTCGAGTTCGGACACCGCAAACTGCACACCGGTTAGTCCGGCTTCCGCGGCGCGCTGGGTTGCCGTCGCCACGGCGTCCGGCGAGCGATCAATCCCGAAAACCGATCCGGACGTGCCGACAAGCCGGGCGGCCATGAAACTCGTATCGCCCGCGCCGCAGCCAATGTCGAGCACGCGCAAGCCGCGCGACAGTCCCGCGCGCAGAAGGAACGCTTCAGTCAAATCGCGATAGTAGTTGTTCTGGTATTCAAGGCGCTTGAGTTCGCCTTCCGAGTGGCCAAGCGCATAGCTGCGAGCGTCCGAATTGCGCCCATGCTCACGTGGTTGATCAGGCACCCGCCATTGATCCGGCTCCCGCCCGGAGCTCTCACCTGACACTGGCATCTCCTTGGTTGGACGCGCCAGTGTGTTCATGTTTCATGTCTACATGGTGTCGGTGCCGGACCCACTGCCGGCGCGACGATAACTTTTCCATCAATGCGCGCGCCGGCAGCGGTACTCACGCCGCTACAGGTGTAAGAGTAGGCTTGGCCAAGCGACGAAGAGGGACATGCCATGCGCAGTGAGAAGTTCGAGTTCCCCAACGCCAAGGGCGAGAAGCTCGCGGCGCTGCTCGACACGCCGATCGGCAAGCCGAACGCCTTCGCGCTGTTCGCGCACTGCTTCACCTGCGGCAAGGACAACCTCGCGGCCAAGCGTATCGCCGAACAGCTGGCGATGAGCGGCATTGCCGTGCTGCGCTTCGACTTCACCGGGCTGGGCGCGAGCGAAGGCGAATTCGTCAACACGAATTTCTCGTCGAATGTCGACGATCTCGTCGCCGCCGCCGACCATTTGCGCGAGGCCTATACTGCGCCAGCAATCTTAATCGGGCACAGCCTCGGCGGCGCCGCGGTGCTCGCGGCGGCGCATCGCATTCCCGAAGCGGGGGCGGTGGTGACCATCGCGGCGCCGAGCGATCCCGCACATGTCACCGGTCTCTTCAAGGACCAAGTCGCGGCGATCCGCGCGCAGGGCGAAGTCGAAGTGTCACTCGTCGGAAGGCCGTTCCGCATCAAGCGCGAATTCCTCGACGACGTCGCCGAGAAGAAGCTGAACGAATGCCTCATCACGCTGCACAAAGCGCTGCTGGTGTTCCACTCACCGACCGACGACACCGTCGGCATCGACAACGCCACGTATATCTTCACGCATGCCAAACATCCGAAGAGCTTCGTCTCGCTCGCCGGCGCCGATCATCTGCTGAGCAAGCGAAGCGACGCCATCTACGTGGCGAACGTGATCGCCGCCTGGGCCGCGCGCTATATCGATGCAAGCGAAGCCATGACGGAGGAAGAGGTCGAGACGGGCACGGTGCTCGTGCGAGAAACACGCCAAAGCAAATTCCAGCAGGAAGTGTTGAGCGGGCCGCATCGGTTTTTGGCCGACGAGCCGGCGAAGGTGGGCGGACTCGACTCCGGGCCAGGGCCCTATGACCTGGTGCTCGCAGGTCTCGGCGCCTGCACGTCGATGACCTTGCGGCTTTATGCCGACGCGAAGCAGTTGCCCCTGACGCGCGTGTCGGTGCGGCTGGCGCACAACAAGATCCATGCGAAGGACTGCGAGAACTGCGAGACGGTGGAGGGCATGATCGACCACATCGA